>CAZVTJ010000106.1:0-1538 GCA_964630015.1 uncultured Gammaproteobacteria bacterium | reverse complement strand
TTTTGGTATTGGATTGTTTTTCAATAACTTGTGCAATTCCCCAACTGTCATACCCGCGGTATTCCAGTGTTTTGATTCCTTCAAGTACGATGTCTCCTGCGCGATGATTTGATCCGATATATCCGAAGATGCCACACATAGAACACTCCTTATGGATAACAAAAAAAGATGTAAAAAACCGTATCGTGAAGAAGATTTCCTTCATATATCCTTTGGGTTTCCGTTGCCGGAAGTTTTAAGATATATGCATCGGTAGGGAAATGCTACCGAAGGGTTTCCGCAGATACTTCGAGACGTTTCTTGTGTTTTTGTACAGATGTACTTACTCATGAAACGATCGAGTCCGATTTCCCCCGCTATGGCGGGGGACCCTTTCCTCGTATTCCCGCTGCATTGGCGGGACCACACGCTCTTTTTTGTTTTTTCCTCTTCTTTTCCTCCTTTCTCTTTTACTAGTTAGAGTATACCATAATGAATAATTCATCCTGCCTTTATCCATCGCATTATGAAATCCCAACACACCTATATCTCCGTCATGGGGACCATGGGGGTCGGGAAGTCGACGGCAACACAACTGTTGGCAGACCATTTCGGCTATTCCCACATCACGGAAAACTTTTCCGATAACCTGTTTCTTCCGCGGTTCTACAAGGATATGAGGCGGTGGGCATTCCATTCCCAAACGTTTTTCCTTATGGAAAAAATCACGCAAATGGTGGAAGTGAAGAAACGCCTACATATGGAAGATATTGTTCAGGACACCCCGATATTCCAGGATGCATTTTCTTATGCACAGGCACACCACATACTTGGCAATATCGATGATGCGGAATGGGAATTGTATACGAAAATCTACCGGCAATTTGAACCCCTGTTTCCAAAAATCACACTTCTTGTCTATCTGAATGCTCCTATCCCAACAGTCATGGAACGCATCAAATCCCGCGGACGCGGATACGAGCAGGAAATACCGGTTTCTTATGTCCGGCTTCTTGATAGCCTGAATAAAAAACTTCTCACTTCCTATAAACGAAAAGCCATAACAATCCAAACAAAAGATCTCAATATCGTTTCATCCAAAGAAGCCCAAGAACGGTTTGTCCAAAAAGTGGAAGCTGCCCTTCAGGGGAAGTCATAGGTATTGCCGTCCTTGCAGGGGTTACACAAAATCTGATACAACGACTATCATGAAGATCTATTTTACGGCTCACGTCACCGGAAACGGTGAAACAAAACACTATAAAAAGATTCTTTCGACATTAACACATCTTGGGCACAGCATTACTTCGGGCAAGCAAATCATCACACCATCACTTTTGGAAAAAGATAAGGGAAAAACCGCAGAGGAAATCTTTGCGCGGGAAAAGGAACGGATTGATGCATCGGATTGCGTGATTGCGGAAGTCACCTCACCATCATCGGGAGTAGGGGGGGAAATCGTGTATGCACTCATGAACGATAAACCGGTGTTGGCACTTTTTTTCCATGACGCGGAAAATACACTTTCGCCCATGATTGCAGGGAATCCCTCCGACCAT
>CAZVTJ010000105.1:0-1545 GCA_964630015.1 uncultured Gammaproteobacteria bacterium | reverse complement strand
GGATATCTTGGGATTATTGACGCCGTAATTCCAGTACATCCAGTGTAACAGTATCTATTGCGGGTGTTAAGGGTTTGATGATTTCCTGTGTCCGGGTTGTCACCGTTGATGTTTTGGTTGTTTTTGTCAGCTCAAAAACTATCCATAACGCAACGGTAATAAAGGTAAAAATTGATATGAGAAAAATATCCTTATCCGTTTTCATGGTTATTTATTCTCCCAATAGAATGTATGCATTCTGGCAGTTACCGAAAGATAGGGTTGTGCTTGCGATGGCTGTGTTCCCTGTACTGTTTGGTTTTTTGATTCTCCCGGTTCTATGGTTAAGGAATCGATGGATCCAAGTCTACGAAGTTGGGAAAGCCCATCAAGAAACTGTTTGACGCTCATATATGTACCAGATACGGTGAAAGAAATTCCCAGGGGTGTTGGTTTTGAAACAGCCGGTTTTTTGTTTCCCGGCAATACTTCAGCGGCGATCGGTGAAGATGAAACCTGTGTTGCGGAAATTGTTGCTCCCGTTTCTTTTGCCAATTCGCGAAGCCGTATGACATACGGGAAAACATTTGGATCTTTAGGGATAGCTTCATCCAACAGAGGTAATTTTGCCTCGATCGCTTCATAGGCTGATTGTGCCTGGATGAGTGCGTTGATTTTATCGTCCATTTTTTTATTGACCTCTGTTTTATCGGCTATTTCGCGCCGGAGATACAAAATCGTGTTGATGGTAGGCCGGATTGCATACCATCCGAAAAGCGAAATGACCATAAAAAAGAAAATGATCGTTGAATATAACCGGGTTTTCGGCTTTTCCATCATCGGTTCAAGCGATTGATAGTACCGTCGGTAGCGACGCGCAAAATTATCTGCCATATTACTTTGTATACACTCCGGACAATGAATACGTTATACCCGTTTGGTCTTTGGCGATATCGTTGATTTGTATGGATGTAAGTTCCCGTGTTGCGGAGAGATTCACAAGAAATTGGTTGAAGCTTTCTACCGACAAGGATGTCATATCAAGGGAAATTCGTGTATTTTGAAGATTGCATGTTTGGATAAATGTTCCCATGGGAATAATCCGTTGCAGGGAAGCAAGGGAAAGTACAGGAGTAGACTGGGATGCCATGATGGTTTTTGTTTCCAGGAGCTGCTGTTGAACGGAACGGATCCGCTGTTCAAGGTCCTGATTGACCTCCAGGATTTCCTGTTTTTGGGATATTTCCTCATTTAAATCCGTCAGTTTTCGGTCGAGGGCGAAGCGGGATATGAATGTTCCCAAAACCACGATTTCGGTCAGAACCATAATATAACGCCCGAACGTCGCAATCCAATCCATGATCCGGCCAAATACGGAGGTATCCGGAGCTTGTGATCCAAGAAGATTAATGGAAGATTGTTGGGCAGCCATAGCAATACTACCAGTATAAAACCATCATGGTGCGCGACACAAGAAGTGGTGATACTTACTTGGAAGCCAGTAATTTTGAAAGACGTGATTTTAACCGTGCAGCCGTATTCTTATGGATAATTTTGAATTTTACA
>CAZVTJ010000104.1:0-1552 GCA_964630015.1 uncultured Gammaproteobacteria bacterium | reverse complement strand
CTATATCGGGAAAAATACGATTGTCGGAAACAATACCATGATCCGGGAATCGATACTGGGGGATGCATGCGTGACGGGATTTGGAAGCGACATAACAAGAAGCGTCATCGGCAACGGTTGTTGGTTCCATACGAATTATGTGGGAGACAGCGTTTTGGATGAAAACGTCAGCATGGGGTCAGGAGCGGTTTGCGCTAATTTGCGTCTTGATGACGGATGCATTTCCGCCTCTGTTAAGGGCGAGCGGATTTGCACGTCAAGAAATAAGCTGGGCAGCCTGATCGGCAAAAACGTACGTATCGGTGTAAACGTTTCCATTATGCCGGGAGTTTGTATCGGGAGCGGATCATTTATTTCTTCAGGACTCACGATTACCAAGGATATTCCGGCAGGTTCGTTCGTAAAATTCCATGAACAACCCCTCGATATCGTTCCCAATACCTGCCATGAAACGAAAAGCAGGGAAGAATTTGCCAAAAAGTTATGAAAAAAATGGATATCGTCATTCTTCCCGGATGGGGGTTATCCGGAGAAAAATTTCTTCCCCTCGAAAAGGAATTTGTAACACACGGCTACAGGGTATATTCCGTGGATTTTCCGGGATGCGGACGATCGGCGCTTCCCGATAAGCCGCTTACACTATCCGATTATGTGGAATTTCTTGATACGTACATACAGAAAAGGAATATACGGGATTTTTCTATTATTGCCCATTCATTTGGCGGAAGGGTAGCGCTTCAATATCTCCTAACGAAAAAAAATAGTGTTCGAACCCTTATCCTTTCCGGAACACCGGGTTTTTCCTCCGTAAACAAGGTAAAATTTTTTGCCTTCGTTGTGCTTGCTAAAATCGGAAACTTTTTATCCTCAGTCGTATTTCCGGAAGAAACAGTCCACAAAATCCGGCTCTGGTACTACAAAACGGTCGGAGCACGTGATTTTTACCGTGCGGAAGGTGTTATGCGACAGACATTCAAAAATGTTGTAAACCAAAGTCTGCTTCCTGCCATGCAGGCGGTATCTATCCCGACATTGTTGATTTGGGGATCAAGGGATACTATTGTTCCGGTTTCCGTTGCAAAGCGGATGAATGCCGTTATACGGGGTAGCAGGCTTACCATCGTAGATGGACAGGATCACAGGATTCCGTTTGCAGATCCCAAGGAATTTTACAGACAGTGTAAAACGTTTATTTCATCGCTATGACGTACCTTATTTTCATTTTGTTTGTTGCCGTGTGTTTTCGCCTGATCGCGCCGTATGTTCACCTTTGGTACGTGAAGGAATATCGATTTGACAGGATGATGATCCACCTCCATACCCCGCAGGGAAAATCGGTTCTGATCCCGCCATATAAACTTCCACCGGTATCCCCGAAAACCGTTCTGCTGTCGTTTCTGTTGTTCTGTTATGCCTCGCTTGTCTATTTTTTTGCGCCTTTCGGAATATTGGGTAACAGTGTTTTGGTTTTAGGTACACTATATGGTATTTCCTGGGTTTTTGTTTGGCTTTTATCGGTGCCGACACGCATCTATCACGCATACGTGATATC
>CAZVTJ010000103.1:0-1650 GCA_964630015.1 uncultured Gammaproteobacteria bacterium | reverse complement strand
CGGTTCCATGACTCCAATCCCCAAAGCAGATGGAGCGCTGTGGGATAAACGGCTATCTTCCATACCGACAGCAAAAAAAGACGTTACGGAATGGGGGTTATGGGACGGATACAAGCTGGCAAGCCTGTACTGGGGTGACCGCACTATTCTTACCAATTTTGCCGGAAATTCCCCTGCCGTAACCGATGATAGGCCCAATACCGAGTATTTTCTTCTGCGCCACGAGGGGAGTACTTTCGGCATCGCCCGTGATGAGGTCATTTCCGGGGAAATGAAGGATAAATAAAATTTAAGTAGATAGCCCTCCTTCGTCCCGCCTGTGGCGGGACTATGGGGGGCGCAGTAGTTTGTAGATAGTAGATAGCAGATTGTAGATTGGGATTCGTTGCTTCACGAATACGTCGCGATACAGAAAAGACGCTTTAATGATTTCATGAACCAAATACGATATACTTGCCTCATGGCCCTCCCACAGTCAATGCAACATCTCTTTTGGTCTACACATATACAAAATCTTCATCCAAAAACGGATGCGGCATATATCATAAACCAAACACTTGCGTATGGAACGCTTGAGGATTTGCGGTGGCTTTTCCACATATATCCAAAAACCGTCATTGTGGAAACCTTTTTAAACCACCCAATAAAAACCTATACTCCATCCGCTTTGCATTTTGCAGCACTTATATTGGGAATTTCCCCAAAAAACATCCGCCATGAGCGTTATGACAACACACTACCACGACATATTGGATCCTAACAGACTCCATATTTTCCAACACCTTCGGGAACTTTCCGGATCGTGGGTACTTGCCGGCGGAACAGGATTAGCAATGCAAATAGGACACAGAAAATCCTATGATTTTAATCTTTTTTCCAAAGATCCCATTTCCGACTCTGTATATAGATCAATCAGCACT
The DNA here is from genome assembly GCA_964630015.1 of uncultured Gammaproteobacteria bacterium. Taxonomy (GTDB): domain Bacteria; phylum Patescibacteriota; class Microgenomatia; order UBA10105; family UBA927; genus CAZERT01. The sequence continues at coordinate 730 of CAZVTJ010000103.1, read as the reverse complement.
GTATTTAACGAACAACCGATAAAACTGGTTGATTCACACGATCAATTGACGGTTTCCCTTTCTTCGGGGGTTGAAATTACCTGTTTATATTATTGGTATACACCGTTATTCCCCCTCATTCAGACGGAATCCGTTCCCCTGTTTGATTTTCGGGATATTGCCGCAGACAAAGCACGGACACTTAGACGCCGGAATATGTGGAGGGATTATGTGGATATCTACACCCTCCTTGCCCAAAAACGAATAACACTGGAGGAACTTTTGGACGTATCCCAAAGAAAATTCGGGAATGAATTTTCCAAGAAACTGTTTTTAGAACAATTGTGCTATACAAAAGATATCCACGATCAGGCAATTGAATGGATTCTACAACCAACCGATACCTCATCCATTACCGAATTTTTTAACCAGGAAGTAACACGGTATCTTCACACAACCATTCTTCCAAAAGAAGCCTAACCCCCTGCAAGATTGATTCATGAGCAACGAAGTAAAGTTGATATTGTTTGATCTAGTTTCTTTTTAGAGCATACTGGCGGCCTTGTGACAATCAAGGCGTCGCCTTTTTGATATGGTTTGATGTGATTTAATTTTGGAGCCAAATGGCGCTCAGGAAACAATCAAAGCGACGCCTTGACACCTAATCATTACAATGTTTCCTTATAATTAGCCTTTCCCCTTCGTCCTTCGACAGGCTCAGGACTACGGCGAGGCAAAGAAAATGTTGTCT
>CAZVTJ010000102.1:0-1777 GCA_964630015.1 uncultured Gammaproteobacteria bacterium | reverse complement strand
CCGCGCCTGGGATGTGATGTCATTGATCATATGCCCCCATTGTACCAGCCGGTACATCGTGGGGGCAAGAAGACTAAAATCCCGCTCCGTCAGACTTCCATCGAAAGCCGGGAGAACCGTACGATCGTAATATTTTCCCCGACTTTGGCAATTGTTGTCTTCACCATTTCCGCTATCGTTGTTTTCCCGTCACGGATAGAAGGCGTCGCCAGCAGCTCCTTGACGTCTTTTGGATCCATTGCGGCTATCTGGAGCGCAACTTCATGCGCCAGTTTTTTAAACTCTTCGTTCCTGGCAACAAAATCCGTTTCGCATCCAAGCTGGACCAAAACACCGACTTTTCCCGTAGCGTGCACGTAGGATTCGATAATCCCCTGGGACGTTTCCTTGCCTTCCTTTTTGGCGGCTTTTTCGATGCCGCGGGAAATTAAAAGCTTTTTGGCTTTTTCGTAGTCACCTGCTGCATCCTCAAGTGCCTGACGGCAATCGGATACCCCGGCGGATGTTTCCTCGCGGAGTTTTTTGAGCAAATCCAAAGATATATTCATAGTACTGTCCTTTTTTTTGGAATATTGGTTATACTGCCGCTTCCTTTTTCGAAGCGTCTTCTTTCTTCACGGTCTTTTTTGCTGCCGGTTTTTTGGCTTTCTCTTCCTTTTTTTCCTCTTTTTTGACCTCTTTTTTCACTTCCGGTTTTACCGCTTCCGGTTTTGCTTGTTCCGGCACGGCTTTTTCCGCCTGTGCTTGTGCTTTTTCCGCTTCCTTTTTCTTGGCTGCCACGCGTGCTTCCTCTTCCTTCACGCGAATATCATGGGCTGCCTGATATGCGCCGGCTACTGCACCAACCAGAATGGAAATTGCCCCGACTGCATCATCGTTGGACGGAATCGGATATGAAACAAGCGTCGGATCGGAATTGGTATCCACAACGGCAAGGATCGGAATATTCATCCGGGTTGCCTCACGCACTGCAGAAATTTCCTTTTTGATATCAACGATAAACACTGCCTGTGGCGGTTTATTGAGGGTTAATACTCCTCCATAAAATACCTTCAACCGGGAAAGATACCGGGATAATTTGATTTGTTCATGTTTGGGAAACCGTTTCCATGCACCTGACGTTTCCTCTTCGCTCATCCGGTTGATCTTCTGGATATTTTTGTGGATTCCTTCCCAGTTGGTAAGGAAACCGCCGATCCAGCGTTCCGTCATGAACGGGGCGCCTGCTTTTTTTGCCTCGTCCATCACGATCTGTTTTGCCTGGCGTTTGGTACCGACAAACAGGATTTCCCCGCCCGCTGCAACCGTTTCCGAAACAAATGCAATCGCTTTATCCAACCCTTCTTTGGTTTTGACCAAATCAATAATATGGATACCGTCTTTTTGGGTGTAGATAAAACGTTTTGCCTTCGGGTTCCACCGCTCGGCTTTGTGGCCGAAATGGCATCCTGCCTCAAGCAGTTGCTGTAATGTAATGTCTGACATATAAAATGTCCTTTCTTCCAATAAAAAAGCGCTCCGGATACGCGGGAGCGCCACTAATACGGCTTTCTACAATGCGTATCTACTTTAATCCTCCATCCGCGGTCCCGCCGTGGCGGGAAAGTAGATATGCGGATGTGTGGAATATGGGAAGTATACCGTAATAATTACCCAGAATCAATATAAGGAATCAGGATAATTCAATTTTATGTTTTTTAATACCCTCTCGCTCTTCATCTGTCATTTCAGGCATATACGGGAAAACATCATAATGAGTCCCCTTTAAACGTAGATT
>CAZVTJ010000101.1:0-1815 GCA_964630015.1 uncultured Gammaproteobacteria bacterium | reverse complement strand
TACAATGGGCCGCATCCTCAATCACAAACAGGTTATTCTTCCTGGCAATATCCAAAATTTCATCAATCCTGCAGGGCATCCCGGCATAGTGGACCACCATAATCGCGCGGGTCCGCGGGGAAATCAAAGATCCTACGGATTTTGGATCAATACCATACGTTTCATCTTCAATATCGGCAAATATCGGTTTCGCGCCGGAGAGCACAATACCGTTTGCCGTTGCCGATAAGGTAAACGATGGAACGATTACTTCATCGCCGGATCCGATGCCAAGTGCGCGTATGGCACATTCCATCCCATGGGTACAGCTGGTAACCGGCAGGATATACGGCGTTCCCAGTATTTTCGTCAGCTGGGATACCATTTTTTCCGAATACGGCCCGTCACCGGTCCCGATTGTTGTCACCAAAGCAGTAGCAACCGCTTTTTTCTCCTGGGATCCCCAATAGGGAAGCGTAAATGGAATGTGGCGTGTTGCCCGTGTTGTTTTGGTGGATTTCATACGTGGATTCGTTTTATCACGACTGCGGGAACACCCGCAACAACGGTTTTTGCGGGTACATTCTTTGTTACAACCGCACCAGCCCCCACAACGGCATATTCACCAACCGTCACTCCAGGAAGAATAATGGCGTTTGTCCCAATATAACAGCCTTTTTTTAAAATAACCCGAGCTTCTTTCGTGGGATATGCAGTCTGGAGCGGATGGTTTGCATACCCAACATTAATATGGGAAACGAGTGCCACACCATTGGAAAGCGTTACTTCATTGTCCAACATAATCCCGCCACGAACGTCAAGGTCAACACCGTTACCCAAAAAACAATCCCGTCCAATCAACAATCGGGAGAGCCCATAGTGATATCCGTTCGTAACACCACTGCGCAAAATTACCGTTCCTGTGCCGATTTTTGCCCCAAAAAGGATCCACCAGAGTCGCCGTAGGGGAGGAAGGATACAAACCGTGGAAACCGCGGTAAAGAATTCAAATAGTACGAACCGGAATGCTTTTCCTATGGAAATTTCATGGGTATTCATAGGGAAATTCCTTCAGATATAAGCTGTCGGCGCAATCGCACGATGGATCGAAGATATGAAAGCGTGTCAGAAACAATATGTACCGATGATACCTTATCAAACCGGCGAAGAAACAGAACCGGAACCTGACGCATACGCAATCCTGCAAGACGTGACCGTACGATAATCTCCGTATCCCAAAACCAATGCATATCCCGGGTATGGGAAACAACGGGAAGGATTTTTTTCCGGTTGAAAAATTTATATCCGCTTTCCGTATCGATCATACCTGTGGGAAGTGCCGTCCGGACAAGCCATTTATACCCAACAGACAATACTTCGCGAAGGAGCGACCCCAGACTGCTTCGATAAATCCGTTCGCCGATAACCCCATCAGCGTGGTTTTCCATAATCATCCGCACGATATGGGGAATATAGACCGGTGAAACTTCACAATCAATGTCAATGTACCCAACAACGTTTCCACGCGCGCCGTCAATTCCATCCGCAACCGTTTTTCCGCGTCCGGCATTTTGTGTATGGAACTGTGCCCGCATTGTTCGGGGAAACCGCGAAACCGTTTTTTTTATGAGCTCAACCGTCCCGTCAGTCGACCCGTCGTCAACAAACAAAATCTCATACGAGAGCTTTGAGTCATCAAGTATGGACGCAATCAGGGCTACACTTCCGACAAATACGGGTGTTTCGTTATAACAGGGAAGGACGAGTGTTAGGTCCGGAATGTGGTGTTTCATTATCCGTCTTATTATATGGAAAAGCGTTCAATTATCAAAATAA
>CAZVTJ010000100.1:0-1887 GCA_964630015.1 uncultured Gammaproteobacteria bacterium | reverse complement strand
ATAAACTTTGGCAGTCTGCATACGTTGCCCTTATGGATGTCCACGATCAGTTTGATGGCCTCAAAGGCACCGAAAACGATGAAACGGTGCGACAAGTGCTTGATAGCGCCACAGCCCTTGCTGCAAAAATTGCTGATGGCCTTTCCCGCCTTGACCGCCGGTTTGGCAGACAGATCCTTATGGATGCCATCGGTATGGTTGCTGTTGTCCGCACCCATCTTGCCGTTGCTTGGGGCCGGGGATTGGTGAACGACGACATGTTTAAGTCGCTTGATACCAAATACTCCGACCTTGCGGTAAGCCTCCAGAATACGCGCTAATTCACCTGTTTTTTGTCTTTCCCGCGAATCCGCCAGCCGGCGGAGGGAATTCAGCTTCACATCGCCGTAGTCTCTGACGAATGTAGTGCCCGTCATTCATAGCTTTAAGCGAAAGGGTGTCATCCTCGCGAATGCGGGGATCCATTCGAATTATTCATCGGTGTTTCGTTCAAAAAAGGATTTTTCCTACCTACTAACTACTGTCTCCTAACTACAGTAATGTACCCATTTGACTTCATTGATTATTTCCCCCACACTAAATTTATATGAAACTCTTTCTTGGTGCGGACCACCGTGGGTTTGAGCGGAAAAACGAAATCAAAACATGGCTGGAAAGCCTCGGACACGAAGTGGTGGACTGCGGCAATACGGTTCTTGATCCCCTTGATGATTACCCGGATTTTGCTTTTGCGGTTGCACAAAACGTAGCAGCAGATCCCAATTCACGCGGAATTATATTTTGTGGTTCCGGAACTGGCGTAACAATTGCGGCAAATAAAATAGACGGGATTCGTGCGGCTGATGCGTTTAGCGCCGATGAGGTACGTCACAGCAGAAAACATGATGACCTGAATGTCCTGGCGATTGCGGCCGATTATACGTCAACTGAGGACGCCAAAACCTATATTACGGTGTTCCTTACCGAGCCGTTTTCCCCGCAGGAAAAATATATCCGCCGTATCAAAAAAATCGAAGAACAGGAAAAGGTAAATTAATCACCTTGTCATCCTCGCGATCCGTCATTCCCGCGAAAGCGGGAATCTATTCGTATCTTCGTAATTCGTAGTTCGTTGCTTCGTTTTTTGATAGTATTTTGTATTTACGAAGATACGATGCCTCAAACCGCGAATAAACGAAACCGTTTCCTCCTTGACACTCCTTCGTATTCTCTGGAAAGATAGAACAGGGCAGGGAAATGCCCATTTTTATTTTTTTATGACAGAAGTCATCGCAAATATTTACGAAAAGGATGTCAATGAGCTTGCCCGCAAGGTCGGGTTGGTTGCCGGGAAGCTTTCCTGGGTACAGATAGATGTTGCCGATAATAGCCTCGTTCCTAATGAATCGGTGCATGATTTCCGGCTTCTGGAACCAACGATTAAGCGATACAAAAAATTTGGGTTATCATTTGAGGCGCATTTGATGGTAAATGATCCGGTTTCATGTTTACCTGGGGTAAATCAGGCAGGATTTGATAGGGTTATTGCCCATGTGGAATGCAGGGACCCGCGGGATTTTTTGTCGGAAGCACGTGCATACGATATGGAAGTTGGTCTTGCAGTTGATGCGGAAACGCCGGTTGAACAGATAGAACCGTTTCTGGAAGAAATCGATTGCGTGTTAATCATGACGGCAGATGCGGGCTTTTCCGGCCAGCCGTTTGATGAAGATACGGTGGAAAAGATCAAAATAATCCACAGGGCCCTTCCGGACCTTCCGATCGGTGTTGATTGCGGTATGAACGACCAGACGGCAAAAGTCGTACGGGATGCGGGTGCCACACGGATCGGATCCACCAGCTATCTGTTTAAGGACGAATCGAAAATCGACGAGGCTATCGATTCAC
>CAZVTJ010000099.1:0-1887 GCA_964630015.1 uncultured Gammaproteobacteria bacterium | reverse complement strand
TTATTTCCAGAATTGAAAGCATGAATGCAAATCCTTCCATGGGAACGCTTCGCCGTATTGCCGCTGTTCTCGGCTATAAAATAACGATTTCACTTCGTTAATACACCGTATACTACGACATACACCATTTTCATCACCCTCGTCCCGCCATAACGGGAAAGATCTATCTTTTTCCTTTGTCATCCTCGCGTATGCGGGGATCCATCTTCCAGCTTCGCTTCGCCGTAGCTTCATAGCGAAGGCAGACATTACAGTCTTTCAATCATGCAATCTTTCGAAGCTACAAACTTCACCAATATTGTGTCCTGTTTTTTTTGTAGTACGCAATGGTGGCAAGAAGGCCTTTTTTGAGTGATGTTGTTGGCTGCCACTTCGTAAGTTTTTTTATTTTCGTTATATCACTGACGAAATGTCCGGGCTCCTGTGCTGCCCGTTCCGGCGTAAACGGTGCAAACTCCCACGTTGCCCCGTCAACCAATGTTACAAGCAATTTTACGAGCTCAAGGAATGTTGCCGCCTTGTCATCCCCGACATTAATGATTTCCCCATAACAAGATTCCATTTGGGCACAACGTAAAACAGCATCTACCGCATCATCAATATAGACAAAATCCCGTTTCAGACTCCCATCGCCAAAAACCCGTATTTTTACCTTGTCCATCGCCTGACGGATAAACCAATTCACCACACCGAAGTGATCCGATTTCATCTGCGCGCGCGGGCCGTAAATATTGGTAAGCCGCAGCATCACGGATCGGATTCCATGGATATCGTTATAGATTTTCACTAGCTTTTCCCCTGCTAAATTCGTCAGTTCATAAATACCCTTGGGGTTGGTTGGCGCATCTTCAGCAACCGGAAGTTTGATGGCGTTCCCATACTGTCCGCGCGTTCCTACATAGACAAATCGTGCGGTTTTATTCAGTGCCTTGCATGCTTCAAGCAAAATTGCGGTCCCCTTAATGTTTACGTCAATATCGGGGAAAGGATCTGACTGCGACAGAATATGATCCGTTTGCCGTGCCAGGTGGAAAATATAGTCTTTCCCGTATACAAGATTGTGGACAGTGCTTCGATCCCGCACATCGCTGGTGTCAACGGTAACCTTGTGCAAAATTGGCTGGATGTTGAAGTAGTTCCCTCCCTGGTTAGGAGCCAGATTATCAAGGATCGTCACACGGGCGCCACGGCGCACCAATTCTATAGCCAGATTGCTGCCGATAAAGCCAAGTCCGCCGGTAATCAGGACATTTTTATTCTTCCAAAAATCTGCTTTCATACAAATCTGTTTGGATTATATACTATTGTGATAGTAAGAAAAGAGCTACGCATGAAAACCATTTCAAAACGATGTTCGCTTCCCATCTGCCTCCTTCTTTTCCTTGCCATTGGCATACGCATCGCATTTTCCCGCTGGACCGACCCTGTCACGACCTTTCCCGACAGCGTCGGATATGACCAACTCGGCCAGACATTTCTTGCCAACCCATCTCTTCACACATTCATTACCCCCTTCCGCATGCCGCTGTATCCGATGCTTTTTATGCTCAACCGGTTCCTGTTTCCCTATCCCCCGACGTTTGAACCAATTGTCATCCTCCAGACAACGCTTTCCATCATGCTCGTCTTGTTCACGTATGCCACACTAAAAAAAATTCGTGTTTCAACGGTTCTTTCCTTGTGTGCATCAGTAATCCTTGCCATCCACCCGGTACTTCTTTCCTATGAACACGTCCTGCTCACGGAATCGCTATCTGCAAGTTTATGTGGATTTTCATTCCTGTTTCTTCTCTGGTTTATCCAAACACATTTCATACGATGGCTCGTCTATGCATCGCTTGCCGTATCTTTGGTGATGGGAATCCGTCCGTCATTTCTGCTGATTCC
>CAZVTJ010000098.1:0-1962 GCA_964630015.1 uncultured Gammaproteobacteria bacterium | reverse complement strand
AAAAAATCATCCGAGGTATTTACTTGCTGGACGGTATGCCATTCAGATGACCCGCTTGCACACGTTATCATTACCTACCTGAATATGTCTTCCGATGTCACACGGATTCTTGGATCCGGTGCCGCACTCGGAGCGCTCATCGGCATCAGACGACAGATATTCCGGGCATCGCCGGGATTTAACCCAAGCGTCGGGTTTGCCGAAGATACCGATTTTATCCGGTGGCTTACCAAAAATGGCTATCACTTTGATGTTTTTCACAAACCAACATATATTTATTCCCTCCGGCGGGTAAAAAAAATGGGCGCTATGCGGTTCATCACGGAAACCTCAAAACTGTATGATAAATATATTACCAACCGACCGGTTAACCAGAAAGAAGAATACCCCATGGGTGGACATATGTTTCCGAAAAAATCCGGAAAAACAAAAAAACGAAGAACGCGTTAATCATCCTTTTCTTCAATCGTCGATTCGAATTTTTCCACCAGTTCGCTCCCGACGTACGTCACACACGCCGAACATCCTGCTATGGCAAACGGAACACCGTCAACAACCGAAATTTGGATAATCCGTTGCAGAAACGGAAAAAACCAGATACAAACGGATACCACTCCTATACTGCCAAGCAGCCAAAGGAATGCGCGGTTATGGAAAAACGCAAATCTGCGGGACTTTCCCCAGGAAAGGTTGGAGGCAATAAGGGCTATGTTTGATGCAACAAGGGAAAAAAACGTGACTCCCTGTACCGCACGTTGTGGCATGCCGATGCTTTGTGCATACACATACGCCCCGCCAACCGCAGCAAATGCAACGCCACCCTGCAGCAGCCGGAGGATTAGGTTCTTTCTGTCAAATAACGGCTGACGGACCGGGCGGGGTTTTCTCTTCATTGAGTCCCCTTCTTCCTCTTCCGATTCAAATACAACCGTACATGCCGGATCTATAAGCAATTCCAAAAATGCGATATGGACAGGAAGCAAAACGACGGGGTTCCCAAATACAAGCGGCAACAGCGCCATTCCCGCAATCGGAACGTGAATGGCAATAATATAGGATGTGGCTTTTTTTATATTGTCATAAATCATCCGGCCCATACGGACGGCAGCAACAAGGGAATGGAAATCGTCCTGGAGCAAAACAAGCGACGATGCCTCCCGGGCAACATCGGTTCCATGCTTGCCCATAGCAATCCCTATGTCGGCGCTTTTTAGGGCTGGTGCGTCATTGACGCCGTCCCCCGTCATTCCCACAACTTCACCGGCATCTTTAAATGCCTTGACGATATCCAACTTCTGTGACGGCTGTATACGCGCAAAAATATTAGTCTTTGCAACCAACTCCTTCATCTGTTGGGATGAAGATGCGCGCAGCTGATCCCCGGTAACAACCGTTTCGGCATGTGCAATACCGATTTCCCGGGCAATATGCACTGCTGTTGCAGGATAATCGCCGGTGATCATCACGACACGGATACCGGCATCATGGCACTGGGCAACCGCCTCTTTTGTATCCGGACGAAGCGGATCCTCAAATGCCACAAGACCCAAATAGTCAAATGCTTCCGGGTCGGCAGCATCTTGTCGGGAACGTGCAACTGCCAACACGCGAAATCCCTTTTGGGCAAACGCATCCGTATCCCGATCAATCGCATCTTTTTCCTGACCATCCATGTGGCACAGTTTTACGATTGATTCCGGCGCGCCTTTTACGGCAACAACTATGCCGTCTGTACCGCGGTATTTTCTGTTGCGCAGAAACGGATACGGCAATTCCTGACTCCCTTCATAAGATAACCGTTTGGCATGTTCCGTATATTCCTCATGCGTATTCATGAGTCTGTTGAGTGCTTCATCGATCGGATCGACCGCATGCGGATCACTGGCGAGTGCAGCGGTTGCAAGTAACGAAAATACGGGACCGGAAGAGGACAGATCCGAATGATCATCGATGGGATAGGAA
>CAZVTJ010000097.1:0-1972 GCA_964630015.1 uncultured Gammaproteobacteria bacterium | reverse complement strand
TGGGTTGAACAGTACCGTAAGCCCGAATACCATATTGATTTGGCGACGGAAAAAACGCAGTTTATTTCCGGCGATACCGTCAATTTTACCGTTACGGGATCGTATTTTTCCGGCCAGCCTATTACGGGCGCAGTAAAATATAAAATCGTTTCATCGGATACCTATGAACCGGTGTACCAAAGTGATATTCGGGATAATGACCATTGGTTTGAATACGGCGGATGGTACGGGGAACAGATTTCTTCCGGAAATATATCATTTGCTGGTGGAGGAATTGCGCAGGGATCATTTAGGTTGCCCTCTTCCAATAATGGGAAAAACCGCATCATTACGATCGAAAGCGAATTTTCCGACGGTTCGGGCAACCCGGTATTTACCTCCAATAGCGTGCTTGTGCGCCCTGCGGAATTTTCACTGTACAGAACGGACCATTCTGCCAGTGGTGCAGTTGGTAGGGAATTGTCCATTCCCGTGATACTTGTACAAAACAGGGAAACAGATATTTCCGGGAAAAAATTATCCATTACAGTTGTCCGGAAATATTGGGAAAAATCCTCAGGGTCCCAGGAAAAATATCCCCGGTATGTGGAAAAAACGGAAAACATAAAGGAATTTTCCGTCATGACCAAAAAAGACGGATCGGCAACGCTATCATTTACTCCCCAAAAAACCGGTTCTTATGAATGGGAAATTACGGCAGACGACAACAAGGGAAACCGTATGGTGCGTACGCTGTATTCATGGGTATCCTCTGTTCCATCCGAAGGGGAAACAATCGGTAATAATCAGACTCTGAAGGTTTCAACGGATAAAGACAGGTATATGCCCGGCGATACGGCACGTGTCACGATAGAATCATCGTTCGGGAACCGGGATATCCTGTTGCTTGTCGAACGGGGACGGGTGCGGCGGTTTCAGGTTGTAGGAATGCAGGGAACACATACGGAAGTTTCCCTCCCGCTTCAGACTGCCGATATGCCCAATGTCTTCCTGACAGCCCGGTCATTTTCCCCGATGGGTTTGGATGAATATTCCGCGGATATTGAAGTATCGGCACTTGGTCAAAAAACAACCCTTTCGATCAGGACAGATAAACCAAGTTATAGTCCCGGTGACACAGCAACGGTAATGGTAACCGCAACGGATAGCCAGGGCCATCCGGTTCAAACGGATGTGGCACTATGGGCTATCGATAAAGCACTGTTTGAATTCGTTGATCCATCATCCCAAACGATTTTTCAGGCATTTTGGAGCCTACGCGGAAATAGTACGGTTTCTACCCATTCACTAGAGGGGATCTTCGTCAATCAGGCGGAAGGCGGTGGCTGTTTTGCCCAAGGGTCATTGGTAACAATGGCAGATGGAAGTAAGCGGGCTATAGAAACCCTAAAACGCGGAGAGAGGATTGCCACATTTGAATCCCCGCAAACGAAAAAAATCCTGTCAAGGAAAGTAACGGCAGTATTCAAACAGGAAGATATCGGCACGATTATCATCAATAGGAAATTGTCCGTCACCCCCGATCATTATCTGTTTGTCAACAGCGGGTGGATGCAGGCAGGAAGTGTGCAGGATGGGGATACGCTTCTTGGTGTGGATGGGAATCCCGTTCCCGTTACGTCCGTTGAATGGGTATTGGGAAAAACCTCCGTGTACAATTTGGAAATCGAAGGAACACATACCTATTTCGTTGATGGTCTGTATGTCCATAACCAAAAGGGCGATGGAAGCGGTCGGTCGAAATTCGAAGATACGGCATACTGGAATCCGTCCATAAAAACCGACACTCAGGGGAAAGCGACCGTGCGGATTAAATTACCGGATAATTTAACGACATGGGTCGTGTCCGCAGTAGCGGCAAATGCCAATACCCAGGTGGGTGATGGGAAGGCGGAAATCCTTGTTACCAAGCAGGTCATTATCCGGCCGATTGTTCCCAATCTTCTGCGGGTCGGGGATAAGGGAATGGTTG
>CAZVTJ010000096.1:0-1988 GCA_964630015.1 uncultured Gammaproteobacteria bacterium | reverse complement strand
AGGGAGATAGCATTACCATACCACTTCCCGTTATCGCCGCCGTGTTTTTCCAGAAACAGGGATTTGTCGGGATCGGATCAAAAGAATTTTCACTCAACCGGTTTGCCGACACCGATACAAACAATTCCCAACTGACACTTTCCTTGTCACCCAGGATTGTCGGTTCCCTCCCGGAGACCCTTTCATCGCTGATGCTTTATCCATACGAATGTTCCGAACAGACGGCAACAAAAGTCCTTGCAGCGCTTATTTCAAAAACACTGCCAGCAGCGGATGCAAAAGATACCAAACAACTTGATGCGCTGATTAAAAAGGGGATAGAGCGGATCCGGACGCTGCAGAATTTTGACGGGGGATGGGATTGGTGGGGAGAGGGTAATTCCCTGCCGTTTGTCAGTGAGTATGTCGGGGAAGTGTTGCTGGAGGCAAAAAAACAGGGGTATGACACGGGCGATACTCTTACGGAATTGGATTCGTATGCAAAAAAACATCTCCTTCCGAGGCAAGAAGGTGCAGAAAAAGATAAGGAAATGCAGACACTTTTGTTTGGCTCCATGATCCGTTTTATGGTGAGTGGCACCAACAAGGAAAATCTTTACGCATTTCACGACAACGATATTCCCGATGATCTGTTGGCCCGCGTATCCTATTGGCGTATTCAGGCAGGAGATTTGGATACCAAAACAAATGGTGTAGATACGCTTCTTTCCCGGGCAACCCGACAGGGGGATTCTGCCTGGTGGAAAGCGGGTCCCAGGGCACGGTTTGGATCGGCGGATTTGACAACTGCGCTTGTTATCCGTGCTCTTATTGCAGCGAAACAGCCTACGGAAACGGTTTTACCGGCTGTCAGGTATTTGGTGCAATCCCGCACGAGCGAATTTTGGACACATACGATTGCTACCGTTGAATCGGTGCGTGCACTGCTTTCCTATTACCAGTCAAGCGGGGAAGGGACGCCCAATGAGTCATACCGTGTTCTTTTGGATGGGGCACCACTCTCAACCGGCTCCATAACGTCCGTTTCCATGCGGCCTACAATTTTCGTACCTGTTGCAAAAATTTCCCCCCAGGGTTCAGTGTTGTCGGTAAAACAGGAAGGAACGGGACAACTCTATTCTACCGGTCTTTACATCCAAAAAAGGGATGCCTCAAAAGTCGCCCCGGAGTCAAATGGCGGAGTCCGCCTCACGCGTGAGTATATCGGGGAAGATGGTTCAAAAGGACCATTTTCACTGGGGGAAATCGTAACGGTTCGGTTAACGGTAGAAGGTTTAGAAGGTGCCCGGGAATATGGAATACTGGAAGACCATCTTCCTGCTGGAATGGTGGCGGTCAATACGACGCTCAAAAATGACCGGATGCAGCTTGATCACACTGGGAATAATTTTCAAGCATTCAATATGGAGATAGGCACGGATTCCGTGTATCTTGCCTTGAATTCAATTCCAAATTCACAGCATATATATGAGTACCAGGCACGTGTTGTTACAAGTGGAAAATATTTTGCTCCTCCGGCGCAGTTTACCCTTATGTACGAGCCATCCGTGTATGCACATACCGGTGGCGATATCGTCACGATTGCCAATACCAAGTATTCCCCAAAATCCACAGCGGGACAAAAGGGGAGAGCTCCGGATTGGGTAACTCGCAACGAACGCGGGTTGTTTATTGCGGCAGTGGGTATACTTCTGGTTCTTGCGACAACGACCATCTTCCTTTTTTCCAGACTGTATGGGAAAAAGTAAATTCAGGAATTGGGTCATCCCCGGTGTCTGTGTGGGGGTTTTATATATAGGGATTGCATGGTATCTTCGTGTCTTCGAATCCCGGACTAAATACCCCAAGGTAGTCATAACGGATCATTTTGACAAAATTTTGTTTGTTCAGGGTCAACAGCATTCAGTTGATTTAATTGGAAATACGACACCGGTCGTTGCCATGGTGATACCCCACCATACTGTTGCCGCACCGATTTTATCAGCTGC
>CAZVTJ010000095.1:0-2035 GCA_964630015.1 uncultured Gammaproteobacteria bacterium | reverse complement strand
AACAAGAGGGGTTCTGTAAGATGAAGGTTCGTGGTCCGAGTCCACGCGGGGGAGCAGCAAAAGAAAGAAGGACCTGAAACGGTCCTTTTTTTCTTGCTTTTCTGACGTGGTGAGGACCATTGGTCCGACTGTTTCTACCGTAGCCCGGAGGGCGAACGAGGAGTCCGCATGGGGAAGCCAGTTGGCACTTAATATACCAAGTTTAGCCTCATTAAGAACTCGGGATGCTGAAGAATATTAGTTCGTGAATTTGAAGGAAGAGATGATTTGGTTAAAGAGTATTTCTTCGATTCCGTTGTTAATGGAATATATTTTTCCATTATTTACGACATAATAATTGTTAAGTAATTGATATGCTAATTTACCACCCATAACTTTCTTCGTTGTTTCTGGCGGATTGGCAGGATCATACCCACGGACGTTATTTGAAGCATTTTCTTCAACATAAGAGAGTAAATCTCCGGAAAAATTACCCACAATGATACGGATACCGGGAAATTCTATTCCCGGAATGTCTTCTGGTTTGTATTTTGATAGATCAACATAAAATTGAGCAGACATATCACCCTCATTTCCCAATATTTCTTCCTGCGTGATATAGAAGTTTTTAGGAAGGTTTATCTCGAATTCGTATTTTTTATTCGTATATACGTTCTCTGAATCACTAATTGAGGTTAAAGTGCCGATTTTAATTTTTGGGGATGGTGATGCTGGGGGTGTCGTGATAGTTGGTTGTTTTGGTGCAACACTAGGTGTAATAGTGGGTAAAATTAAACTAGAACGTAAGTCTGAAGTCTGTTTTCTTCCGATTTGAATCCCGACAAAAATCGACGCGCTAATAACAATTAGCCCTAATAAAATAAACAATATTATTTTTGACCGATTAGTTGGTACAGGTGTTGCAATAGGAGTGGGAATTTGGGTTGGTGGTTGATCTGTTGGAATATTTTGTTGGATTTCGTTTTCCATATGTTAAAAATATCAAAAAACGGAAACATTAACAATGTTTGTCTTAACTTCAATAATGAATTTTTCCATAAAGTACAGTACGGATTTCAGGAATTTGTTTCTTCGTCAGAAGGTTTCTTCCGTCTGATGATTCCGGAATAAGCATAAGAATCGCATCCGGTAAATCGTCACCGGCGATTCTGTTGTTTACTATCTTTCCGCATGAAAGGCATTGATGAACGATCATGAGTTCACCATCATGTCTGATTCGTAATCCGATCGGTTTCATACGACCCATACAGGAGGATTGTCTGTCTCCTGGAGAGTTGTCTACATGTTTGGACCAAAGGCACAAGGGGCAATGGTTTCTATGTTTGGTTCCTATGGCGTTATTTGAAATGATGGCATGACAAGTCAGACACCTGAATGATGTCTGACGAAGACAAAAATTCTATGGGAAGAATATTTTCCGAACATCCATGTGTAGTATACGATTTTTGTCTGTTAAATCAAACTACGAACCATTTTTGGGTGATACAATCATAAAATATTTCAATTTTGCATATTGTCCAAAAAGCTCAAATAATACGACCATATATATGTATTGCCTTCGCGCAGAAGGAATCATGGTGATACTGCGTTCCGAAATATGTGGGATATAAATATACTGTTATTTTCCCCGCATCAGTACCTGTAATCATGTATCCAGTTAATGGTGGATAATTCGTTAGGCCAATAATGTGAATAGTATAATAACCAATGTATGACGAAAAACCCATTCGTAAACGCTGCCGCTGCAAGTTCATATATCATTTTGGTTGCCCTATTCATGTTCTATGGAAGTAAATTTTTTGGTCCCAAAGATACGATCTTAGCTCCCATTGCGATGATTTCACTATTTACCCTTTCTGCCGCCATGATGGGGTACCTGTTTGTGTACCAACCGCTCCAGCTTCTTTTGGACGGCCATAAAAAACAGGGTGTGGATCTTTTTGTGCGGACAGTTGCTGTTTTTGCCGGAATTACGGTTGTTGTTTTTATACTTCTTTTTTTTGGAGTTTTTGCGTAACCGCATACTATCGCCTCA
>CAZVTJ010000094.1:0-2040 GCA_964630015.1 uncultured Gammaproteobacteria bacterium | reverse complement strand
TTTTTGTTTGGCTTTTATCGGTGCCGACACGCATCTATCACGCATACGTGATATCCAAAGCAGTACAGAAACTCAGGCGCCATACCCCCATGATCGTAATCGGTATTACCGGAAGTTACGGAAAAACATCCACAAAGGAATTCCTTGCCACAATCCTTTCCGCCCGGTACAAAGTACTCAAAACGGAAGCGAGCAAGAATTCACCGATCGGGATTGCGGAAACAATCCATAAATATCTTACGGATGACCATGAAGTATTTATCGTAGAAATGGGCGCGTACAGGCCGGGAGAAATAGCAAAAATGTGTTCCATGGTGCATCCGTCGATCGGCATCGTGACAGCCATCAATCCGCAGCATCAGGATCTCTTTTTATCCATGGACACGACGAAAAAAGCAAAGTTCGAACTGTTTGAGGGGCTCGTCGGGGAGAAGGTTGCAATCGGCAATATGGATAATGTGCATGTTGCGGACATGCTTGCATGGGCAAAAAAAATCGGATGCAAAACATGCGGAGTACGGACTACAAAGAATACACATCAGGGCGTGGACGAATATCTGACGATCGGTAAAACCCGGTCGTTGCCAACTTCTCTTTCGTTTTCCCTCACGGCGCCATCCGGCACTTTGAATATCCATACCAAAATCCGCGGTGAGCATTTCCGTGTTAACGTTGCATGCGCCATTGCCGCATCGCTGGAGGCAGGGATGGACATGCCCGCTATTACCAAAGCATCCGCGACACTGACCAATTATGACCGCTCCATGGAGATTGCCGACGGGCCGTCGGGAAGCGTCCTGATCAATGACACATTCAATAATAATCCGGATGCGGCGATTGCATCGCTTGCCTATGCAAAAAAATTTCCGGGAAACCTGTATCTTGTGTTCCAGCCGATGATAGAACTTGGATCCTATACGGATGCATCCCATTATGACGTCGGAAAAATTGCAGGAAGTTGCTGTAGAGCAATTTACATAACGAATAAGAATTTTTATGACAGCTTTGCTCGGGGTATTGCCGAGTCGGGTAAGACACCTCCGGAACTGTATTGCCTTTCTCCCCATGAAGCCGCCATATCACTTGCAAAACGGTTACGGGCTCGTGACGTTGTATTGTTTAAGGGAAAAGAGGCAGCATTCGTATTTTCCGAAATGCAAAAGATGGGCAGGATTTCACGCTAATTCCCATGAATCCGTTTCGTGTTATCAGTTGTTCGCTTTCTCCCAATACCAACCGGTCGGATATTGCCCGTGCTTTTTCCCTGTTTGTTTCATCATCAAAGGATTCCCAGGGATACAAAAAAACGTGCGAACAATGGTTTTTGCGCCGGTATCACCCCCTTGATTTCCGGTTTTACTTAAGCGGCAGGCTGGCCATGACCGCACTGCTATCGACATTTGGAATCAAAGAAGGGGATGAGGTTATCATCCAGGCATTTACCTGCATGGTTGTGGCAAACGCAATCCGCCACACCGGCGCTACAGTGAAATATGCGGATATCGATTCATCGTACAATTTAACTGTTCAATCAATAAAAAAAGTTGTTACGAAGAAGACAAAAGCTATTATCGTACAACATACGTTTTCAATTCCTGCAGATATTGTTGCTATCCGGGAATATACGAAAAAGACAGGAATTATCCTTATCGAGGATCTTGCCCATGGATTCGGTACCGAAGTGGATACTATGCCGCTTGGTTCATTTGGAGATGGTACGGTTTTTTCTTTTGGAAGGGATAAATCAATTTCAAGTGTTTGGGGAGGTGCAGCAATGATCCTCCCTTCGGGGAAGAATAAAATAAAAGCCGGACTCCGGGACGTGCCGATGGAATCCAAATCCGACGGATGGGTTAAAAAACAGTTGCTTCATCCGATAATTCTTACTGTTGCAATCCATACCTATATACTTGGCCTTGGAAAATTCCTGATCGAAGCGGCAAAACGGATAGGAATCCTTTCCCGACCTGTGTCTGATGATGAAAAACAGGGGATATACAAACCGATGCGATATTACTCCTATCCATGGCAATTGGCGGG
>CAZVTJ010000093.1:0-2209 GCA_964630015.1 uncultured Gammaproteobacteria bacterium | reverse complement strand
TCTTTTCAACGTCGTTTTTGGTAAAAAGCTGACCAAACTGTGTTGAAAGGTTGCGCAGCGGAAACAGTTCCTGTGATGTTCCGTAAAGTGTGGCGCTTTCCGTTTTTTGCCCGGCAGTTACGCTTACTGTCCGGGTAAATGCTCCCACAACCCGCTCAGCACCCGGGATTTTTTTTATGTTTATAACATCGCGTTCATCAAATTTCGGACCGCTTGCTGCGCCGGCCCCTCCGCTAAAACCACCTGAACGGTTCAGTACCTGTCCGGGGAAGATATACATGACGTTGGTTCCCAGGCTTTCGAATTGTTGCTTTATGTACGCTTTAAGTCCCAATCCGAATGCGATAAGAAGGACGACCGATGCAACGCCGATGAGAATTCCAAGCGATGTAAGCAGTGTCCGGACTTTATTCCGGAGCAGGTCCGCGACAGCCGATTTGATGATAAAGGAAAAATAATTCATGCCATGACTCCGTCAACAATTTTGATTTTCCGTTTTGCACGTTTTGCGATTGCCATATCATGCGTAACCAGGACGACCGTTTTTTTGTCGACCGAGTGGAGTTCTTCCAATAGGTCAAGAATTGCCTGCCCGCTTTTCGTATCCAGATTTCCCGTCGGTTCATCGGCCAAAATTAGTTGCGGATCCATGATTAATGCCCTGGCTATGGCAACACGCTGTTGTTGTCCGCCGGATATTTTGTTGGGATATGAAAGCGCTTTGGATGCGATGCCGAAGCGCTCCAGAAGGTCCATTGATTTTTTCCGTGCCTTAACTTCGTTTTTCCTGCTATACACACTGGGAAGCATGACATTTTCCAGAATCGTCAGTTTGGGGATTAGGTTGAATTGCTGGAATACGAACCCGACGAATTCGTTGCGTAAATGGGACAATTGGGTATCCGAAAGCTTTTCGATCTGTTTGCCGTTTATCGAAATTATCCCCCGTGAGGGTTTATCCAGAAGCCCCACAAGATGCATGAGGGTAGATTTTCCCGATCCGGAAGGACCGGTTATTGAACAGTATTCACCGCTGTTGATCGTAAGGGAAATATCTTTAAGCGCGGTAAAGACGATATCATTATCGATACGATATTCTTTCCACACGTGCGAAAGGTTAATCATAGATAACGTCACCTTCACGAAGGCCCGAAGTAATCTGTGTTTCCGTATCGGATTCTTCGCCAACGGTTACGTTCTGGCGTTTTATACCGGATGGGGTTTGTACCATGACGTATTTCGTATCCCCGTCAGCTTTCACGTATTCGGAGGGAACGGCAAGGACATTTTTTATTTCTTTCGTCACGAATACCGCATCGCCGGTCATTCCAAGCCGAAGGGTATTATAGAATTTTGATTTCGGGATAGTAATCTTCACTTCATAGACGGTTCCCGATTCGCCCGCTTTCGGGGTATAGGCAATAGCCGAAACGGTACCGGTGACCGTTTCATCCGGATAGGGATCAAGGGTAAGAGCTGCTTTCATGCCCGGTGTTATTGATGTAACTTCCGTTTGGTCCGCAAGGACGGATAAATACAGCGTATCCGGATTGACGATATCAAATCCCGCCTGTGCCGGGGTGATATTGACCCCGGGGTTTGGTGAATCGATATTGGTGACGATTCCGTCGATGGGAGTCGTAAGCGTTGCATATTGGAGGGCAATATCCTGCAGTTCCACATCAAGGACACTGGAAGTAAGGTCAAATTGTGCTTTTTCAAATGTCCTGTCCGCACTTTGCCGTTGGATTTGGGTCAATCCCCAATACGGCGGCTGCCGGTAATTGTCTTTGCTTGTTTCGAAATCCCATCTGGTTTTGGAATAATTGAGCAGATATTTTTCCAGGCGTTTTTTGAGTTCCCTGGTATCCAGCGATGCAATCGCCTGATATTTTTTTACGCGGTCACCTGTTTTGACGCCGACCCAGGTAAGCTGTCCCGATGACTGGAACCGCAGTGTTACTTTTTCCTGTGCATCGATATCTCCCGAAATGGATAGGGTTTTCTGCAGCGTTTTTTTCCGGAGGGTATATTCCTTTTGTTTTTTTGCTGTATTTTGAGCGGAAGCCTGTTTGGACGAGAAGAAAAAGACTCCACTGCCAACAAATGCGGCAATCAGAATACCGATAATAATGAATTTTTTTGATTTGATTACTTTCATATAATGAATATATAAGTATACAGGTATTGGTAGTATTTGGAAAGATTA
>CAZVTJ010000092.1:0-2240 GCA_964630015.1 uncultured Gammaproteobacteria bacterium | reverse complement strand
CCCAATTTCCTATGAAAACCAAGGAGTACCTTTTTGGGAGTATCTTTCGTTACCAATATGGCCGTTACCGTAAAATGTTTGGTCATAAACCTTTCCCTACAATAATGAAGCATCGGAACACGAGTTAGTAACTTTGCGCAAAAATCCACCTGCGTTTTGCACTCTTGCCACAGTGGACACAAACCCCCGTTTCTTCCTTCGTATCAAGCGGCAGGCACCGGGTCGTTGCCTTGGTTTTTTCCTTGATCCCCTTTTCGCATGCTTCGTCCTCACACCAGAAGGCACGGATAAAGCCGCGGGTAGTTTTCATGATTTCTTCGAAGCGTGAAAAATCGGAGACGTCAAACGTGTGGCTTGCCAGGAATTGTTTTTGCTCTTCAAACATCCGCCGCTGCATATCGGATAGTATTGCGGGAGCCTCCGAAATAAACTGTGTATTCAGCATGATATTCTTTTGAGTCGTATCCCGTACAACGACCGTAACGGTCTTGTCCTGAGTTTCTTTTGCACCCACTTCTATCCGGACCGGTACGCCTTTGACTTCCCAATCGTTGAATTTCCTACCCGGGGAAACGGTAGTACGGCTGTCGATTTTCGTACGGATTCCCGCGTCCTGCAATTTGGAATACAAATCCTCTGTGTACGACAAGATCGCCGACGCATCACTATCCGTTTTGACAATCGGCACAATGACTACCTGGGTCGGGGCAACATTAGGCGGAAGCCGGAGTCCGCTATCGTCTCCGTGGGCCAAAAACAGTCCACCAAGGGACCGCGTGGAAAGTCCCCAGGACGTCTGCCAGACATATTCTTCTTGGCCTTTTTGATTCTGGTATTTAATGTCAAACACTTTGGAAAAATTCTGGCCCAGATCATGGGATGTTGCACTTTGGAGTGCTTTGCCATCCGGCATGAGTGCTTCAATGGTATAGGTTGTTTGGGCACCGGCAAATTTTTCCGTACTGCTTTTTGTTCCGAGCATTACCGGAATGGCAAACAGGTCTTCGAAAACTTTTCTGTACCAATCATGGGCACGTTTGGCAAAATCGACGGCTTCTTCGTGGGTTGCGTGTGCGGTATGACCTTCCTGCCACAAAAATTCCGTGGTGCGCAAAAAAAGATACGTCCTTTTTTCCCACCGGACCACATTGCACCATTGGTTCAAAAGAAGTGGCAGATCACGCCAGCTGTTTATCCACTTGGCATACATGGCATACATGATCGTTTCCGACGTCGGACGGACAACAAGCGGTTCCGCAAGATCTTCCCCACCGGCTTTTGTTACGACGGCAAGTTCCGGAGAAAATCCCTTTACATGTTCTTTTTCCTTCGTGAGGAATGACGACGGGATAAACATCGGGAAGTAGGCATTTTCCACACCAGCAGCTTTGATGAGCGTATTAAAATATGTCTGCACGCTTTCCCAGATTGCATACCCATACGGCCGGATAACCATAGTACCCTTCACCGGTCCGTAATCGGCAAGCTCGGCCTTGAGCACCACGTCGTTATACCACTTGGAAATATCTTCCGACTTTTTTGCAAGTTCTTTTTTATCGTACGTTTGAGCCATATAGGGCTATTATAGACAATTCCCGTTCCCGACAGAAGATTGGGCTTTGGACCGTTATCCGCGCACGATCCGCAGGATATCATTAATGGTAATAAGAAGCGTCAGTGCCAGAAGCACCATCATCCCAACCTGATGGATGATCCGTTCGATATCCGGCCTGGTTTTCTTCCCCAATTTTTCCAGAAACACAAACAAAAGCCGTCCGCCATCAAGGGCAGGAAACGGCAAAATATTTAAAATTGCCAGATTTAATGAAAGGATACTCACGAATTCAAAAACCGCTTCCCATCCGTATTTGATTGCCTGACCGGTTACCTGGGCAATGCCGATCGGTCCGGATACTTCCGCCGAATCGACTTTTACTCCCGTCAGAAGCCTCCACAGGACATTTGCGATTGATGAAAGCATCTGCCAGGAACGGGTAAACGTTATTTCGACGGCTTTAACGGGAACCATATACCATGGATAGGTTTTCCGTTCCAGATCCGATACCGCAACACCGAGCGCCCCCTGACCTTTGGGCGGATTTACCCGTGGAACAACTGCAAAATCAATGGTTTTCCCACTGCGCTCTACCGTAATGATGATTTGTTCACCCGCATGGGTTTTTACTGTCGAAATCATGTCTTCGGGCTTTTTGGGAATAACGGTTTGGACACCTGTCTGT
>CAZVTJ010000091.1:0-2280 GCA_964630015.1 uncultured Gammaproteobacteria bacterium | reverse complement strand
GCATTACGCAGGTGTGTACATTTGACTATTTTCATTCACTCTTTGGGTTATCAGTATTTTATATTCCGATATAGTAGTTTATAGATTGATATATGAAAAAATTTACTATTTTTATACTTGTTGGATTTCTAAGTCTTGGAATATTTTTCCACGGTATGCCGGTGTTTGCTGGACCGGTGAGTGACAGATATGAACTTTCAACATATGATTTTGGGTCCGCCGGAATTGCCAGCGCATCATCGACACTCTTTGGGATGTTTGCCGCTGTTGGGTCTCTTGGGGGAAGTTCGCTCTCCGGGGATTTGTATTCTGCTGGCGGTGGCATAACCTATTCCCAACAGGCAGATCTTCCTCCTGCTCCCACATTTACCAATCCCGGAGCAACATACGATCGCCTCAAACTCATCATTAATACCGGTTCAAATCCGGAAGATGCGAGCTACGCCGTTGCCATTTCAAAAGACGGGTGGGCAACAACACAGTATATAAAAAGTGATTTCACTATTGGGGAAAGCCTGACGCAATCGGATTTTTTACCGTATTCCCAGTGGGGAAGTGCAACCGGGACAGTGATTACCCAATTGGCACCCAATACACTCTACCGCGTGAAGGTAAAAGCACAGACCGGGCAGTTTACGGAAACGGGATGGGGGTCCGAGGCGAGTGCTCAAACGCTTACGCCGTCACTTTCGTTTGGCGTCAGCGGCAATCAGCTCACCTTTGATTCGCTTTCCAGTGCCAACAGTTATACCGACAGTACCAAACAAACAGTGCTTTCCACTTCCACCAATGCCTATTACGGGTATATTATTTATGCGCATGAAACGGGACCGTTATCATATCTTGCCAAAACGATTGCCGACTATCCCGCGCCAAATTCTGCCCCTACACCCTGGAGTGGTACGGGATTTGGGTATTCAACATCAGACAATACGCTTTCCGGTGGAACCGCGGATCGTTTTACCGCGGGCGGGCCGAATTATGCCGGGTTTGTGCAGGGTGCACCCGGTGATCCTGTTGCCGATCATACGACAGTAGTGGGTGGGGAACCCATTACCAATGAAGAACATACCATTTCTTATCGTGTTACGGTTGATCCGTCGCAAACCGCAGGTGTATACAAAAATACAATTATTTATGTTGTAGTACCAACATATTAATATATAGTACTATATGGAAAATCATAGTCAAAAAAAGAGGTTAGATTGGAAGTATATCCTTCCGGGTATACCCGCCGGAATACTTATTGTATTATGTATGGGAATAAAACCGGTCCACGCACAGGAACAAAAAATTCCCCACATCATCAGGGTTTCCCCGGTTATTTCCTCAATCGAACTTTCCCCGGGATCATCAAAAACCGTTCTGGTTACGGTGTCCAATGTCACCACAAAACCGCTTCCGGTTTCCGTTTCCATCGAACCGTTTGGGGTAGGGGAAGATGATGGGGAAATTATCCCGGGCGCACAAACATCTGTCCCATCACTGTCGGATTGGATAACGGTGGAAACTCCCGAACGAATCATCGATCCAAAATCCGATGTAGTGTTCCCGTTTACGGTTTCCATTCCCACCACCGTTCCCGTCGGTGGATATTACGCGATGGCGTTTATCACCCCTATGCTTCCGGTTTCCCAGTCCGATATGCCTGTCATTATTCCCAGAGTCGGCGTGTTGTTTTTGGGTTCTATCGGTGTGCCGCTGGACACAAACAATGCGCAGCTGGAAATTGCGGGTGGTGGATTATCTTCATTTATATATGATATGGATCCCATTGACGTATCGCTTCGTGTAAAAAATACGTCACTCACGCATCAAAGCGTTAAATCATGGGTGGAATTATCGCCGATTATTGGGGGAAAATCTCGTTGGGACCTTCCGGAGCACATGATTTTTCCCGGGAAAACGCGTCGTTTTGCAGGAAGCCTCTGTACTGCCCGTAAATGCCTTGGTTTGTATAAAACCGATATACGGGTATCCGCAGGCGGGGGAAAAATCGTTTCAAAAGAAACCTATATCGTTATATTTCCGTGGAAAACCGCTGGAATTATCGTTTTGGGAGTCATGATCGTCTGGTTCGTACTTTTCCGGCGCACAAATATTCTTCGCGCCCTTCGGGTCCTCATTCGGGGGTGAAAGAAAGTAGATAGTAGATAGTAGTGTGTAGTTAGCTGATAGTTTTTTTCTACGATTCTAACGATTGAAAGATTTAAAGAGATTTTTTATCCGTCATTCCCGTGACTTTAAGAAAGCAAAATTGCTTATCCGTCATTCCCGTGA
>CAZVTJ010000090.1:0-2345 GCA_964630015.1 uncultured Gammaproteobacteria bacterium | reverse complement strand
AAGCATATGTTCCAAAGAGTGATTATGCTCCCTATATAACACCGGCTCCCACTCCTCTTCCGACCCCGGAAGTAACCGCAACACCGGAGCCTTCATCAACACCCATCCCCCCGACAGAAACACCGATCCCACCGACAAACACGCCAATTCCTCCAACAGACACACCCATTCCAACAAACACCCAGGCACCAACAAAACCAGCAACGATTATCATTATTCCCGGTATCACAGCCTCATGGAATACTAATGCCCTCATGCAGTGCCAGCCGGGGGATAATGGTGGCACATGGACATATCTCCCTGTTGTTGCAAAAAACCTTTATGCAGTAAGTGAACAGGCCTTGATTCATGCAGGATATACTGTCCTCAATTTTCCCTATGACTGGCGTATTCCTGTGTCCCAAAACGCAGATAAACTTGCACAGTTTATCGCCGATAAGGCAAATAATGACAACGTATATCTACTCGGACACAGTATGGGCGGACTTATCGCTCGTTCCTATGCGGAAAAATACCATGGCAATTCACCGGTTACAAAAATCCTTACCGTCGGTGCGCCGTTTGAGGGATCAGTCAACGCCTACTATACCTGGTCCGGCGGAGAATTCCTTGGTGACCTTGTTTCAAAATTCTACGCAACACTCCTCCTGTCCAGATGTACGCAATTTAAGTTTAAAACCGGAGCGGATGCTATTCACACCTTTATCCCCTCAATTGCCGACCTGCTTCCCACATTCCCCTATTTAATAGATAAACAAACAGGCACCCTTATTCCGGTGTCCTCCATGAAGGCACAAAGCACGCTGACAAAAGATAGTTCCTATCAGAACCCCTTCTTTTCCATAACAACAGGTTCGCTATTGGGATCCGGACAACAAACCGCCAAAACAATTACCGTCACCGTGCCGAAGAAAAAAACATCCGTCTGGGCAGACGGTCAACCGATTGGAACAAACGCGATTGGCTACAGCACCGAGGGAGACGGTACGGTCCTTATGAAAAGCGCCCAAATCAATGGGAATACCCTTTCGGCCCAATCGTATACACACTCCGAACTGATGACTAACCCGGAATCCGTTCAGACGATCGTTTCATTCTTCCGGGGTACTTCCGGACAGAACAGGACCATTGCCGTGGAATCGCTGCAAAGCACACGTCTTCATAAAGATGTAACACCCACGCTTCTTTCCTTTGTCGGATATCCAATGAAATTTATCATATTCCCTCCACATGGCGCTCCGGTTGCAGACACAAATGGTTTGGTCGAACTGGAAAATCCGGAAGACGGAAACTACAAAATCCTTATCCAACCGACAGATGCACGCTCTGCCTTATCGATTGGATCAATTGATTCATCCGGGGATATTTCCTGGAAATCCCATGATTTCCATACGGTCATTCCCAGAATCATGCATTTTCACCTGAAGAAATAACGAAATTTGATGATATTTTGTGCGCACGTAAGGACTTGAACCTTAGGCCTCTTCGATGTCAACGAAGCGCTCTACCACTGAGCTACGCGCGCCTGTAAATCCGCTTGACCCAACCAATTATATCACCTACACTTGAACAAGGAGAAGATATTGATTATGGAACTATTAAAGCGTGCAATTAACGCTTTTTTTGATTTTTTACAGGGCATTGTTGTCTTCATGTCCATCCTTGTGATGGTCTATTTGTTTATCATTTCACCCCAGGAAATCAACGGGGCATCCATGGATCCCACATTCCATAACGGCGAACTGATTCTTACCAATAAAATCGCCTATAAATTCGGCGATCCGAAACCCGGTGAAGTCATCATTTTCAAATCGCCGAAAAACAAGGAAATCGACTATATCAAGCGCATTATCGGACTCCCCGGCGATACGGTAAAGCTGGAAAACAGCAAGTTTTACGTCAATAATGTTCCACTGGAAGAATCCTATATCGCACCGGATGTTATTACCCAGGCAGGATCATATCTGCATGAAGGGGAAGAAATCGTCATACCGGAAGGATACTATTTTGTTGCCGGTGATAACCGCCCGCATAGCTCGGATTCACGGGAATTCGGGCCGATTCCGTTTCAGGATATCATCGGGAAAGCGCTTGTCCGTTACTGGCCGGTAAACCGTGCCGGACTGATCATTCCTGCCACATACCCGGGACTTTCTAAGTAGTACCAGTTATTTCGGAAATAGATATTTGCTTATTCGCTCAGGCGTTGGCGGATTTTCTTAAGCACCGTGCTGGTTGTTTCCAGATTGCCACGAATAACAAACACGACGCGTGCTTCGATTTTTGATTGGGTAATCTTCACCAAGCCGTTTACCGACTGTGCCATGTCTTTGGCCATCGCATCC
>CAZVTJ010000089.1:0-2375 GCA_964630015.1 uncultured Gammaproteobacteria bacterium | reverse complement strand
AATCTTGATTACGGCAGACCATACAGGAATACCAAAATGGGGATGCTTCCTCCCAAAATTGCCAGAATGATGGCAAATATTGCTCTTGGTGCCGATGCGCGGGGCAAGACGATCCTTGATCCGTTCTGTGGTGCCGGAACTATCCTAACGGAATCGCTTTCCCGGTCTATCGGATCGGTTATCGGGATGGATATTGATCAAAAAGCGGTCAACGATACGACAGCAAATTTCCGGTGGGTGAAGCAGCAGATACAAAGTGCGGTCAGCGGCCGGTTTGAGGTTTGCGATGCATCCCATGTGGATGAGGTAATCGGGAGCCAAACGGTTGATGCATTGGCAACAGAACCATATCTTGGTCCGATTCATTTGGGGACGGGGGATATTTCGGATCCACAAAAGCTCAAAAATATTTTAAAAGGCCTCCAGAAACTGTATATCGGGGCACTGAAGGCCTTCCGCAGTGTGCTTGCACCGCATGCAACCGTTGTATTTATTATTCCCCAATTTACGGTAAATGGACGGGTGTATGACGTGAAAAATCTGATTGACAGCTGTGAAAACCTTGGGTATACTAAGGTACTTGGACCGATAGAATACGCTCGGGAGAAAGCAGTCGTTTCACGGCAAATAATCGTATTAACAGTTTGATCTTGGCGGGAAAAGCAAACGGGGATTTGCTTTCATTATACATATGGCACACGTTAAAGCAGGCGGCGTAGCAAAAGGAAATAAAGATTCCGTATCAAAACGGTTAGGCGTGAAGATTTATGGCGGCCAAAACGCAAAACCGGGGAACATTCTTGTCCGCCAGAAGGGAACAAAGATCCATCCAGGATCCGGCGTTTCCATGGGGAAAGATTATACGATCTTTTCCATTTCCAAAGGCATCGTTTCGTTTTTTGTCCGACAAGGGAAAAAATTCGTATCGGTCCTGCCTTCATAAAAAGGAGTTTCCATGGCTGATGAACAGCAACACGTATTAATGCTGGATATTGATGAAATCCAGCCGAACCCCCTTCAGCCCCGTGGTCTTATCGCTCCTGAAGCACTTGCGGATTTAGTCAACTCCATTAAGGAACACGGCATTATCGAACCGCTTGTTGTGGCAAAAACACCGGCCGGATACCAGATTATTGCAGGTGAGCGTCGGTGGAGAGCATCGCGGCTTGCGGGACTCAAAAAAGTACCGACCGTCATTAAGGAAACAACGGCAAAAGGCATGTTGGAGCTGGCAATCGTCGAAAACGTCCAGCGTGAAGATTTAAACGCCATTGAACGCGCACAGGCATTCCAACGGTTAATCGAGGAATTCGGGTTACCCCTTTCCGAAATTGCCAAACGGGTCGGGAAAAGCGAATCATACGTTTCCAATACCATGCGACTGCTTGGATTACCCGATGCAATAAAAGACGGTATCGTATCCGGAGCTATTACGGAAGGCCATGCACGGGCCATTGCCGGGCTTGGCGATACAAAGATGATGGTTGAGGCATACAAGACCATCCTTTCCGAAAATGCTTCTGTACGGCGTGCGGAAGATCTGGCCCGACGGCTGAAAGCAAGTAAAGACAAGGAGCCATCGACAAAAGTCGAGCGGATCCACAGCGATGAGCTGGATGCGATGGCCAAAGACATGGCACAGTCGGTGAACGGTCTTGTGAAGATCACACAATCAAAGATAGAAGCCCGTGTTGTGTTTGTCATCCGCGGAAATCTGGAAACAACCAGCACGGTGCTGAAGAAAATCCGCCAACGTCTGAGCGAATAAACAAATTATTCCTTCTAAAATAGGTTGTACTTAGAGTCCGGGGTATGTTGCGGGGATAATGATTCCAGCACGGTTTATCGGCCAGTAACGCACAAGCGCTTTCCCGATGATATCCTGAAACGGAATCGGACCGAATTCCCGTGAATCCGAGCTATGTGGACGGTTATCGCCCGCGACAAAATAGTATCCTTCCGGCACAACGATTTCTTCCCCTTCATGCAGATATGATCCTGCCTGGGTAATGACGTCGGAGGCGATGTAGGATTCTTCCAAAGGAATATTATTGACGTAGAATTTACTGTTTTCCAGTTTTACCGTATCGCCGGGGAGACCGATGATGCGTTTGATATAATCGATTTCCTTGTTTTTCGGGGATTTGAAAATGATGACTTCACCGGGTTTCGGATCACCGAATTTATAGGCAATTTTATTGGTGAGAATCAGTTCACCGTTATGGAATGTGGGATCCATGGATGCGCCGTTGATTTCCTGGGGCGAGATAATAAATAAATAGACCATCACAAGGACGGACATAAAGACAACAATGCCCTGTAAAAAATCAAAAAAAGCGTTAATTGCACGCTTTAGTAGTTCCATAATCAATATC
>CAZVTJ010000088.1:0-2531 GCA_964630015.1 uncultured Gammaproteobacteria bacterium | reverse complement strand
ATTGCGAGTTTTATGCGCAACACAGCAAAAAATGGATCAACCTTCCGATGGATGCTCCAACGGTTCATCCGCCTGTATATTCCATTTGCCCTGTATATCCTTGTCTATTGGACCATTACCTATCTTTTTCCACACATCTTCCGGGGCCAGGATTTTATCCCGACATTTCCGTTTATCGTGTCATCACTTTCCCTGACTGGCGGTGCATCCATGGCATGGTTGCCAATTCTGTTTCTCCAGTTAACCATTCTCACGCCCCTGTATGCCATTCTGCTCCAAAACAAAAAAAAGCTGCTTGCCGCATTTGGCGGTTTATTGGGTATTTCCCTGCTTGCCGTTTTTTCCCCGCTCCCCGCGTCTTCTTCACGGCTGACCGGATGGATTTTCTGGGGGCTCATGTATCTTGCAGGCGGTGCAAGCACAATGTTGTTATCCAATCCTATCCGTACAAAAAAAATCATGCGTATTATTGCTGCCAGCTTCATACTGCTTCATCTGGTGCTTTTTTATTATCTTCGTACATCACATCTTCCTACGACGCTCACTTCCCATAAATATCCACCCGACCTGTTTTATTTTTCTTACGGAATCGGGATAAACGCGATCATTCTGTTTTTTCTGCAGTTCCTTCCGATCCCGTTAAAAATCATATCCATGGTCCGGTTTCTCGCGCGACACTCGTATTCGCTCCTTTTTATCCATTGGATCACGCTTGACGGTACACGATCGCTTTTTCCCCATTCACCGGCAATCGTTGTTGTTCCGCTATCAATCCTTATTGCAATGTGTATTACCTGGATATTTTCACGGATAAAATCCGGAAAGCAGACTACTTATGCCGTACTGTGAACTTGGAAAAGGAATTGGCGAAAAAGGGACTGTTAATATCTTTGATGTGGCAAATACCTGTGCTCCTTCAGAATGCCCGTTTTCAAAAGGAGGAGATGCTCTATGTCAACGCCATAATGGTAGCGGCGTAATCGTGTTCGCACGGGGCGTAACACGGGATACCGTTGACGAAGTCAGAAAGAATGCTCCCTGCATGAAACCAATAAAATGAAGTATTAGGGCAACAGGGATGCGCCATACAAAATCAAACCGCTGAAAAATACCACTGCCACCGATCCGGCCGTTACAAGCAATGCCCCAATATAGGAAACTGCAAATATTTTTTCCCCATATTTTCTTTTTCCGTACACCATGATTGCCGAAAAACTTCCTGAAAAAACGACCCAGGCAACAAGAAGAGTCAGGACGGAAATCCGTCTTCCGATGCCGCATGATCCGGGAAACAATCCATCGTCACACGGTTGGAACCGGAGTACTTCATAGACGATCAACGCCACAACGCTATGGATGAACGCAAAAAGTCCGACAACATGATTCCATGAATTTTTTCCCTGCTTTTCCGCTATGCGTTTCATAATGTTCCCTTCAGGTGTTTCCCTTTCCAAATTGTTTCCGATTTTCCCTGTTTTACCGTCATTGTCCGGCCCAAAACAAACAGATAGTCCGACAGACGATTGAGAAACGAAAGGAGGATTTTCCTGTGCGACTGGAGAAAATCATTCTGTTTTCCTGTTGTGGCAAGATATGAAACCATCCTTCGTTCCGCTTTCCGTACCACAGTCCGGGCAATATGAATCTGCGCAACTTCGGCCGTCGGGCCGGGAAGGATAAAATTCGTCAGTTCCGGCAAAACGCTTCCCATCCTGTCCATCGCAGTCTCAAGCATCTGCGTATGCGTTTCAAGCATTGATATATCCACCTGTGCTCCGGAAACCATGGAACCGATGGAAAAAAGATCCGATTGGAGATCACCCACAAAGTCCCGGTCTCCAAACCCCGTAAGGCAGGAAACAACAAGCCCAAGGTGCGCATTGGCCTCATCAAGGGTTCCCGCAAGCTCTATCGCGGCATCCGCCTTGCTGACCCGTTTTCCGCCGAATACGGCAGTCGTTCCGTCATCTCCTGTTTTGGTGTAAATGGGCATATGCCTTCCTCTTCACTATATCGTAAAATGCAACACTTGTTTAGAGTTGCTTTTCGTACGAAACGAAATCGGTATGGAAATGATGATCGGGAAGATCGCCGCATTGCCTATATCCCAAAGATTCATAAAATTTGGCTGCTCCCCAGGTTTTTCCGGTCAGAAGATATGCCTTGTGTGCTCCCTGTGATCGCCCAAATTCCTCCGCAGCTTCCATCAGTGCTTTTCCGATACCGGCGTTTCTTTTTGCCTTCCCGACAATGATATCTTCAATGTAGAGTACACCGGATTCATGTTTTCCGCTGACCATTCCCACGACGACCCCATTTTCAGTCGCCTTCAATACAAATTCCTTCAGATTCCATTCCACGGCTCTTCCCTAATGTTCCTCGTCAACGGCATGCCACTCGCGGATGGAAAATTCCTTCAACTCGTCCTTGTTGGCAGGAAGGATAGTTACGCGATTCATAATGCTCTATAGGATTTATTGCACTTCCAATACGAAATATGCCATTGTTGCGGCAGTAAGCGTACAAAGCAA
>CAZVTJ010000087.1:0-2538 GCA_964630015.1 uncultured Gammaproteobacteria bacterium | reverse complement strand
TCACAACCTCAGGGTGTCAAAAGCGCCGGATGTGCGTTTAAAAATCTGACCCAATCGGAAAGCATGGTATATAAAACGCCCGGCGGCACCGTTTCGGCGGGATTTCTGATCGACCATGCGGGGTGTAAGGGACTGTGTGTCGGGGATGCGTGCGTGTCCGATGTGCATGCCAATTTTATCGTGAACAAAGGATCGGCGACAGCCTCCGATGTGTTAAAATTAATGGACCGTATTGAAAAGAACGTGCATGATACGTTTGGCGTAGAATTGCACAGGGAGATCATTGTTGTCGGTCCTGACGAATAATATACCATGGATACCTTTGTCGTTAACGGAAAAACCCCACTTCACGGCGATTTTACCGTAGCCGGCGCAAAAAATGTTGCGCTTAAGGCATTGGTTACTTCGTTGTTGACGGATGACCCGATTGAGCTGACCAACGTTCCCGATATCAGGGACGTCCACCTGATGCTTGATGTGCTTGAAAGCCTTGGCGTTACGCATGCGTGGAAAAACGGCAGAGTGACGATCCAGAACGGAAAAACCCAGTCCTACACCGTCCCGCTTGAGGTTGGAGCCAGACTCCGGACTTCGTCAATGGTACTGGGTCCGCTTCTTGCCAGGTATGGGCAAGCCATGATCCCCAATCCTGGGGGGTGCCGGATCGGTGCACGGCCGATCGGACGGCATATAGACGGAATCCGCGCAATGGGTTCAACGGTGGAATATAGTTCATCGGACGGATTTTTCCATGCAAAAAGCGAACATGGTCTTCACGGAGCACCGATTTCATTTATCAAAAATACCCACACCGGAACGGAAACGATCATTCTCGCCGCGGTATTGGCAAAAGGGAAAACCGTGATTACGAATGCGGCAGAAGAGGTGGAAGTCGATGATCTGATTGCACTTTTAACCGCTATGGGGGCAAAAATTTCCCGAACCGCCCCGCGGGAAATAACCGTCGAGGGGGTTCCGTCGCTTCATGGGGCAGTGCACCGGATAATGCCGGACAGAAACGAAGAAGTGACTGCCGCCGTTGCCGCATATGTAACCCGGGGGTCGATTACGGTCCACAATTCGCGCCGCGATACGATCGGGGAGTTTTTGAAGTACTGTAAACTGGCAAACGGCGGGATAGAGGAGATCGATGAATCAACGACACGGTATTTTTACGCCGGAGAACTCAAGGCAACGGATGTGACAACACAGATCCATCCCGGTTTCATGACGGACTGGCAGGCGCCATGGGCGGTCTGTATGACACAGGCATCAGGCATTTCCACGATTTTCGAAACTGTGTTCGAAAACCGTTTTTCCTATGCTGGGGAACTTATAAAAATGGGTGCCGATATTGAGTTTTATGATCCTAAAGTGGCAAATCCGGCACAGTTTTATAATTTCGATTATACGGACGGGATGTCTTTGACACAGCAGGCTGTACGGATTACGGGTCCCGTATCGCTTCATAATGCAATCATGACGATGGGTGATTTGCGTGCCGGGGCTACCCTTCTAATTGCCGCAATGGCTGCAGAAGGGGAAAGCGTGATATCCGGAGTGGAACAGATCGATCGCGGATATGAACATATCGAAGACAGGCTCAATGCCCTTGGGGCAAAGATTAGGCGTATTTCCCAGTGCTAGGGACTACAGGAGGAGACCATGAAACCGACAGTATGCATATTGGCGGCAGGCGAATCAACACGGTTTGCCCCGTTTTCCGACAAAAACACATTTCCGATTCTGGGGAAACCGTTGCTTTTGTGGAAACTTGAACAGCTAGTCCGGCTGGGTATAGAACGCTGCATCATTGTCGCAAGCAGGAATAATGAGGAAACAATCAGGCGCATTCCCGTTCCCAAAGGTCTTGAGGCCGTCTATGTTTGTCAGGAAGGGGAAGGGCAGGGAAAGGGCGTGTTGGCCGCAAAGTCCCATATAGGAAATGACCCGATGATAATTATCAACGGTTCGGACTGGTACGATGATGCATCCCTTAAACCCTTTTTGTCGGAGGGAAAACAGGAAATCCTTCTTGGGGCTGTACGGATGGATTCGTATTTCCCAGGAGGGTATTTGGTGGTGGACGATACGCTTGCCGTATCAGGGATTATCGAAAAACCGGGAGCAGGGAAAGAACCAAGTCCATGGGTCCGTGTGGTTATCGACAGGATTGAGCATCCCCAGAAATTTTTTTCCTATGTCGAAAAAACCGGGGACAATCCGGCAGCGGGGTATGAACAGGCAATAACGGAAGCAATTTCGGATGGAGTCAGTTGTGGTGCGGTTGCGATTTCGGGAACATGGCTGCCGATCAAATACCCTTGGCACATCCTTGCAGTTGCTCACGAGGCACTCAAGACGATTACGGGCCAAACGATTGACCGGGGTGCACAGATCAAAGATGGAGTGATTCTGGAAGGACCGGTTATCATCGAGGCAGGAGTGCGGATTTTCGAAGGGGTAAAAATCGTTGGGCCGACCTATATCGGGAAAAATACGATTGTCGGAAACAATACCATGATCCGGGAATCGATA
>CAZVTJ010000086.1:0-2544 GCA_964630015.1 uncultured Gammaproteobacteria bacterium | reverse complement strand
GGGATAGCGGATCAAACCCTTTTTCCATAACGTCGGACACGGTATAGAGATTTCCCAACGATTTACTCATCTTTTTCCCGTCAACCATAAGGAATGCCTGATGGACCCAAAACCGCACAAACGGTTTTTTCCCCGTTGCACCTTCAGACTGT
Organism: uncultured Gammaproteobacteria bacterium; assembly: GCA_964630015.1. GTDB lineage: Bacteria > Patescibacteriota > Microgenomatia > UBA10105 > UBA927 > CAZERT01. Next base: position 2,392 of record CAZVTJ010000086.1, on the reverse strand, counting down.
GCAATTTCATTGGGGTGATGGACGCTCATGTGATCGATGCCACCCGTATGGATATCGAATTGCTCCCCAAGATATTTCATACTCATTGCACTGCATTCGACATGCCAGCCCGGAAATCCATCCCCCCACGGACTTTCCCAATGCATACTGTGATTGGCAAATCTTCCGATACGTTTAAACCACAGAACAAAATCGGCAGGATGGCGTTTGTGTGATCCCGTTTCCACCTCCGACCGAACCCCCGTTTTTTTGCTTTCCAAATCCTGGCCAAATAGCGATGAGTATCTGGGAAATGCCGATACGTCAAAATAAACGGCTTCGGGAGTGTCATAGGCTAATCCATTTTCCATAAGGCGACTAACCAGTTCGATCTGTTCGGGAATATGATCGGTTGCCTTGCAGATAACCGTCGGCGGCAAAATATTGAGAAGCGCCATGGAGTCATAAAAGTTTTTTGTAAAAAATTCCGCAACTTCCCATACGGTTTTACCGAATTTGAGCGCTCCCTTTTCCAATTTGTCTTCCCCGCTGTCGGCATCGGAAGACAAATGCCCGACATCAGTCACATTCTGTATGTGTGTAACCCTGTAACCGTGAAACTCCAAAATCCTGCGCAAAATATCATCGCCAACATATTTGCGCCCGTGGCCGATGTGGGAAAAATCATAAACCGTCATGCCACAGGCATACAAACCGACATCAGGAGGATGAATCGGGGTAAATTCCTCTATTTTCCGAGATAGTGTGTTGTAGAGATGCAGCATGCTGACAACCTTTATATTTAATCCCAGTATACTGTATACCGTTTACCGTATACAGGATTAATCCTGCCTCACATTCTTTGACATTTCCGAGCTTGCTTTTTGCTTGACGCCATACAGATTTCCCCGCTTCGGTTTTCCTTTGATAGCCGGCAGGGCGCCAAGTGCTTCCTTTTTCTTTTGTTCCTCTATCTGTTTCTTTTGTGCATCCTCGCGGAGTTTTTGGTCCCATATGGACGGTTCCGCTTCCTGTTTCTGGCCGGCAAGCTGGGCAAGAGCAGCCCGGGCAATACTTTTCTTTATCGCTTCGTCACTCGTCTGTTCAAGTTGGGACAGTGGGCTTTTTTGATTTCCGGTTTGGGACGTTTGGGTTTGACCCGTATTGGTCGTCTTTTTTCCCGATGATGCCCCCAAACTTTCCAGTGCTGCACCGGCGATATCCTTGGGAACCTGTACGGTTTCGTGGACAATATCCTTTCCGATATCTTCAAACGATCCGAATATTTGCCGCGATATGCCCATACAGCTATTATGCCATGCCGAGGGTTAGTTTGGCATCGGGAGACATACGCTCCATTGTCCATGGAGGTTCAAAGGTCAAATCGATCGTTATAATCCCTGCTCCGGGAATCCGTTCCAAACTTTCCTTCATCTGCGATTCGATTGCACTAAACAGCGGACATCCGATGGAAGTAAGCGTCATAAGGATACGGACTGCATTGGTGGATGGATCCACTTCCACTCCATAGATAAGCCCCAAATCCCAAATACTAATATTTAATTCCGGATCAGGAATGGTTTTGAGTACATCAATCACTTGTTCTTTCGATATGTGTTTATTCTTATTCATATTTAGTATCTTCGTAGTTCGTACTTTCGTAGTTAGTAGTTGGTAGTTAGGAACAGATGGAACATTATATCTAGGAAATTCATTGTACTGCTAACTTTAGTTTTTGCTATCTACTATCTACGAACTACTATCTACGAATTGCGATGTTACGAATATCAGTACTCCCTCCTGCCGTCAAGGGCGCGCCGGAGGGTTACTTCATCGGCATATTCGATATCCGCACCGACCGGAAGCCCATGCGCAAGACGCGTTACTTTATAGGTTGCATGCAGATCATCGGCAATCTGCGCAATCCTTTTTTGGATATACAGGGCTGTTGCCTCCCCTTCCATGGACGGATTGAGCGCAAGGATAATTTCCTGCGTCGTATCCCCCGGTTGCCTAAGCCTCTTGATCAAATCCTCCAGATAAATTTCATCCGGCCCGATATTATTGAGCGGATCAATGGCACCGTGAAGCACGTGATACCGTCCGTGATATGCTCCGGTTTTTTCCATAGCCAATACATCTGTTGGTTCCTGGACAACGCAAATCATTGTCGTATCGCGTCCGGGATTGGAACAAACCGGACAGGGATCGCTTTGGGTAACATTTTTGCAGACGCTGCACAAAACCGTATTTTTTTTGAGTCCTATCAGGCTATTAGCAAAGCGTTCGAGTTCATCTTGCGGAAGATGCAGAAGGTAAAACGTAAGCCGTTGTGCGCTTTTTGGCCCGATACCCGGTAGCTTTTCAAACGATTCGATAACTTTTATCAGTGGTGCCGGAAGAATATTCATGA
>CAZVTJ010000085.1:0-2561 GCA_964630015.1 uncultured Gammaproteobacteria bacterium | reverse complement strand
ACAAGTAGCTATACTATCAACGTTTGGCCTCAAAATGTCAAGCATCGGCTCATTGTACGGGTTTGATCGTGTTGACGAAGTGCATGGGAAACGATATACCTGTGATGCATAGCACAAGCATTTTCCATTGTGCAATGATACGCTTATTGTGGATTTCCTACGTAGGCAGACGTATGACGTGTCTGTTATTTTTGTAGTTTTATTTGTTACATAAAGGAGGGAATATGAAAAAAGTGTTTGATGATCCTGTATTTTCCTACATTGAAGAAGAAAAAAAACGTCAGGTCAATGGTATTGAACTTATCCCTTCGGAAAACTATACATCAGAAGCCGTCCTTACCGCCCTTGGTTCAATCCTTACCAATAAATATTCCGAAGGATACATCGGACATCGGTATTATGGCGGAAACGAAATCATCGATAAGGTTGAAATCGAAGCGATACAGCGTGCAAAGAAATTATTCGGAGTCGTGTCTGTCAATGTCCAGCCGTATTCCGGCAGTCCGGCGAATTTTGCCGTCTATAACGCACTTCTTGCACCCGGTGACAGTATATCGGGCATGAACCTGGTCGACGGTGGCCATTTGACGCATGGATGGAAAGTTTCGGCAACGGCAAAATATTTTTCCAGCCATCCCTATCATGTGAAACGTGACGGACATGTGGATTTTGATGAACTTCGGCAAATCGCTGCCGAATTCAAGCCGAAAATGATCTGGTGCGGAGCAACCGCATACCCCCGGACGATCGAGTTTGAAACGTTTGCGGAAATTGCCGATTCCATCGGCGCATATCTGATTGCGGACATTTCCCATATTTCCGGTCTTATTGCCGGCGGTGTGCATCCGTCACCGGTTCCGTTTGTCCATGTGGTGACGACAACAACACACAAAACACTCCGTGGTCCACGCGGCGCCATGATCATGGTGACTCCCAAAGGGCTTGCCAAGGATCCTGATCTTCCGTCGAAAATCGACAAATCCATCTTCCCGGGACTTCAGGGTGGGCCACATAACCACACAACGGCTGCAATCGCCGTAGCCTTAGGGGAAGCACTCAAGCCGGAATTTAAAACCTATGCAGCCCAAATCGTCAAAAATACCAAAGCGATGGTAGAAGAGTTTGGGAAACTCGGGGTAGATATGGTGTCCGGCGGGTCGGATAACCATCTTATCCTTCTTGACCTGTCTAAATACGGCGGGCTTGGGGCACTGTTGGAATATGCGATGGATATTGCCCACATGACGGCAAATAAGAATACCATTCCGCAGGAACCCGTTTCTCCCTTTTATCCCTCCGGCCTCCGACTTGGAACACCGGCTATTACGACACGGGGTCTGAAAGAGGATGAAATGCGCCAAATTGCCCGCTGGATTGCCCAAATCATCGATCACATTAAGGGAAATAAACTTCCGGAGGAAAAGGAAGCGAGGGCAAAATTCGTTACCGACTTTAAGGATCATGCAAAAACCGATCCGTTCCTCGTAAATCTTGGTAAAGAAGTATCGTCTCTGGCATCAACATTTCCGGTGCCGGGTATAACACAATAAAGGAGTATCGCACATGAAGTCAGATATTGAGATTGCACAATCATCCAAAACGTTTCCGATTACGGATATCGGAAAAACGATCGGGTTTGCACCCGATGAGCTAGAGCCGTACGGCTATGACAAGGCAAAAATTACCTATGCGGGGATAGCACGGTCCATGGCAGGTAAAAAAAACGGAAAACTTATTTTAGTTACTGCCATTAACCCGACTCCTGCCGGAGAAGGGAAAACCACCACGACAATAGGGCTTGGACAGGCATTATCGACGCTTGGGAAAAAAGCCATGATTTGCCTTCGTGAGCCATCCCTAGGACCGGTGTTTGGGGTAAAAGGCGGTGCAGCAGGCGGCGGTTATAGCCAGATTTTGCCGATGGAGGAAATTAACCTTCATTTTACGGGCGATATCCATGCGGTCGGTACGGCCAACAATCTGGTTGCCGCAATTATCGATAACCATCTTCAGCAGGGGAACGTGCTTGGGATAGACCCCCGCCGTATCACCTGGAGACGTGCAATGGACATGAATGACAGAAGTCTCCGGAATATGGTGATCGGACTTGGCGGGAAACCAAACGGTACGCCGCGGGAGGATCATTTCAATATCACGGTCGCATCGGAAATCATGGCAGTCCTTTGTCTTGCCAAAGACATACCGGATCTAAAGGCCAGGATTGCAAAAATTATTGTGGCATCAACGTATGATGGTAAACCGGTAACGATTGCGGATTTGAAGGTAACGGGAGCGGTTGCTGCACTTCTCAAAGATGCACTCAAACCCAATCTCGTACAAACCATCGAACACACCCCGGCATTTGTTCACGGCGGACCGTTTGCCAATATTGCCCACGGTGCAAATTCATTGATGGCAACGACACTGGCACTTAAAATTTCCGACTACGTCGTGACGGAAGCCGGATTCGGTGCGGATTTGGGAGCGGAAAAGTTCTTTGATCTTACCTGCCGGTTCGGAGGATTAACACCTTCCGCAGTCGTGATAGTCGCGACCGTCAG
>CAZVTJ010000084.1:0-2565 GCA_964630015.1 uncultured Gammaproteobacteria bacterium | reverse complement strand
ACAAATCCCTGGCGGAATAACCATTCGACATATGAAGAAATCGGAAAATGATAGGTCCAGGTTACGGGAGACGATGATTCCTTGGAAGGATGCAGCGTAATGGGGATGGAAAGGGGGGATAGGTAGCGGTTGATTTTTCTGGATTGGATTTTATTTATAGTATCGATATCCCAGGACGACTGGCGGGGAATCCGGAATGCCGGATGGTTGATGACAAATACGAATATACCGCCGGGCAACAGGTGTTTGTATGCGGTTTTTATGATCGCATCGGGATTTTTTACGTTATCCATCATCAGAACCGCACTCACGTGGGTAAAATCTTTCTCCGCAACGGGAATGGGTTTTGTGGCATCGGCAATAAAGTAGCGGTGACTGGGGTGTGTGTCCCGTTTGCGCGCGGATGCAATCAGTGCCGGGGAAATATCCACACCGGTAAAACGCCCGACATATCCAAGTTCCCGGCCCAAAATTCCCTGTCCGCATCCAAGGTCGAGGATTTTCGATTCTTTCGTTGGTGCAAGAAGCCGGATCGTTTTTGGGATAACAACGGTCCGGTGGGTAAAATCACCTTTCTGTCCGACGGATTCGTCATACCATCCGGCAACCGGTTCCCATGATGATGGTGGCTGTGCCATAGTCAGGATACGATCTCCTTGAGTTTGGGGATAATGGTTTGGGTTTGTGATATACCGACCTTTACGATATCGTCCCCATGGACAAATTTGCGCATATCCAGCGAAGAGAAGGAAAATGAGGGTTCAAGGATGATTTCCGCACCCTGGGCGGTGTAATCGGCGAGTTTATGTTTGAGGATATCGATGGTACGGGCGGTTACCTGTGCCACATTTGGTTTTTCCTGTTTTTCTGAATCAGCGGGTTCCCGGTAGTGTTCCAGATTTACCGCGAGCACCCGGTCGACGTTCATGGTTTTGACGACATCGACGGGGACCGGCATAGTAACGCCTCCGTCAACCAAAAACCGCTCCATATACGAGGAAGGTTCAAATAAAAGCGGAATACTGACACTGGCAATGATAGCCCGCGCAAGACTCCCAGACCGGATAACGACGGGCTCACCGGTTTTGATATCGGTCGCGACGGCAGCAAACGGAATCGTAAGTTCTTCAATGGTAATTCCGCCCAGAATATTTTTCAAAAAAGACAGTGCCTTATCCGTGCGGACAAGACCGGATGAAAATGTAGGGGCAAAAAAAACGGAAAAAAATTCACGGTACCCGAATGAAGAAGTAAGGGAAAGAAGTTTTTCAATGGAACCACCGGCACAGTATAGCCCTCCCACAAGTGCTCCCGCGCTGACTCCGGCAATTGCATGGATGGCAATACCCTCATCGCGTATTGTTTTGATGACGCCGATGTGGGCAAGTCCCCGCGGACCGCCGCTTCCAAGCGCTAACCCAAGACGTTTGTGTTGTTTCATAGGCTATGATTAAGTATACCTTCCTTCATATTGGGAATTCTATATGATACCATTTCCCTATGGACCTGCCCAAACCCGACGAACATCTTCTTGGACTATCGACTGCCGAAGCGCGTGATAGATTAAAAAAAGACGGCCCGAATGAGCTTTCCCGGAAAAAATCCAATGGTTTTCTGACGACCATAAAGGAAGTGCTTTCCGAACCGATGCTGTTTATCCTTTTTGCCTGCGCGATTTTGTATGTTTTTTTGGGTGAACCGGATGAGGCATATGTGATGTTTGCATTCGTGACGTTCGTGATCGGGGTAACCCTTGTACAACGGTATAAGGCGGAGCATGCGCTTGAGGCACTAAAAAAACTTGTCAATCCGGAGGCAGTAGTCATCCGTGATGGGACAAAACAAACAATTCCCGCCCGGGACATTGTTGTTGGGGATTTGTTCGTGGTGGAAGAGGGAGACCGTATACCGGCAGATGCCATCGTGGTCAGTAGCCGTGATTGCAGCGTGAATGAATCCATTCTGACCGGTGAATCAGTTTCGGTTCATAAGATACCGGGAAATTCGGATTGTGGTCCATATACACCGGGAGACGAAACAACACACTACCTGCTTTCCCAAACGCTTGTCATTTCGGGATATTGTGTGGGGAAGGTTTTTGCAACGGGGCAAAAGACACAGGTAGGAACAATCGGAGCGATGCTTGGTGGGATAAGTGCGGAACGGACACTGCTTGAACGGGAGATCGACGGATTGGTGAAGAAAATGGCAAGCATCGCGCTTGTTGTCTGTTCCCTTGTCTTTTTACTGGTCTTTGCAACAGATGGGAGCTTCATAAAATCGCTGCTGACCGGACTTTCCCTTGCCATGACACTCCTGCCTGAGGAGTTTCCCGTTGTGCTTATTATTTTCTTTGCGCTTGGCGTGTACAGGCTTTCTAAACTATCGGTGCTGACGCGCCGGATGCCTGTGATTGAAACGCTTGGCTCCACCACGGTGTTGTGCGTGGATAAAACCGGAACACTTACGCAAAATACCATGCGGGTACGGTTTGTGTCGGTAGAGGGAATTTCCTATCCCATCGATGATCATTCGGATCTGTCCTCTTCCGGTCCCGTATTTTCG
>CAZVTJ010000083.1:0-2576 GCA_964630015.1 uncultured Gammaproteobacteria bacterium | reverse complement strand
ACGTGTGAATTTCTCACCGTCATGGAAAAGGGGATTGGCAAAAAAACGGCAATTGTTGACTTCCCCAAACAGCGCCGTGGCGGCCAGGGAGTCAAAGTTGCCCAGGTGAAGGATAAAACCGGCAATGTCGTGGTATCCCAAATTATCCCCAAGGATGCAAACGGGATCGTGATTACTGCAACAAGCGGACAGGTAGTAAAACTTCCGATCGTCTCTATCCCCCGGCTGGGGAGGGCAACAAGCGGTGTCATCCTGATGCGGTTTGCCGATAAACAGGATATGGTAGCAGCCGCAACCTGTGTGTCCGAATAAGTAAATATCGCGCTGATTTGCTCCAAATTGCCGTTTTTCCTATAATAGGAACATGGGGCGATCACATGTACAAGCCGTAAAACAACCGGATGAGCTTTCCTGCGGACCGGCAACACTTCAGATGATCCTTCGGATATTTGATATCCATGCTCCTATGTCGCTTTTATATGAACTGTGCCGGACTAATTCAGCAGGAACAAATACCAGAAACATGATACGGGCAATCCGGATCCTTGGATTCTGGGTACAATACCGGAAAAACTCCAGACTTACGGACATGAAAAAAGCACTTGCCAAACGCCAAAATAATACCTGTGCCGTTTGTGTACCGTATTTGTATGGGGGGCCCCACGACAATCCAAAAGAAGATTCAGGACATTGGGCAACTGTTGCATCACTTGGCACCCAGAGCAAAACGATTACACTCTTTGACAGTTACGAAGGGAAACGGAAGACATACTTCTGGCGCAGTTTCAGAAGCCGCTGGTGGGACTATTCCATGAAGAAACGTCCCCAGAGTATAAAAACACCATCCAAACGGAAATTCTCCAAACAGTGGAAACAGGGAATCATGATTACCGTTGCTCTTCGGGAAACAAGCTTACCTTCCACCGCCGGATCAAAGGTAAGAATATTTCCTCCGCTTCGGATTGCCTCCCACTCCGCACGTAAGCAGCATACATAATCCACAGGCAAAAATCCCCAAGCGTCATGGAAACCATGTGGAATGACCGTGCCAAACCATTGTCGTCGTCGTCGTCGATACCCGGATTGGAATTTGTTTCCAGTATCCACCAGTGACCGCTACTGTCTAACCGGACATCAAACCGGGTATACCCCCAAAATCCCAAAAGACCATATGCATCCATACATATTTTGGATAATTCCCTTAGTTTTTCCTCCGGAAGGTCTGCAACATCCACTACATAGGAAACTGTTTCCGTTTTGCTACGGTTCCATTTCGCATCATACGTTAAAATCCGCTGGGGTTTATCGATGTCAAACTTATACTCAACCACCGGGAGTACAGCGGGCGTATGCCCATCATCTATCATCGTCACCTCAAACTCGCGGCCGTCTACATACTCTTCTGCCAATACCGGTTGGTTATAGTCGCGTATCCGTTTCCGGATGATGTTTGTCATCTGCACGTTATCGCAAACGATAGATGAACCATCCAATCCGACACCGCAATGTTCCTGGGCCAGCTTTACGATGACCGGAAACGAATACTTCCATTCGCCAGAGTCTTTTTCCCCATCCGCATACACAGCCCACCGCGGCGTTGGCACCGCATGGGTATCAAGTAACCGCTTCATAGCGACCTTATCCGTCGTTTCAATATAGGTTTTTTCATTGGAACCGGTTACGACAATCCCAAGCGCGTTAAGCTTGTTAAACACGTGTGGAACCAAAGACAAATCGCGCCCGGTCCACTCGATACAGTTAAAAACGCAATCTGCCCGGATATCCGTAATTTTGGAAATGGTAGTACGGGTGACAGGAACATACGAAATGACAAGAAAAGGAAATTTTGCCAATGCATCTCCGATAAGATGAGCGCTTGCTTTCGTATCTTCCTCCGACTCCAGGCGCGACACGCAATCATTTGGATCGGGTTCATTATAGAGAACTGCAATATGAATGTGTTTCATGAAATTATTTGGTACGTAACTGACGTAGCTTTTTTTCCGCATCGGAATACAGATCCCTTCCCCAGGGTAGTTTCTTTCCAAGCGGCCACCATTGATACCGGCTTATCGGTTTTGTTCCTAATACCGGCGCGTGAAAGACAACAATGCAATTCCCCCTGTTACAGATACCGGTCAGATATGCCGCAACATAGATGGAAAACACACCGTTGGAAACATAGGAATCTGAACTTTGTTCCCAGTCTCCTTGGAATGCATAAAGAGTATGGTGTATACGCCGGAGGTTTTCCAAATCATTACTGTTGGTGGGATAGATGGTTTTTGCACAACGTACAAGTCGACGGGTTCGTGCCCGGGCACTCATGGCAAGATGGACGCTTTTGGCGGTTGCACCTTCCGTTTCGGACTGTTTTTTGGAATATTTATCCGTGTTCTTAAGCGATCTGCTTCGCGGGTAATTTGTTTGTGCAATAAAACGTTTTTTTCCATCTCTATGTGGATAGAATCCTTTAGCGAAATTTCCGCCGAATTCAAGCGACATCATGGCACCGGATGACTCCAACATATGAATGGCATATCCTCCCGAAAATCCGTAATCGTACCCAATTGAAG
>CAZVTJ010000082.1:0-2650 GCA_964630015.1 uncultured Gammaproteobacteria bacterium | reverse complement strand
CCGCATCGGCAACCTGCTTTTTCAGAAGCGCATTAAACAGCGTCGATTTTCCGGCATTGGGCAATCCGACAATGGCAATTTTGAGGTTCATGGCAACGATTGTAGCATGAAAAGAAGTCAAAGAAATAGCGTATTGAGCGGAACTGAAGAACAATCCGTTTTATTGTGTAGTATCTTCAACAAGCATAAAAGAAGAACTGAAATATGTAAGCCTGAACCATGAACCGTCAGTCGCCCGAATCCCGCTACTGTCTCCAAATGAAACCGGTGTTATCTGACCGTCAAGCGAAGCAACCGGCAAAAAAGTCAAATCTGCAATGTGAAGGGCTGTATTTGCCATCGTTTGACCATGCGCAGAAAAACCATAGGAAAGGTGAAGTTTTCCCGTCTCGTTTGCTTTTAAAAAGGAAGAAGTCTCGGTTTTTTTGGTAAAACGGGAATCAAAAGTCGTTATATCTTTGGAAAGATGGATTACCGTGGGATCAAAAATAATTTCCAGGGAAATGTCTTGTACCTGTTTTTCCGGCTTGATCCAGAGCTGGAGAGATTTTTGTGTCGAAAGTGTATCGATATCCGGAAGCAACGATACCGTAGCCATCGCTGCCGATGCCTCCGGCCGCATCCGGACCGGGGATTGCATCCATGCACCAACAAAATAGATTGCAAACAACGGAATGAATAAATACAGGTTCCGTTTCAGGCTTTCCTTTACCTCATGAAAAAATTCCCCCCAATTCCACTGATGCGCAACGATGACCTTCTTGGCAACTGTAGTGTCCTCTGGAGTTTTTACTCTTTCATACAGATCGCTCATGAATCCTGTAAGTCGTGACATATACCTTTCTACTGTATCATGTCCTGTACGGGTTGTTATATACCTTTACCCAACGATATCCCATGCTTTTGTGCCAAACGCTCAGCAAGGGAAAATACGCAGCCACAATAATTCTGTTTATAAAATCCCTTCGTTACCTCACACTGGTCAATTCCCTTCGGAACAATAAATTCAATTCCCGTTTCCCGTGCCAGTGCTTCCCCGATGGCACGCACTGTATTCGTGTCCTGATACTGGCTTGTCACCAGCGTCGTTGTCACGAATGAACATTCATGATCTTTTGCATAGGCAAATGCTGCAGACAGACGGACGGTCCAGCATACCGGACACCGGTCTTCCCGCTTCCATACGTCAAATTTACCCCGAAGGAGTTCCTGTTTCTGGCGGATTTTTGAAAAATACCGTTCAGGCTCCCAGTTGGCAACAACCAATGTTCCGGGAAAGTCAGCAAAGATATCCACTACCGCCTTCTGCCGGGCGCGGAATTCATTCTCCGGATGGATATTGGGATTATCAAACAATAGTGTTACATCAGAAAGAGCACAATAGCCTTCCTTTTCCAGAGCATGGATAAGTTTTAACCCGCAGTCGGCACAACAGATATGGCATACTCCTTTTTTCATGTTCCCCATTATCCCACACATTCCCTCATTTTTCCCCCAAAAAAAAATTCCCGTTTGTGGTATAAAACCTGTATATGAAAACGAATACACAAAAAAACCACACCCACCCGGAATACCAATATCTTGACCTGATGCAGGATATTATGGACAACGGAACATGGAAAATAAGCCATTCAACGGGTGTTAAACTCAAAAGTGTATTCGGACGGATGTGCCGCTATGATCTTTCCCAGGGTTTTCCGCTCCTCACGACAAAAAAGGTTTTTTCCCGCGGAATAATCCATGAGTTGTTATGGTTTTTGTCGGGGAATTCCAATATCAAATATCTTGTCGATAACAATGTCCATATCTGGGATGAATGGGCATACAAAAAATATCAATGGGCAGTCGACGCAAAAAAAGCTGCTCCCATGGAATTTGATGCGTTCATGGAAAAAGCAAAGACGGATCCCGAATTTTTGAAGGTTTGGGGGGAATTAGGGCCGGTATATGGAGTCCAGTGGCGCCATTGGCCCACCTTCGCCAAGGCTTCGGCGGGTAAACCCACCCAACACCAAAAAACAGTCGACCAACTCGGATGGGCTATCGAAAAAATCAAAAAATACCCACAAAAGAAACATTACATAATCTCTGCATGGAATGCCGGGTGTATTTACGAAATGAGCGGAAGCCATGACGCATCAATGGTGATTGCCCCGTGCCATACGATGTATCACATCAACATCACGGGCGATAAATTGTCTCTTCTTCTGTACCAGCGCAGCGCGGATCTGTTCCTGGGTGTACCCTTTAACATCGCAAGCTATGCTCTCCTTACCATGATGCTTGCCCAGGTTACGGGATATAAACCGGGTGACTTTGTCCACGTATTTGGCGATGTTCATATTTATGAAAATCATATGGACCAGTGCAAAGAACAACTTTCGCGCACTCCCCGGCCATTCCCGACCATGAAGCTCAATCCCGAAAAGAAGAATATCGACGATTTCACATTTGAAGACTTTACGCTGGAAGGATACGACCCACACCCGCCGATTAAGGGTGACATTACGGTTGTAGGAGGATTCTGAAAATAGTAGTATCTTCGATGCATCGAGGCATCGCATCATCGTTTTACGAATTACGAAGATACGAACTACGAAGGAACGAGTATGATTTCAATCATTGCTGCAATAGGAAAAAACCGGGAACT
>CAZVTJ010000081.1:0-2650 GCA_964630015.1 uncultured Gammaproteobacteria bacterium | reverse complement strand
TTTTGTTTGGTCCCCTGCTCATTTTTTCCCAATTCCGGATTGTGGATGCTTGGGTACCTCAAAAAATACCAGCTGCTGTCCAGGAATGTATCGCACACATCGGTTTCCCGCGTTGCAGGACCACCGCACTCCGGACAGACGGTTTCATAAAACTCCTTATGCTTGGCTAGCGGCGCTTTTCCGTCATCCGTCGGCTTATAATCTTCAATATCCGGTAATTCTACAGGTAACTCTGCCTCCGGTACCGGATACCACCCGGCCATTCCAGCATCATACTGTTTAATTCGCGCTTTCGTATCTTCGTAATTCGTACTTTGTGTCTTTGTATTATTGTTTTTCGAAGATACGATACTTCGATACTTCGAAGATGCCAACGCAACACTTTCATCGGTCGTAAACCAGCTTTTTCCTGATTGCGCACACGTTTGGCAGTAGATCATGGGAATCGGCGCGCCCCAATACCGCTGACGGGAAATCGTCCAGTCGCGCAGATGATACGATACGGCCCGTTTCGCCCATCCCTTTTCTTCCAAATGGGAAATCATCCGGTCGATCGCAACTTCAATCTTCATACCATTAAGGAACCCGGAATTCACCATCACGCCTTCATCTTCCTGAACCTGTTCGCGTCGGGTAATTGCGGATGTATCGCCGTCACTTCCAACCACCACGCGCATAATCGGCAGCTTCATCGTCTGGGCAAATTCAAAATCGCGGCTATCATGCCCCGGAACCCCCACAACCGCCCCGGTTCCGAAGTTCATGAGCACAAAATCGGACACATAGATGGGGATGTTTGTGTTGTTGAGCTGATTTTTCGCATACAGACCGGTAAAAACACCGGTCTTTTTCCTGCCTTCCATCTCCCGTTCCTGCTGTGATTTCCCCTTCGTTTTGGCAACATACGAAGCAATTTCTTCCTGAATTGAACTCGGAATTCCGGATTGTGCATGCAGGAGTGTGTGTACAAACGGATGTTCCGGAGCAAGGACAAGGAAGGTTGCTCCGAAATTCGTATCCGGCCGCGTGGTAAACACCGTAATCTCCCCAACTGATTTCCCTTCACCGTCAACAACAGGATAGGTAATATCACAGCCCGTCTTTTTCCCAATCCACTTACTTTGCACGGTCTTCACCTTTTCCGACCATTTGAGGCTGGGGATGTTTTTCAGCAGTTTTTCCGCATATGCGGTAATACGAAAGAACCATTGTTTTAACAATCTTTTTTCTACTATATTTCCGCACCGCTCACACACATGTGTTGTGGTGCCATGATCCGTTTTCACAAGCACCTGTTCATCAGATAACACCGTTTTACACGACGGACAGTAGTTGACGCTTGCCTGACCACGATATGCCAGTCCATGTTTGAACATCTGCACAAACAGCCACTGGGTATAGCGATAGTAGCCGGGATCATACGTTTCCAATGTCCGCGACCAATCCGCCATAATCCCGATCGTGTGAAGCTGTTGGTAGAATCGTTTCTGGGTAATCCGGGCGTGTTCCTTTGGATGACGGCCGATCTTGAGAGCGTAATTTTCGCTGTGAATGCCAAATCCATCCAGTCCGATCGGCTCAAACACATCATACCCCTGCATCTTCATGAACCTGCCATGAATGTCTGCGCCCGTAAACGCATACATATTGCCAACATGAAGCCCCTCTGCTGAAGGGTATGGAAACATCATGAGGTTGTAGTAGGGCCGTTTTGCTTGGTGTATGTCAGGCGTATTGAGCAACAATTCATTCCAGCGCTCCTGCCATTTTACCTCTGTTTCCTTATGAGGATATGATGATGCTTTGTTTGCCATACCGTTTTAGTATACCCCAGATTGGCGGTTATGTGCAGATGGTTTCAAAAAAGTCGTTTTTAGGAGTGTTTTGCGCTTGAAAATCTCTTCATATAGGATACAGGAAAATGTGGGACGTAGTAAAAAGGAGCAAAAATCACGAACTGAAGAAAATTTAAAGAGTATTACTCATACATCCTGTCCTATCGATCCAAAATGAATTATTTATGCCTAAATATATGGTAATTTCCGGTCCTATTGCTCTAAAGATGGCATAGCACTCACTGGCTTAAAGTGCTAAACATAAAAATCAGAGGCTGATTGGCACAAAAAACACTATTATGCCAAAGTCAGAAAATTCTGGTAGGAAGCCGGAAATGTAGACAATGTATCATAAAATTTGGTGCTCTTGTACAGTTTCCAAGTAGGTAAAAAATGATACATACGTGTGTGAAAAATCATTGGTATCATAAAACTTCGTAAGGCTACAAAAAACCATGAAAATACTATACGGCTCTATGAGCAAAATCTTATGGGCTTTAATAAAAAGAAACATTGTTCTATCGCTCTCCCCGTTTCCCGCACTTGCCATTTTTCACATTGACCAACCTAACACTCAATGCGTCGCACAATAATATATCATCCATATATATATGTTTGTATGTATTAAAAATATAGCACCAGAATAATCTAAAATGAATTGCGTGAATGTGTGAAATCATCTATTTATAAAGGTATACCGCAAAACGCACTTTCATCTTGTTGGTTTATCCTATTCTTTCAATCTATTTTTAATTTCCTATACCATCTTCACGCCTACAAATTATTCATTTCTTGTTCTCCGCATATGCGGAAAA
>CAZVTJ010000080.1:0-3138 GCA_964630015.1 uncultured Gammaproteobacteria bacterium | reverse complement strand
GAACCTTCATCTTACAGAACCCCTCTTGTTACCAAAAGGACTGGACTATCTCATCTCCGCCCTTCACGAAAGGTGGGGTCAGGTATATAGTCTCTACACATTTTCCTCCGACAAGCCCAGGATATTCCTGGGTATCAAAGCGATTTAGCTCGGGATTGTCCTTCGACAAGCTCAGGATCATTGACCCTTAGTTATCGTTAGGAGTTCCCCGAATTAGCCTGATTTGCCTCCATCCATTACTGGATGGTGCTGCCAATTTGACAGGATGCCGCTCTACCATTGAGCTACAGGGGAACGTAAAATCCGTTGTACGGATTAACGTTCCTCAACGTTATATGCATAACGTCGGGAATATTAAATTTTCAACGAACTATAGAATTATATCATGATGCTGTTAAAATTCCATCAATGCCTCCCATAATCTTCCGCAATAAATATACATCATGAATATAAAATGAAAAAACACCATACTTATGTATGTTTTTTCGTATTTTCTTACTATCTGGCTTATTTTTTTCTATGTATGTTTTGTAAAATTGCCTTGAGGGTATTTTTGTTATCCTTGACCAATATTTAATTGCTTCTGATTCCGATAATCCCTCATGAAGCCAAACCGAACCATGAAATTTATCCATCGGGATTTTCCAATAGGTAATAAACCACTCAACCATAAAACGAATTATTTTTGGATCCGAGTTTGAAAAACAACAACCTTTATCAATTTTTGTTCCTTCTGATGCATAAAAAGCTAACCCTGCAAAAAATAGATCATCTTTTGAACAATGGGAAACCAATGATTTTCCCTCCTGAAATAATTCATTCGTAATGAAAATCCTTCGATTCCTTTTGTTTTGTGAAGCAATATAAGATCCCTTTATTCCACCGGATTTTTTATTACCATACAGTCTGTTTTGTTGTTGTTCTGTTAAAACAATATCTTTACACCAGTCTGATATCGTTGATTTGGGGATATGTAACAAATCTTTAATTTCATTATATGATTTACCTTTCTTCCGTAATTCCTGCGCTTTAATCTTGTTTTGTAACTGTCCTACATACCCCATAGATCAATAATAAATCCGGACTTAGAATAAGTCTACTATACAAGTAATAATTGGTTGTATATCCTACTTTTCCACAATGGAATCGGCAAAGAGTGTGGTGCCGGAATATTGGCCGGTAATGGAGACGGTTTTGTTTACATAGTCATCCAGAGAAACGGTATAAGATGCAACACGGACCAATTTGTCCGCGGTTTTAAGCGTGTGGGTATAATCATCTTTGGGATTGGCAACCTTCATAAGCACACCTTCAACCGTCGTCGTCTTCCCAGATTGTTCTTCAGCCGAATTTTGTGTTTGGAATTGTTTTTCCGAAGTTCCTAGAAGGTACTGATATCCGAAATATCCTCCAACACCCAAAATGCCGACGACACAAAGAACAATCAGAATATTTTTCATATAGTCCCAGTGTAATACCAAAAAGATCCGGCAAACAACCGTCATTGTCTCGATGTCCAGAGCATGGTACCCTACCGGTATATGGCATACTATTTTTCCCCATCACAAATATTATCCTTGGCCGCGGAAAACGAAGTTGCCGGCCAATCGTTCTATACGAGCCTTGCCGCGGTTGTTCCGTCGGAGGATACAAAAAAAATATTTACTTATTTAGCCAGGCAGGAATTCGAACACGAAAAGGTATTCCGTTCGATGGCTGAAGAAATAGGTAAGGTAGACCAGGAGCAGGAATATGCCATCGATATCGTTGCAGAAATGAAAAAAGGGATTCTGGAAATGCAGGAACTGGCGTTTAAACCGCCTGCGGATATTTTGGATACGTCACTTCTTGAAAAAGCAATCCAAGTCGGTATTCATACGGAGATTGCTTCGATTGCAACATATACACAGATGTCGCACGTATTTACGGATAATTTTAAACCGATTATCGGAGCCATTATTGCGGAAGAAGAGGCACACCTGAAACGGTTAACGGCACTGCTTTCCACGATCAAAACGGAGCAAAAATAATTTATATCGTTTCAATACGAAGGACATTGGTGTTTCCGGCTACACCGACTTCGTTGCCGTAAATCAAAATCACATGCTCCCCATGGGAAACAAGTGATGATGAGAGAAGCGTTTCGCGAAGATGGTTGATTTCCACTTCCTTCTCCCCCTCCTGTAATCTATACACAATCGGCGTTACTCCCCACAATAAATTCAGTTGATTGCATACCAACTCCTGCGGTGTAACCGCAATAATGGGAATATACGGCCGAAGACGCGATAATGACTGTGCGGTCTGTCCGGTGGTCGTAATCACAATAAATGCTTTGATCCGCTGTTCTTCCATAACCCGCTGCCGGGCAAGATCGTGGGCCGCAAGGGTAAGCGCATCGGTTTGGTTTTTTACGGCAAACGATAATTTCGGTCCGGGCCGCTTGTCATCCGTAAATGCGGCAACACGTTTCATAACGGAAACGGCATCGGAGGCATGTTTTCCTACAGCAGTCTCCGCAGAAAGCATAACTGCATCCGTCCAGTCATACATGGCATTTGCCACATCGGAAACTTCAGCGCGTGTAGGAGTAGGATTTTCTATCATACTTTCCAACATTTCGGTTGCCGTAATCACGGGCTTCCCTACTTCAAGACAGCGGGTAATAATACGTTTTTGGTAATACGGCACTTCTTCAATGGGAAGTGCACGCCCAAGATCACCCCGCGCCACCATAATCGCATGGGATTCGTGGATAATTTCCTCCACATATGAGAGCGCTTCATTCGTTTCGATCTTTCCGATAATACGGGCCGGATTTGAATGTTTTGAAAGTTCATCACGAAGCGCCAGCACATCATCAACAGATGTGATAAACGATAGCGCGAAATACTCCAACTGACTGTCCTTGAGTTCATCCAACCACTGGGAAATGGATTCCCTATTGGGAATATCGGCAATAATGGCAATAGGTTTTGAATGTTTTAGTGACATCTCACGAACCCGGTGGATTACCGTTCTGTGCCAATCCGGAGAATTGTGTTTTAGATTAAACCGAAATAGTGTAGCGCCTGCCTGAATAAGCGACAATAACGATTCTTCCGACTCGCTTGCCGGGCCGATTGTGGCAATAATTTT
>CAZVTJ010000079.1:0-3173 GCA_964630015.1 uncultured Gammaproteobacteria bacterium | reverse complement strand
CCGACGCTTTGGGATGAAGCGGTAAGGGTATTGCTATTGGAGGAATTGGAAGAGGATGTCGTGCCATCATTGATTGAAATGGAACTGTCGGAACTGTTGGAAATCGTGGTTCCTACAGCAAGGATTAAATTATCCACGACCCCGTCTTCCGGCGCCGTTACGGTCGAGGATACCTGTTGGTAATCATACCAGGCAGATGTAACCCGGACGCTTGCATTGGTAATTGCTGCATCGGCATTTTTGTATTTCATTTCGCTTTCAGCAAAATTAGCCTGCGCTTCCCCCAGTGTTTTAGTGATGATGGTTTTTTCGTTGTCGGTATAGATTTCCTTCGTATCTGGGTTGATCGGATTTTCGTTCATGTATTTAATATCTTCCTGAGAATCCAAGATATCCTGACGGTATTCCCACATGTCCACATCCGCTTTGACTTTTGCCGCAGCTGCGGTTTTTACCGCAGTTTGGGCATTCGTGTAGGAAAGCCACGCGGCAGCAACCCGCTTCTGCCCGTATTCATCAAGGGCAATATCGGCGATTGTGTCGCCCTTTTGTACCGTATCGCCGTTTTTTACATACACTGCCGTCACCGTTCCTGTTGCACCGGTGGTGATACTGGTCGTGTTCCCTGTTGTGATGGTACCGGAGCCGGAAATGCTTGCAATCAGCGTTCCCTTTTGTACCGTTTGGGTTTCGTATGTTGCGCCTTGGGACTTTTTACTTGAAGATATCGCAGTAATTCCACCGGCAATAACAAGAACTGTTGCCACTGCTACCCCTATTTTTGTTTTAAGCGGCGCGTGCAGCACCAACATAAATAATTTTTTCAATGGTGAAATAATTCCTGAAATAAATTTCATACTATCGATTCTCCCCTTTTCATCTTACGTTTTCCTTAATGTTTGCGTTACGGATTACTTACCGGCAGCGAAACCACAAACGTCATACCACTGGAACGGTTTTTTTTGGCAGTAACCGAACCGGCATACGACGAGACGATTTTTTTCGCAATGGAAAGCCCGAGCCCATAACCGTCCACATGCGAACGGGACGAATCGGAACGGAAAAACCGGTCGAATATGTGGGGAAGATCATGAGTTGGTACACCGATTCCTTCATCCTTAACCGACAAGTCAACAGTATGATCATTTGTTTTGAGTGTTATGGTAATCGCCGTTTTTTCCGGACTGTATTTGATGGCATTATCCAAAAGAATTACCCACACCTGCACAAGCGACTGTTCGTCTGTGCGCACAAAGGCGTCGCTAGTCGGGCCGCGGATAACAATGGATTTTTTCGCTGCTTGCGGAGCAACTTTTTTTATGGCACTTTCCACACTTTTTGCCACCGATACGATGGTTGTTTCCTTTGCTGAAAAAGAATGAATCCGTGTCAGCTGCAGAAGGGTATTGGTGAGATTCTGGAGCGAGGTGAGTTCTTCCAGGTTGCTTTTGATAAGCGCTCGTGCGCTGGCGTCGGAAATCCGCTTTTCCAGAAGCTGCTGTTCCATTTCCGCCCGCATCGTGGCAATGGGGGTTCGGAGTTCATGAGAAGAATCGGTAATGAATTGATTTTGCTCTTCCACCATCTGGGCAATCGGTTTGAGTGTTTTACCCGATAGAATATAGGACACAAATCCCACTATTCCGACGACACCAAGATTCACCAATAACAGTGACACAAGCAATTGTTGTTTCTGGTTTTCCAATTCATCGGTTGAAATAAACGGGGGGGCATTTGGGGTAAACCGGAATCCGAACCGGTCATCGGATTCAGTTTGCATTCTGGTAATCCGTTCGTTTTGACGGCGGATCATACCTTCAATCTGAAACGACACCATGGAGTAGATGACGGCACTAAACACCACACTCACCCACATGATCATGAGCATGTACCACAGTGTCAGCCGGATGCGTGCGGAACGAAACATAGCGGTTTATTCCCGGATGGAATACCCCTTTCCCCGAATCGTTTGGATCAGTGCAGTTTTAAACGGTGCATCTATTTTATCGCGCAAATGTTTAATGTGGACTTCAACCACATTAGGAAGGACATCGGCATCGTAGTCCCACACATGGTTGATAAGCTGGTCACGGGTAACCACCGTATTTTTATTCCGGAGCAGATATTCCAGAATGGAAAACTCCTTTGATGAAAGGGAAATCGGTTTTCCCCCGCGGGTAACCGTATAGGACACGGGGTCCAAACTCAAATCCTTAATTGTCAATGCCGATTGTGCCTGCGTTTTCGGACGCCGTACCAATGCCCGTACACGGGCAAAGAGCTCTTCAAACGAAAACGGTTTAACAAGGTAATCATCCGCACCGATATCAAGTCCAGTGACTTTATCTGCCACCTGCCCTTTTGCGGTAAGCATGAGAATCGGGGTAGATTTGCCTTCCTCCCGGATTTTTTTACAAACCGTTAGGCCGTCCAATCCTGGAAGCATGAGGTCAAGGAGAATACAGTCGTATTCTTCACCAAGAGCCATATCAAGGGCGTCGGTGCCGGTATGGACCATATCGACGGCGTAATGGTTGATTTCCAATGCGCGTTTGATGGCATTTGCAAGCTTTACTTCGTCATCCACAACGAGAATACGCATGTCGGTAAGTATGGAGCAGAATTCTTAACAATTGCTTAATTGTAGCGCAATTACCATGCAAATGTCCGATGTATGGGTAAAAACGATAATCCTGAAGGTGCGATTACTCGACAAACGTTATCGCGTTTCCGCTGTGGTCCGCACGTCCGGTTCTTCCGATTCTATGAATGTAATCTTCCCGCGATTGGGGAAGGTCGTAATTGATGACGTGGGTTACCTGATCGATATCAAGTCCCCGTGAGGCAATATCGGTTGCTAAAAGCACCTGTACACGGTTACTGCGGAATGCATCCAGCGCCTGTTGGCGTTTATTCTGCCGTTTGTTTCCGTGAATGGTGGCAACGGAAAATCCACGAAGTTCCAATTCTTTGGACAGTTTATCTATCCCCCATTTGGTCCGCCCGAACAAGAGCACTTTTTCATACCCCGGTTGGATCAATAAATCGTGCAGGACATCTACTTTCTTGCGGCCATGCAGGTGGATCACTTCCTGATTTACGGTGTCCGCAGCCGACTGGGCTTTAATGGAAACCGTGATGGGGTCCCGCAAAAATGTCTGCATAATACGCGA
>CAZVTJ010000078.1:0-3287 GCA_964630015.1 uncultured Gammaproteobacteria bacterium | reverse complement strand
ATTGATTGACTTTTTTTCCGTACATGATACGCTCTATCACAGTATTCTATGCCGAAAAAAACCAGACGGGAAAAAATAATCGCACAATACCGGAGAAAACTCGGTGCAATACCGCAGTCGGTTCCGGTTGAACAACGAACGGAAAAATCAAAGGAAGAAAAGACGAATGCGGTAACATATTCTATACCCGTCCATACAAAGGCTGCCGATACGCATACGGCGGTCATGACGCCATCCGAAGTCCAATCATTTGCGGAAGTGAAGAAAGATCTTGTAAGAACACTCCTGCTTGTTGCCATTATGCTTGGAGCCGAACTGGTTGTGTGGAAATTCGTGGGATAAAACCTCAGAGACTATTTTCCCCTGCATCCTGGCGATATTGTAATGCTTGGGCAACATGACCAACCGTTATTTCCCCGGAATCGGCAAGATCGGCAATCGTGCGGGCAACCTTAATCATACGATAGTACGAACGGGCGGAAAAATTCCACATATTTGCCGCATGCACAAGAAATTCCTCCGTTTCACCCGATAGCGGACAGAATTGTTTTACAGCTTTTGACGTTAAATCCGCATTACAGACAAAATGCGTTCCGCTATAACGTTTTTGCTGGGCACGCCTTGCCGTGACAACACGGCTACGGACCTGTTCTGAGGATTCACCTTCGTGTCCCGATGATTCCAGCTCTTCGATATTGACTTCGCCCACAACAACATGCAGATCAATTCGATCCAGTATCGGACCGGAAATCCGTTTTTTATACCGCGAAACAATATTGGGTGGACAGGTACAGGCTTTCCGTGTTGATCCATAGTATCCGCACGGACAGGGATTGGAAGCGGCAATGAGCGTACAGCGGGCAGGATACCGGACCGAGCCTGCGATACGGGAAACATTCACATACCCGTCCTCAAGCGGCTGCCGGATTGCCTCCAGAACGCTTCTGGGAAATTCCAAAAACTCGTCCAAAAACAATACACCCCTGTGCGACAGGGACACTTCCCCGGGGACAGGATGACTTCCTCCGCCGATTAACCCGATGCGGGAAACCGTGTGATGAGGACTGCGGAATGGCCGCATGGTAATACACGACACACCATGTGGGAGTTGTCCGGCAACGGAATAAATATTGGTTACTTCCAAGATTTCCTGTTGGGTCATGGGTGGAAGAATGGAAATAAGAGCCCGTGCCAGCATCGTTTTACCGGCACCCGGAGGACCGGTAATATACACGTTGTGTCCGCCCGCGGCGGCAATTTCAAAGGCTTTCTTTGCATGAATTTGGCCCCTGATATCGGCAAAGTCAAAATCCCCCATTTCTTCCCCCGGTCCATCAGTACTGCGGATGTCCGTTACGGGTTCAGCAGTCAACTCCTGGGTGCCATTTGCATACCGGACCAAATCCGCAAGAGTTTTGACACCGTACACCGAAATGCCATCTACTATCGCCGCTTCTTTCTTATTGCATTCCGGAACATACACAACCGGAGGAGTCTGTTTTTTCGTAAATACCGCAATCGGTAAGATACCCCGTGTCGGAAGAAGGCTTCCATCCAGCGAGAGTTCACCAAAATACACGCCCTGACCCACATTTTTTCCGATCTGGCCTGATGCAACAAGAATTCCAACAGCAATCGGCAAATCATACATCGGTCCGATTTTGGGAATATCCGCAGGGGCCAGATTAACCGTAATTTTCCGTTTCGGGAAATCCGCACCCGAATTTTTTATCGCAGAACGGACGCGTTCCTTGCTTTCCTCTACCGCCTTATCCGGAAGCCCAACGATCGTAAACGATGGCAACCCGCCGGAACTGATATCAACCTCCACGGTAACCGGAACCGCAGATAATCCAAGAAGCGCACCGGAAAGGATTTTTGCAATCATGCTATATGGTATTACACACCATAAAAATTCAGATAACAAGTATTAGGATAAAAAAGATACAGATAGTTCGTATCTTCATGGTTCGTGATTCGTGACTTCATAAAACGAATATATAAACCACGAAACCATGAATAACTATAAGGTATCAAGGCTTAGCCTTGAATTGTTCCAGACCGTCACAACGCCTTTATCAGGAACTATATCAAACTATAGTACGATAATTATTTAATAAAATTTATTCAATACTCCAACACACATTCTTTCACTTATGCAATCTTGCGAAGATACGAAGCATCGGTCCACGAATGTACTATTTATCTCATCGGTGTGGGGAGCGTCGAGCACATGGTGTTGGAAATGTTTGTCGGTTTCCCGTCAGCCGTATACCCGCACAGAAACGGTTGGTCACCGATCGGTGGTGATGTCGGGGTCGGGACCCATGGTGGAATATACTGGGTCGGAGAAGGAGTATTGGTTGTGCCAGAATTGGGCGGGCTGGATGGAACCGGTGATGGTGTCGGTGTTGACTGTTGTGGTGGAATATCTTCCGTTATATCGTCAATAACATCGGTTATATCCGTGTCATCGGGATCGTCTATCACCACATAATAGTTATCCGTTGTTCCGTCTTCATTTTCAAACGTCAGTTTCACAACATTTGCCGATGGAGGCGGGGTAGTTGTTGCCCAATCGCGCTCGGATATTTTCCGGAATAATTTGATGATATTCTTGGGATCACGCAGGCGGTCCGCGGAATCCAATTTTTCCCCGCAGACGGAGTACTTCCTGACAACACCATCTGGCGTTATTTCCATGCATCCGTTCCCTTTTTGATCATGAACGGTAACTTTCCGTACATTTTTTGCCACGCGGTAATTGAGGGGTGGGCTTGATTTATTCTGTTCTACCGAAGAAATGCTTTTTTGGTATCCCGATCCGATCCGTGTCAACAGAAGAATAATAAGGGCAATTATCCCCGCCAATAATACGGCAACCAAAATGCCAAGGTTGTTGTTTTTTCCTTTCTTCATAGACACTGTGGAATTCCCTATCCAGTGTATCGGTATTGGATAAAAAAACAAATCCTCCCTTTCGGGAGGACCTGTTTTTTATACAGTTTTGCCGTTTTCCTGTTACCGAACAACGGTTATATAGGTTCCGGGATTGAGCTCGCTTGCGGCAGATGCCACAACACGACCATTCGTATCCCTGAAAATTATATACTGCGTATCCGTTGTCGTTCCTGTTGAAGGATCAACCGGAATCGCTGCAATATACCGTGGCGACAAAATCGGCTCGAGGTTAATTAAATTTGCCCCTGAACCAACATTCGTCGGAGTTTGTGTAATTTCTACCGGTAGATTCCCGTTATTCTCAACCGCATACTGATAGACTGCCT
>CAZVTJ010000077.1:0-3357 GCA_964630015.1 uncultured Gammaproteobacteria bacterium | reverse complement strand
TTCGCAAGGACCCGGGAAGATATCTCAAGGCTGGGAAATACTTGAGCGGTTTTTTTATGCCTGAAAATTGGTTTTTGAGGCTAATTTTGTATGTTTTTTAGATAGACAATACAACAAACAAATTTAATATTAATTAGAATAATATTATTAAAATCAATAAACATTAAAAATATATTATTTACTTTAAATAATCTAATATTAGAAAATAATCATTTTAATCTTATTCATTTAATTATAATACGTAAATATGGTATATGAACGATAATTGGATTCTTTGGTGGAGCACAAGGCTAAGTAATTCTCGCAGAGTCACTTTTTGAGGTTCACAGGGTACATCTTGATAGATACTTCGTTATTAGCATCCGTTTTCACAGTTTGAGAAGATTTGAACAGCAAATTGTCCTTTGGTGGCAATGCAGGAGTAAATATAGGGTTTTTCCAAAGCCTCTTTATGAGGCGGGGAACCAAGCCATCTATCAAGAGCGTCTTTATCATCGTTTCCCTGTGTTAGGTTTTCGGAAATAAAACTTTTTTGATTAAACAAATGATATGTGGCAGGAAGGCCAATGTGATGATCTAATCCGTCTTTTGTTCGTGATTGGGCTATCTGACACAGAATATCGAGTTTTCTATATGGTTGAAAGCCTTGCGATACCCGCCAGTTATTGACGAGTGCCGTAAGCCTTTCAGCATCAAGAGGAACAGAGACAACGCGTTCCGGCTTGGGGCAATGTGCAACGTTGCACCAGTAAGGCCGAAGTAAGAATTGAAGATTTATCCAAAAACTTAGGAAGAAATCCATACATATATTGTACTGCAGAATATAGTGGAAATATTTGTACACGAAGTAGGGGGATGATTAAGTATGAAATTATACAAATAATTCATTGAATAAAAATATATATTATAGTGGAAATTATCTGGGCAAATTGAGAATAGGGTAGTTTTTTTATCTGGAAACGGTTATTTTGTATATTTGTGAATAATGCTTATATTTTCGAAGGGTATTCCTTGTGGTACGGCGCTTTCGCCAAACAATCATATGGAGTAATAGGTAAATATATTATTTTAATCATCATTAAATGAATAAATATACTAATAGTTATGTAATTGATTAAGGAGTTTTTAGAAGGTGGGGCTTGGTTTTTAGCCTGAATTCCGGTATACTAGCAACATTCCAAAAGAAAGGCGGACGTATATGTATGGCACCAAAGAAAAAAAATGTAACTAAACAACCCGTAGCTGCGGCTCCGGAAGAAGTAAAAAAAGTTGAGGAAAAAACACCTCCGAAAAAAGTCCACACCGGCCCCATCACCACGATGGAAGAGCTTCTTTCCCAAACGGGATATGCGCTCAAAGGCGTGAAAAAAGGCGATGTACTGGAAGGAACCGTTATCCGTGTCAGCGCAAAAGAAATCGGCGTTGATATCGGCGGAAAAACGGAAGGCGTTGTCATTGACCGTGAACTTGAGCAATATAAAGACACCCTTCTTGCACTCAAACCCGGCGACAGCGTGACGGCTACCGTTATTGTTGCAGAAAATGATCGCGGACAATCCGTATTGTCACTGCGCAAACACATTTTTGAAAAACGGTGGGTAGAGCTTATTGAGGCCCAAAAATTGGGTACTCCGGTGGAAGTTGTCTGTCGCGATCAGGTACGGGGCGGCATGCTTGTTGATTGTGCCGGAATTCGGGGTTATATTCCCCAGTCACAACTGGATAGCCAGACCGTCAAGCAGATGGATAAAATGAACAACCGCAAGATCATGGCGAAAGTCATGGAAGTGGATCAGGCAACCAACCGGTTGATCTTTTCCCAGCGGGCAATTGCGGAAGAAGCCAATTTAACCCGTCAGAAAGCGCTTCTTGAATCCATTACGGTCGGAGATGTGGTGGAGGCAAAAGTCACCGGCGTTGTTCCGTTTGGAGCATTTGCCAAATTCACCATTACCAAAGACAGCGAATCACATGATATTGAAGGGCTTATCCATATTTCCGAAATCGCGTGGGAAAAAGTGGAAGACCCCAACCAGTACATGAAAACAGGCGACCAGATCAAGGTAAAAATTATCGGGATCGACGCAAATACCGGGAAGTTAACGCTTTCCATCAAGCAATTATTGCCTGATCCATGGGAAAACGTCCTTGATATGTTCGAAAAGGATACAACGGTCAAGGGAACTGTATCACGGGTTACCCCGTACGGTATTTTCGTTACCCTTTCACCCGGTGTTGACGGGCTTATCCATATAAGCAAAGTGTCACCCGGCGAAGAACCGAAACCAGGGGATGAAATTACCTGTACGATTGAAGATATCCAGCCGGAAAAGCGAAAAATTAGCCTTTCGATGACGCTCACCGAAAAGCCGATCGGATATCGATAAGCGGACTGCACGCAACGTAAATATAAATGTATTTCTCATCAGCCCCCTACGGGGCTGATGTTGTATAGGAAAGGGACCGTCACCATGCGTTTATTCCATATACCCATATGGGGAGCGCGTGGGGGATATCCATAACGGTTCACTATCGACAGATACCTCACTATGATATACATACTGCTGTCCAATAGGGGTGTTGTATACAATTTCCCATGATTCTTCCATATACCATCGGCATTTCTCCATCGCTTCGTATACGGGGCATGATTGCATCCGCAAGGATCCGGAAGGGGGAAATTATCGAGGCTTGCCCTGTTATCTTGCTTCCGATAGCGGAGTTACCGTTAATACAACGGACAATTCTTGGGAATTACTATTTTGATTGGAGCAAAACCGCTATTGCCATTGTTTTAGGGTACGGAAGCCTCATTAATCACTCATATACGCCAAATGCGGCATACAGATGGGATTTTCGTGGGAAGAAACTGGTATTTTACAGCCTTCGCGACATTAAAAAGGGGGAAGAAGTGGTGGTTAATTATAACGGCGAGCCAGATGATAGAACACCGCTTCCGCCCGCGTGGGTAAACGGATCATGAAAAGCGCAGGTATTTCCCTGTGTGCCACTCCATTCATGGTATTATATCGGTATGAAGGTGCATTCATTATTTGTCTGCCAACAGTGCGGGTCACAAACACCCCAGTGGTACGGTCGTTGCCCCAACTGTGATGCGTGGGGAAGTCTGGTGGAAACCGTGAGTGAAACAGGAGGAAAAGGGAAGGATAGTACGGGAGCGCATGGAACATACCAAAAGCCGCAAAAACTTCGCGACATTGCCCATATAGAAACGAAGCGAGTAAAAAGCGACATTGAGGAATTTGATCGCGTGGTTGGCGGCGGATTGGTTCCCGGATCCGTCACTCTTCTTGCCGGCGATCCCGGGATCGGGAAGTCAACCCTTCTTCTTACCGT
>CAZVTJ010000076.1:0-3375 GCA_964630015.1 uncultured Gammaproteobacteria bacterium | reverse complement strand
CTTCCGGATGACCGGTGAAGAGACGACTATCCGCCCACAATACATGGGGCTAACGCATATATATAATAGTTTATTCGTCTCATGATAAATGTTTTGTGTTCCGCAAGGCGGAATAGGGAAAACACGAACGCCCTGATATCAGGCAAAAGTATATTGTACCGGAATTTTTTCTCCTGTCAAGAGAGAAGAAACTCCGTCTCTCTATCAAAATCCAATCACTTTTTTACCTAACTGGAATGTTGATAAACGGTACTCCTGAATTCCCGACAACGTCGGGTAACACACCGTTCCATTTTTTAATAGCCTCCAGCTGTAAAAACTCGGCTGTAAGTGTCTGTTTCTGAAGGGCTTGTGCTTCTGCCAACCCTTTTGCCTCGGCAATTTTTGCCTGGGCTCGTTGGGACGCTTCCTTCACCTCAAATTCTGCCTGTTTCACCCGTTGTTCAGCTACAACCTTATCTTCAATTGCCTTGCTGTATTCGGGTGAAAAAACAACAGTGCGCAGTAATACTTTATCGATAATGATAAATTTTGAGCGTAATAGTTCCGCAATTTCCTTCGTCATCACATTTTCCGCTTCCTGACGCCGCTCGGAATAAATCTGTGTTGCGCTATAGCGGGAAATAACCATCCGAATCTGTGAACGGGAAATCGGGCGAATCAGTTTATCGACATAATCAAGGCCAACTGTTTTCCACAACATCGGAGCTTTATCCGCGTCAACCCGGAACAACACCGTTGCGTCAACTTTCACCTGCTGGCCATCCGACGTGGGAGCAAAGGGAATCATCCCTTCGAATTGCACCTTCATCCGGCGCAATGGACATTGTATATTCCTGAATACGTGTATCGATGAGCTGAATACTCTGCCAAAACGGAATTGCGAAATATAACCCTTCATAATATGTCGTAGAAAGGACCCCTCTCCCCCGGTCATATACCACACCTACATACCCCGGTGGCACAAAAATTGCCGTCATCCGGAATAAAATATACAAAAGAATAAAAATTCCGATTCCACCAAGGATTTTTTTGGGAATGTGGGCATCGGAACAAAAGTTTGCGTTGCCATATATTCCCGTCGGATGGTTCACCAAGAAGAAAGTCAAACAAGTTTACCGAGCCACACCGTAAAAAGGATTACAATGGGAAGAAATCCACTGTATTGCATCTTTAGAACACAGTGACTTCGATTCACCTACTGTTGGCATACAATCGAGCCATCCGTTTGCCGGACAATCACGGAGTGAAAACAAATCTGTTGGCGATAGAGTTTGTTGCACGATTGTTGATGATGTCGGAATTGGTGTCCCCAAACTGAAAAATGGAAGTTTAATAGAATTAGTACTCGTTCCTTCCCGTACGTTTTTCAGGGCAAATCCAAAGAAGAAAAGTGCCGCAAAAATCCCCAGTAGCAAAAGAAGTACTGTCGTTTTCCAATTGTCCATATTATATATTCAATATTATCATTTTAGCTTAAAAAGCTAATCTATTCTATTTTGTTTATTTTTCCAAAAAACTTTTATTTCCCGCGCTTTTCCCGGATAATTCCCGAACACCCTGTTTTACTTAAAATACACGTCTTTCATGATGTGTGCCTGGGGAATTCCACCCGAAATCAAACGCTCTTCTACATCGGTAATCATTGTTCCGTTTCCACAAAAACAAAAGTAAGCATCAGGGTGATTCTTTCCTTCCTCCAGAACATATTCTGTCACATGGCCACGTTTCCCGCTCCACTCACCCTGTTCACGAGACAGGATAATATCATAGGAAAAATCAGGAATCGTTGCAGTGTACTGTTTTAATTTTTCTTCCCAATAGAGATCTTCCTTTCTGCGAAGACCCCAGAAAAATCGTATGGATCCAAAACCCCCTCCATTTGTATTGGAAGATACATAATCAAACATTGACACAAACGGCGCTATACCGGTTCCCGTTGCAACACACACTGTGTGTAGGAACGATTCAGGAAGGTGGAAGTGTCCAAGCGGCGCCATCATGGATACTTCCGCTCCGATTTCCAGTCCAAGGAAAAAAAGCGATCCGGGCCCTCCGGGAGCGGTATCCACAACAAGGGAAACCCGGTTTCCTGCTTCATCCCATGAACAAAATGAATAGGACCGTCGCAGTGTCGGAGAAATAATTACTGTCCCAAATTGCCCGGGAGTAAAAACGATATGTGATGGATCCAAAAGTGAAAATGCGTACGTATACACGGACCGTGTCAGCTGCGTTTTACTCTCGCAGCGCATGCGGTACACCTTCGGTGGCAACACCTGCGTTTGGGTCATATTCGTATTATTTGGCAGACTCCAGATATCGCTGTGCGTCAATAGCTGCCATTGCACCGCTTCCTGCAGCAACAATTCCTTGTCTGTAAACATGGTCTACACAGTCACCGGCCGCAAACACTCCCCGTACCGAAGTATGGGTGCTAAAAAGCGATTCAGTATCGTTAATCTTCTTCCGTTTCTCTTCAGAGATCATCATAGTTCCTCGAAGTATTCCTTCCGCCAACCGGTTGAATGTAACGATATATCCTTTCTCATCGAGTTCAATGAAATCCTTAAGAAACGCCGTCGCCGGAGTGTGGCCAATCGCCACAAATGCTCCTCCAACCGGAAGATTCTCTTTCTTATTTGTTTTTGTATCGACAAGTGTAATCCCCTTCAATACCAGGTCACCGTAAAATGATTCGACCGCTTTATTCGTCAGAAATGATATCTTCGGATTCTTCTTTGCTTTCTCAAGCATGATCGCAGATGCACGGAATTCATCCCTCCTGTGGATAACAGTCACGTGTGAAGCAAATGTCGTCAAGAAGGTCGCCTCTTCCATGGCGGTATCCCCTCCACCTAAAACTGCAACGTCTTTCCCGCGGAAGAAAAATCCATCACAGGTTGCACAATAACTTACTCCCTTGCCGGCAAACCGGTTTTCCGTTTCTATCCCCAATTTTTTTGCCTGTGCACCAGTTGCAAGAAGCACCGTCCTTGCTTCATATTGTCCGGCATCAGTAAATATCGTAAACGGGCCACCGGTTTTTTTTGGAACAATACTCGTCACCACAGAAGATTGAATTGAAACACCAAACCGCTGTGCCTGTTTCTTCATTGCTTCAAGAAGCTCCACCCCACCAATTCCTTCGGGAAACCCGGCATAATTTTCAACCACCGTCGTAGTCGTGAGCTGTCCTCCTGGTTGCGGACCGGAAAAAATGACGGTTGAAAGAAGTGCCCGCGAAGCATAAATGCCCGCACTATATCCGGCTGGACCGGATCCGATAATGGCAATATCGTACATAAAATTTTTCAGTCACGCGTTACGACAAATGTTTCTTCAGTTCCGCAATCAGCGTCTCTTTTGATTGTA
>CAZVTJ010000075.1:0-3495 GCA_964630015.1 uncultured Gammaproteobacteria bacterium | reverse complement strand
ATTGCACTTCCAATACGAAATATGCCATTGTTGCGGCAGTAAGCGTACAAAGCAATAAAATCATAGGATTAACACTCCGAGTATCCGCAGCTATAGCATTTTTTACAGGACTCCTCAAACACAAGGGAGCCTTCGCCGCATTTTGGACAGATATCGACAGTCACCATCCTGTGCTCCTCTTCCTGCTTTTCCGCCGGAACATGGGACTTTGCCGATGCTTCGATTTTACGAAGCAATTCGTTTACGTCCTGCTCGTTCTGCTTTGGATCCTGCTGCCCGTCTTCTGCTTGCTTGACGCTGTCGGGCTGGGTAACCGCCTGGTCAAGCCGATGTTTTGCGAAAAATCCGAAATGCCTATCAATCACCTTTGCCACGGCATCAGGAAGACTCCTGACCCTGTTTTCGCCAAATCCAAGGCTTCTGGCTCCCCCTATACCCACCAATTCCGCGGCGATCCTGCGTGCGCGTTCCATTGCCGGAATCGGAGACGCCATCCGCAGCATCAGGGAAATAAGCCTGCCCATTGCTTCCGCCATTGCCGTTACATCGGACCCGGCTTTCCCCACATTAATAAACATCTCAATCGGCTGGTTGCCGCCGTTGGTGTTAATCGTTACGTACGCCTGCCCAACCGGCGTTTCCACCCGGTATGTTGAACCGTTTACCACCTGCGGACGAGGTTTCACTTCCGGCATTGCCCGTACAACCTCAACCGGTTTTTCCTCTTCCTTTTTCTTGTCCGCATCGGTCCGTGTCAGTACCCCCTGCCTGCTTCCTTCCCGCATATAGGCAATACCCTTGCATCCCAAATCATAGGCCATGGTATAAAGCCGCTTCACATCTTCCACCGTATGGGTAGAGGGCGCGTTGACGGTTTTGGAAATGGAAGCATCGACATATTTCTGGATTGTCGCCTGAACGTTCACATGATCCTCCGGGGAAAGATCGTTTGCCGACACAAACCAATGCGGACGGTCTGCCTTTGTCGGTTCACGGCCTTCCCTGGTTTTGAATTCCTCATACCACTGTTCATACAGAGGGTGGCGGATGATATGTTCGCCGAGCCGGTCGCGGCGGATAAATTCAAATTCATAAATCGGTTCGATCCCACTTGAAACGCCGGATAAGAGTGATGTTGATCCTGTTGGCGCCTGTTGAAGAAGAAGTGAATTACGGATACCGTATTTTTTAATCTTATTCTTGACCGAATCGGGAAGCTGCGACACAAAATATCCGGCCAAATGCTTTTTCTTGTCGATTTTGGGAAACGTCCCCTTTTCTTTTGCGATATCGGCGGATGCTTCGTAGGCTGCATCACGGATTGTTTTATAGATTTTATCGATCACGGGAATCGATTCGGGAGACCCGTACCGGATTTTCATTTTAATAAGTGCATCCCCCAAGCCCATGGTGCCAAGCCCGATCCGGCGCTCCCCTTCCAACTGGCGTTTTTTGATTTCATCGAAAATATAGACATCCGCATCGACAACGTTATCCTGGAATCGAACGCCAATCTTTGCAATTTGGGCCAATCGGTCATAATCCATTTGCCCGTCGTCAGATACAAGGGCGGAAAGGTTAATGGAACACAAGTTGCACACTCCCCAATACGGCAATCCTTCCTCTCCACATGGGTTGACGCAGTTGACGAATTCGAAGTAATAATTGTTAAACTGCTTGTTGTATCGTTCCATGAAAACAACACCGGGTTCGGCCGAATTCCACGCGGCTTTGGCAATCAAATCCCACAACTCCCGTGCCTTGATGGTTCGGACGACCTTCGGTTTCTTGCCAAGCGCAATCCAGTTGGGAAGATACCCATCCCACTTCGTGTCGTAATCAGGATCCGTAACATCGGGAAATACCAGATCCCAATCGCGGTCATTTTTTACCGCATCCATAAACGCATCCGATACGCAGACGGACAAATTCGCGCCGTTAATTTTCGTCAGGTCCTGTTTGACGGTAATAAACTCCTCAATATCCGGATGCCAATCCCAGAGCATGAGCATAAGCGCGCCCCTTCGGGTTCCGCCCTGCTGGATAATATCCTTGGTTGCAACGGAAAATAATTCAGCCCAGTTAATGGGTCCTGATGAAAATCCGTTCACTTTTTTTACCCGGGATCCACGGGGCCGGAGACTGGATAAATTAATGCCGACTCCGCCGCCGCGGGCCATGATTTCCACCATATTGGAAAGCGTCTGTAAAATACCGCCGCGGGAATCCTTGGGGCTGGGAATAACAAAACAGTTATAGAAGGTTACCTTATAGCCCGTTCCCGCTCCGGATAAAATTCTGCCACCGGGCACGAATACAAAATCCTGCATCGCACTGTAAAACCGTTCTTCCCACACCGGCCGGACATCCTTTTTTTCCATGAGGGCAACCGCGTGTGCAACCCGCCTCCACATCTCCTCGGGTTTCGTTTCCACCGGTTTTCCGGTTTCATCCTTCAGGGCATATCTGTCCAAAAATACGGTATTTCGGATGCCGGTTAATTCCATAGTCCTCCTTCGTGGACGTTAT
This sequence comes from uncultured Gammaproteobacteria bacterium, assembly GCA_964630015.1. Lineage (GTDB taxonomy): Bacteria > Patescibacteriota > Microgenomatia > UBA10105 > UBA927 > CAZERT01. The sequence continues at coordinate 966 of CAZVTJ010000075.1, read as the reverse complement.
AACAATTTATGTACTTCCTTCTCGAGATCATCAATATCGACAAATCTGCGGAAGACGCTTGCAAACCGGATATAGGCTATCTTATCCAGTTTTTTTAAACGTTTTGCCACCAATTCGCCGATCTTTTTACTGGTGAACTCCGTATCCGCAGAGCCGATAAGCTCCCGCTCCACCTCATCGACAATTTGCGACACATCATCGGGTTTGAGGGTCGTTTTTCCGCTTGCACGGAAAATGCCCATTTTCAGCTTCTCGCGGTCAAACGTTTCCCGCTTGCCGTCACGCTTAATGACGATAAGCGGTACCGTTTCGATGCGTTCGTATGTCGTAAAGCGCTTTTCGCACTTCGGACATACACGGCGCCTTCTGGTAACGGACAAGTCATCATTATCCCGTGTTTCCAGGACATCCGTATCTTCGTGATTGCAATATGGACATTTCATGTGTGAAATATAAAACACTATACCTTGTGCAATTTGAGAGTTTATGACACTAAATAACGGGGCGTCAACTGGCAAAGACTATATCAAACAGGGGATTACCCGGTCGTTCCCATTCTCCTTGGGTCTTTAAGGAAAAAGTACGGGAATATAATACTTTTTCGTATCCTGTATTGTTATACGCGGCAAACCGGATGCATGATCGATCACGAAATGTTTCCGATCACACCCCGGTCGTGGGATTACTCGTGTACGGAACCCGAAAACGATCCGAACGACTTCAAAAACGATCCGAACCTATCCGCGTCCGTACCCGTTGCCCGATTGGTCAATCCGGTAATCACTTCGACATGTTTGGTAAGCGATGACTGGATTTTGGATACCAAATACCCCGGAATACTGCCCGACCGTTTTGTCTGTTCATCAAGGATTGCCAGCAGTTTTTTATAGTATGCCTCATCCTGTGCGATCATGGAAAGTACCGATGCCGTATCTTTTTTCCCGTCATAGGAAATTGCCATCGACA
>CAZVTJ010000074.1:0-3593 GCA_964630015.1 uncultured Gammaproteobacteria bacterium | reverse complement strand
GACAATCCCGGGTACGCTCCGTTGCTCTTACCCTCGCCCAATCAAAACTGGAAATCATCCGCAATCTTCCTTACACATCAGTTGGGACGGTCGGCGGGATTCCACAGGGATCCATTCCCCAGACGGAAACAATCGCAATAAACGGGATGCCGTTTACCGTCCGGACATCAATTGAATATGTCGATGATTCCTATGACGGGATTGCTCCTTCTGATCTTATCAACACCGACTATAAACGTGTCCGTGTCCAGGTTTCCTGGAACGGATTGTTTTCTTCCGGCACCGTTCCCGTTACGCTTGTCACTAATATTGTTCCACGCGGCATTGAAACGATCGTCGGTGGAGGAACGCTCATGATCGAAGTTATTAATGCAAGCGGAAGTGCGGTTCCAAATGCCACAGTGCAGATAGACAATACCACCCTAACTCCGCAGATCCATCTGTCAACGCTCACCAATGCCAACGGCCTTGTTGTATTACCCGGCGCTCCTATCTGTTCAACCTGCTACAAAATCAACGTAACAAAAAGCGGATATTCAACGGACCGGACGTATGATACTACCGAAGTTGCCAATCCGCTTTCCCCCCACGCAACCGTCCTTGAAGGACAGATTACCAGCAGAACATTTTCCATCGATCAGGTATCCACCATTATGCTGTATTCCTACGGTTCCAGGGAACTTGGGTATCCGCCAATTGCCAATGTTATTTTTACGCTCCGCGGGACAAAACTAATCGGATATACCGCAACCGATGACCCCGTCTATAAATACGAAAAGGTATTAAATACCGGCGGGGGAATCGTTTCCCTTTCCGGGTTGGAAACGGACAGTTATTCGCTGGATTTATCCCTGTCCAACTATATGCTTGCAGGATCATCACCCCCATTCCCGCTTGTCGTTGCACCGGGCACCACACAAACGGCAAAAATCGTCTGCATCCCGCGGACAAATGTTTCCTACCTTGTTACCGTCCAATCGGGAAGCGGAGGCCTCCTTGCAAGTGCATCTGCCACCATCCAGGCAACACCTTCCGGAACACTGTATACCAAAACGACCGGTGCAACCGGGTCGGCTGATTTCGGTCAGGCATTTTTCGGATCACTTCTCCCCGGAGCATATACCGTATCCGTAACACTTCCCGGATATACCCAGGCAACAGGAGCGGCGCAGCTGAGCAAAAACCAATATGAATTGTTTATTCTCAACCAAACACCATGAAATATAAAAAAACCATCTTACATGGATTCACACTCGTGGAAACGATTGTCGCTACGTTTCTTTTTATCGGACTGGTGGGAGCCGTCTCGGGGTTTGCCATATTTTTCTTCAAAAACTTTTCCTTTTCCTATGAAGAACAGCAATCCATTGATCTTATCCAGGGTGCGATTACCCGGATATCCCGTGATATCCGCGAAGCGCGTACCGGCAACCAGGGGGCGTGGCCCATAATTTCCCCGGGGGATAATGAATTTATTTTCTACAGCGATGTGACCAATGATGGACGGACTGACCGCGTACGGTATTTTCTGGACGGAAACCTCCTGAAACGCGGTGTTGTCGAGCCTACGCAGGTTCCGGTCGATTACCCGCTTTCTCAGGAAAAAATTACCGTCATTGCCTCCCATATTGATCCGGGAGGGAAACCGATTTTTACTTATTATAATGGACAGTATCCATCCAATATGACGAATAATCCCCTTCCCGCCCAATTACGTCTCCTTTCCACCCGGCTGGTTACCGTCTACCTCCGGTCCAATATTTCCGGCAACACCACGACACAGGCATATGAGGCATCCGCATCCGTACAAATACGGAGCATGAAGGATAATTTATGATACGAAAAACAATCACACATTTTTTCCGCATGTCCGGATCGATTTCGATACTCGTTCTCATATTCGGCGTAATCTTTTCGACAGCTATCGGAGGACTTGCCCTTGTTGCCGCAATTTCCCGTTCATCAAGCGTCCGTACGGAAACCTTCGAACAGGCACTTGGGATTGCACAGGCCGGTATCGAATATTACCGGTGGCATCTTGCCCACAATCCGCTTGATTTTAAGGACGGTACCACCCATTCCGGCCCGTATGTCCATACGTTTACCGATGCATTCGGACACGATACCGGTTCATTTTCCCTGTCCATCGACCCGCCGGCATCTGGATCTTCCATTACCACCATCACGTCTACCGGATGGAGCTCGTCCCATCCCGATATCACCCGTACCATAAAAACACGGTTCGGCATTCCCGCATTATCGAAATTTGCTTTCCTGCACAATGCCAATGTCTGGTTCGGAACCGGTATTACCGTCAACGGCAAAATCCTTTCAAACGGCGGTATCCGGATGGATGGTGTGAATGCATCAACCGTCCAAAGTTCAAAAACAACCTATACCTGCGGTACGGAAACCGGCTGTTCATCACCAACCACAAAAAACGCAATCTGGGGAGAGGGCGGACCGCAGGCGCTCTGGACATACCCCGTACCCATGATCGATTTCAACAGTATCGCCGTCGATTTTTCCACAATGAAATCATCCGCACAAAGCCGTGGGGTCTATTTGGGCGCATCCGGTGCATACGGGTATCACATCATTTTCAATGCGGCAGGAACGTATACCATAAAAAAAGTAACATCAGCACTTAACCGCAAGGGGTATAGCAGTGAAAACGGATGTGAAAACCTTTACCAGCAAATTTCGACGGAAACAACAATCGGCACCTACTCGATTGCCACAAAACCGATAATCTTCGTGGAGGATCACCTGTGGGCAGAAGGAGTCGTAAACGGCAGGGTTACCGTTGCTGCCGCACGGTTCCCATTGGATGCAAATGCCATGAATATCTGGATTCCCACCAATATAACCTATCTGGCAAAAGACGGACATTCGTCCCTTGGACTTATTGCACAGAATAATATCTACTTCGGCTACAATGTTCCAACTTCATTTGAAATAGACGGCGCGCTTCTTGCACAAAAAGGCAGGGTCATCCGCCATAATTATGCATACGGTGCATGCAGTACCTATTCATCGGCGATCAGAAATACGCTGACTTTGTATGGCTCCCTTATCAGCAACCAAAAATCCTATTGGAACTGGGGAACACCGCCAACTTCGGGCTTCACAACGCGTAACATTACTTATGACGAAAACCTCTATTTTGAACCCCCACCCTACTTCCCCACGCAGGGGGAATATGAATTCATTTCATGGGAAGAGGAATAAATCCGAAGCATCGTAGTTCGTGCCTTCGTGGTTCGTATCTTCGTAAAGCGAAGACACGATGCTTAAAACTGCGAAGATGCGAATTCCGATGATGCGATGCTTCGATGCATCGAAATTGAACTATCTTCCTCCTGCGGCCTGCTGGACGCTGCCGACAAGGGAATAAATCGGGGAAATAACGGAAAGGATAAGCGCTCCGACAATAACACCGACAATCAACATGATTACCGGCTCCAGAATTTGCGTAAGGCTTTTGAGTTCTTCATCCACCTCTTCCTCATAAAACACAGCCATGTCCAGAAGCGTATCGTCAAGCGTTGCCGTCTTTTCCCCTGCCGCAATCATCTGTACCATCAGCGACG
>CAZVTJ010000073.1:0-3729 GCA_964630015.1 uncultured Gammaproteobacteria bacterium | reverse complement strand
TTACGTCTTCCGCACTTCGCATGGCAACGCTCCAAGCAGGAACGTTTACCGATGCGAGTCTGACGATCTCCGATTCCAGGGCAGGGAATGCGGCAACCAATTATAATTTTGCGTTTACTACAACAGCCACAACAGCCATAAAACAGGTTGACATTAGCTTCTGTACAACCGCGACTGGGGCGTGTACGCCTCCGGTAGGAATGGATGTCGGTGCAAGTCCGGTGCTGGACAGCGATACCCTTGCCGGAACGGGTAGGACAACCACAAATCCAACGGATAACAATACGATCCGCGTTGTGGTAACGACGCCGTCAACCCAAAGCACGCAGGCAGTGACGATGAATTTTACGGGAATTACCAATCCGACAACTGCAAATACAACATTCTATGCCCGTGTCGTCACATATTCCGACACCGGCACAACGGAAATCGATTCCATAGCGGTGGGTGCAGCGGTACTTGATACCACATCCATTGCGGTGACGGCAGATGTTGCCTCGACATTCACGTTTGCCGTCGCGGCTGCAACCACCGGAATGGTAAACGGGGCAAATATTACCGTTACAGATACAACAGACACGACGATTCCATTTGGTGTTTTGGCAGCAGGAAGCGAGAAAGTAGCAGCTCATGATGTGTCCGTCTATACGAATGCAAATAACGGGTATACCGTAACTGTTAAAACACTTGCTGTGCCGCCATTGGTTGACGGAAGCAATAATATCGATAGCTTTACGGAACCAAATAGTGCACCACTTGCATGGAGTGCACCTGCTGGAGGTACGGCAAACGAAAATACCGGATTCTTCGGATATACTACCAACGATAGTACGCTTGGTACTGGTACAGCCGATCGGTTTACCTCATCAGGTGGAAATAAATGGGCTGGATTTACTACAAGTCCGGTCGAAGTTGCCTATAGCCCAACCGGTGTGAGTACAACGGAAACCACCCGTCTTGGCTGGCAAGCGGAAGTGAATACACTCCAACCGGCAGGTTCCTACACGGGAACCGTGATTCTGGTTGCAACACCGACGTATTAACGATTGTGTCCTGCCCGGACGGGGAATCTCATGAGACAAAACGATCAAGTACAGGGTAAAAAGACGTTTGCATCACTGCTTCCGGGGATGTTAATGATTGTTGCCGGTTTGTTGGCCGCATCCGTCTTTTTCCCGATCGTGAAAGCCCAATTTGATTCAACGGGCCAAAGTTTGGAAGTTTCCCCGCCGTCACAGGAATTTGCCGATGTCCAACCCGGTTCAACGCTTACCATCAAAGCCAAAATCAGAAATAGAAGCAAAGGCACCCTTCCCATTGCCGTACGGATAGAGGATTTTATTGCTTCGGGGAATGAAGGTCAGGTTGCCCTCACCGATAAGGGCCCATGGGCGGTTTCGACCTGGGCAAGCGTAACCCCGCAGAAATTTGAACTTCCCGCAGGGGAAACACAGGAAGTGGAAGCATCCATAAAAATTCCCTCAACCGGCGCAGCAGGCGGACGGTACGGGTCGTTCGTGTTTGCCGTGGAGGCAAAAGGCGGTACGCCCGGTGTCGCCGCAGTATCGCAGGAAGTAGCCTCGTTATTCCTTATAAATATAGCCGGCCCGGTTGAACAAAAACTGTCCGTTACGTCATTTACGGCTCCGAAGTTTTTTGAATTCGGACCGATTCCGTTTTCCGTTGACTACAAAAATGAAGGAAATGTGCACATGAAGCCGGCAGGCGTCATTTCGGTGACGGATGTACTGGGGCGCAAAATTGCCGATGTACCGGTAACAGCAACAAACGTGTTTCCGCAGGCGTCACGCATAGTGAAGGTCAACTGGAACGAGCGGTTGCTGGTCGGACCCTTTGTCGCAACGGCGATTTTATACACGAATGGGAAGGGGAATGAAACGGTCAGCATGACCACGTCATTTTTCGTATTCCCGGTCCGGATAGCAGTCATATTGCTCATCGTCATCTTCCTGATTCTGCGCTTCCGGAAGCGGATTACCAAAGCCGTCCAGGCTCTGGCGGGGAAGTGATGAATACGTATCTTCGCGGGTCGTAATTCGTGGTTCGTATCTTCGTAGGTTGTCCATCTGTCATTCCCGTGAAAGCGGGAATCCATGTTCAACTCGTCGTAGCTTCTGAGCGAAGGCGGGTTTCACCTCGTCGGAGTCCTAAGCCTGCCCCCCGTAGTCCCGCCACAGGCGGGACGAAGTGTGGTCATCCTCGCGAATGCGGGGATCCATTTATTTTAGTTTTTCAATCTTTTAATTTACGACGATACTTTCTAGTTATTTCTTCATACTTTATACTGTTTTTATGAAGCGTCTCGTTGTCCTGATTATCGTCTTTTTCCTTGGCTATTTTGCCCGTGGATGGATGGATGCACGTGGTATTGTACTTTCCGCTCCGACAATAATTCCTCCGGCAACAAAATCCGGCGGAGAGCAAAGTGCATTCATTACGCAGGTCCGGTATGAAAACGGGTCCTTCAAACCCGCTGTTGCCACAATCAAAAAGGGAAACATCATTATGATCACCAATGGAACGGAAAGCCTCATGTGGCTTGTGTCGGAGCTTCCGGAGCTCAATACCCCACGGGGGTACGGAAAGGGTGAGCAGATCAAAACGAAGCTGATTACCCCCGGAACGTATAAAGTCGGCAATAAGCTCCGGCTTGGTGCAACGCTTACCGTTGTCGTGACCGATTGAACAGGAAGAGCCGATCGGGTACAATACACCCACTATGAATCAGCCATTCCACGAACATAAACTCTGGCAGTCAGCCTACGTTGCACTGATGGACGTCCACGATCAGTTTGACGGCCTGAAAGGTACCGAAAACGATGAAACGGTGCGCCAGGTGCTCGACAGCGCAACCGCCCTTGCCGCCAAGATTGCCGACGGTCTTTCCCGTCTTGACCGCCGGTTTGGCAGGCAGATCCTTATGGACGCCATCGGCATGGTTGCCGTTGTCCGCACCCATTTGGCCGTTGCCTGGGGCCGGGGATTGGTAAACGACGAGATGTTTAAATCTCTGGACACCAAGTACGCCGACCTTGCCGTGAGCCTCCAGAATACGCGGTAAAATACTTCATTGTTTCATTGCTCGATGGCTTCATGGCTGAAAAGTATGTATCAGACATACATATCGAAGTGTTGTAATAAGAAGTTTTCCGGCAATTCAGCAATGGAACAATGCAGCAATGTAGCTATGAAACAATGTGTGTGTTAAATTTGACTTGCCCCTCATTTTCCCACACACTAGAATCATATGAAACTCTTTCTTGGCGCAGACCATCGGGGATTTGAACGGAAAAACGAAATCAAAACGTGGCTGGAAAGCCTCGGGCATGAGGTGGTGGACTGCGGCAATACGGTCCTTGATTCCCTTGATGATTACCCGGATTTTGCCTTTGCTGTTGCCCGGAATGTGGCGGCGGATCCCAATTCTCGGGGGATTATGTTTTGTGGCTCCGGGACAGGGGTAACGATTGCGGCAAACAAGATAGACGGCATCCGTGCGGCTGATGCGTTCAGCGCCGATGAGGTGCGCCACAGCAGGAAGCATGATGATATCAATGTTCTGGCGATTGCGGCCGATTATACGTCATCTGAAGACGCCAAAACCTATATCACGGTCTTCCTGTCCGAGCCGTTTTCCCCGCAGGAAAAATACCTCCGCCGTATCAAAAAAATCGAAGAACAGGAAAAGGTAAATTAATCACCTTGTCA
>CAZVTJ010000072.1:0-3787 GCA_964630015.1 uncultured Gammaproteobacteria bacterium | reverse complement strand
GTCCGAATGCAGCCAGGAGAATTCCGATAATTACTATAAGGATCGGTTTTGCGATTTTCTTGGTTCCTTCACTTGCATTTGCCAATGGTTTGAATTTCGGAATTGCCATAGTATTACCACAACGAATACAACATATATGCCGCAATCAGTATAAGAACTGCAATGAGGATAAGCCGGACCGTTTTATTTCCCCGCATGTTACTAAGTGTCGTCATATCTTCCTTAGTCATACACCAATTCGCGGCTTATTACAAGAGTTTATCCATGGCTTTGTTGTACGATGCGAAGTGCCCATGAAACCGCACGCTTGCTTTCCCCATCCAATAATGGACCATCCTTCTTTTTCACAAAAAATCCTTCCGGTTCAGATCCGATCGTTGCGCCTTTTGCCTTTGCGTACGTATTCATTTTTTCCGATGCATACCCGATTGTGCGGACAAGCAACTGGAGAAAAAAATTCAAATCCTTTTCCCGAAACCGCGTATCAAAACATGCAACAGATACCGAATCAAGCGCATGATCTGACATACTCTGGAAAAACTCAAGAAATGCCTTGGTCGGTTGCCCGCCCTGCGTCGGTGATCCGAAAACAACAACATCCGATCCCATACAGTCCCGTACCTGTGCGTCACCGACACGCATACAGCGCACGGTATGGCGTTTTTTCAATGCTGCCGCCATTGCATCCGCAAGGACTTTCGTGTTTCCGTAGGTTGAATCGTATATAATCGTTATTTTCATGCCTGCAGTCCGGAAGGAACTTCCACGCTTTTTCTCTTTTTCACCTCATCGTAGAATTTCGCATAACTTATCTGCATGTAGGGATACAGCCACAGAAATCCAATCCCCAGTGTAAGAACACACAGCAACATCCATCCGAAAAACCGGAAGTTCAAACATACATACTTCCACCGATTGCCCTGCATTAATTCGGCACTTTTTTTCACCGCTTCCTTTGGTCCTACGAGCGGGTTATCCGCAAGAACAAAAAACGTCTGGGAAAAGGAAAGCGCCTTGAGTATCCCGGGAACAATCAAAAGAAATGACCATAATACAATAAGAACCGTCATATACAGATACGTAAGAAGCGACGGAACAAATCGTTTGAATCCATCAAACAGTATATTCCACTGTGGATTTTCACCACGGGAAAATCCAAGGGAATAATACGCAAGCCCAAGTGCAAGAGGTCCGGAAATAACAAAAGATATCACTCCCCCAAGATCGGGAATTGCATTCGGGAGGGATGCAAGAATGGTGTATACAATACACACTATAATCGGCCACTTCCAATTCCTGCACAATGATTCACGGGCTTCTTTCATTACCTGCGCATTCTGTATATCCATAAGGACTCCTTCTTCTGCTTCCAGTGTAGCAGAAATGGTATCCCTATTAATCACTCTGCTTAAAAAAGAAATAGTTCATCTAACCCGAGCGGTATATGTAAATACTTAAAACGAGAGGGTTACATTTCCGCTTCCCGAAAAACCCATTGCGGAACCGGTGCCGGTGATCGGAATGGATTTTGTTGCCATATTCACGGTGCCGGTAAAATCGGCGGATGCAGGAACGGGAATAGAAAACGGACTACAACTCCCGACTGCTTTTCCACGAATCATACCCGTTGTTTCCCCATCATATGCACCGCGTATTGTTCCGTTGCAGTCGCCGGAAAATGATCCCGTTACACTCCCACCCTCTTTGGGAAACGTAAGTGATATGGAAACGCCGTATTTATCTTTTTGGAAACTTCCCGTTGCGGTAAGTGGTGTATAGGTTTGCCCGGGAACGGGTGTTGGGGTCGGGTAGATATTCTGCTTTTTCTGGTAGTAGATATACAACAAATCTCCCGCGAACCCCGCACCCGCAAGAAAGAAAAGAATAAGAAACAGAAGAAGAATCACCGAAAAACCCGACCGGACATGGTGTTTCTCCATACTATCCTCCTTTTTCCGTTAACAAGATAAGTATACTCCCAAAAAAAATTTATTGTGAAAAATAATCAAAAACCGCCTTTGACAGAAGCGCTATCCGTTCCTGGGCCCCTGCGGGGTTATCACTCTTTGAAAGCACCACGAGAATATATTCTCCCTGATTGGTAAAGATAATGCCTCCATCGTGTTTGTAATAATCGATTTCCCCTGTTTTATTTGCAACCTGCGATGGATCGGGTAAGTATTTCGGGATACCATTATTCAATTGTTGCTCTTTGAGAAGATCGATCATTTCATTTGTATACTCTCCATTTGCCAATTTGCCTGCGGAAAGATCATCAAAAAACATTGCGATATCCGATGCGGTTGTGGTTGGTAATCCCCCGTGGGTTCCCACGGAAGATTCAACATATCCATATTCCCCAAGAAACTTCGCTACGGAAGAAAGTTTCACTTTTTCCGTTAAGAGCATCGCTGCATAATTATGGGAAATGGTAATCATCTGATGAAGCGCTTCGTAAATTGTGAACGTTACCGTTCCTTCCGTTAATTCCGCGATCTCCGGATCTATGGAGAATTCCTTATTGAGAGTTTCCACATCCTGACTGATCACCTGGTCTTTTGCCAAAAGTGAATTTTGGATTTGTTCGTATACCACCGCCATCACCCAGAGCTTATATAGACTTCCCGACGGAAATACCATGTGTTCATTTTGTTCATACGATTCATTGGTCTTTCTGTTCTTAATGACAACAGCATATGTTCCATGGGTTCCCGACAATGCCTGATTCACCACTTCCTGAAGCGTAGAACCGAGATGCGAAGGTGTTGGGGATTTGGTTGGTTGGATAGTAGTTGAAATACCGGATACCTGCCCGTCTTCTGACTCAAAGGGAATGGGGGAAACGGCAGGCCCGCGTTTTTGGATAGAAACACCAACACCGACTACCACCAACCAGATAATAGATAATAATACATATCTCCCCCACCGGTATTTTTTCCTGCCTGTCATATCGAAGTATTTCCGAATTTACCCTTGAAGTATACACGAAAGACCAAAACTGTCGCATGAATAATCCGAAAGAAACAAATTTCAATCATCCCTCCGGGTATATTTCTTTACCTTTTTGACTGGAAGTACTTATAGAAAGACAGTCCCAACAGCAGGGCAACCGCAAGTCCGGCAGAAGCCTTGGGATCCAGCATTGTGGTAAACAGTACAAGAAGTGCTGCAGCCGACGCTATCATTGATTCCTGTTTTTCTTTCATAAGAAGCCTCCTTTGTTATTTTCCAAACGTTTTTCCTATATCTCCTCGCCATAACCAGCTGGTAATATTTGTACTGCCCTGCGCCAACCGGATAGCTTTTTGCAGTTCATATTGACTGATCACCCGATCGAGCGGTTCACGGTCAGGCATAACCCCCGTATAATATTTTTTCAGTACCACAAGAGCATCCTTGTCTCCTAACTGGCCAAGTCCCCATATGGCCAAGTTGCGTGACCGAAAGCTCTGATGTGTATCATCAAGTTGGGCAACTAATGCATCGGCACATGTTCCTCCATATTGGCGTACTGCATTTTGGCAAAGACTTTTTGCCTCATATCCGATCCACACACATACGATAAAAAACAGCAACACCACGACACTTGCACCAACCGCACCAATATAAAGTATTGGAGACAATAAAAATTTTGATTTCATGCACATCCTCCTTCTTCACAATACCCAAAGATTTCTTCTATCGGCACACGGAACAACCTGGCAATCCGAAACGCCAAACCTAATGATGGAAGGTATTTATTGCTTTCGATTGCAATTACCGTTTGCCGGCTTACTCCGATTTTATC
>CAZVTJ010000071.1:0-4037 GCA_964630015.1 uncultured Gammaproteobacteria bacterium | reverse complement strand
CAAAACTTAACGAGTCCGCAAAAAAACGGGGTGAGGTAATACTCCGGACCGATGATTTTTCTTTCGATGCAACACGAAGCGGCTATACGATCCAAAAATCATTTTCCGACGTGGGATATTCAAATATCACGTGGGGAGAATGGGTCCATCAGGGTTACTACGATACCGATGAGCTCATTGAGTCCATGTTTGAATTTTCACAAACAAAAAAATTTGCACTCGATGGTGATTTTGACGATTTTGGTGTTGCCCAGATTGACGGGATGATCAATAACTGTCCGACCCGTGTGATTGTCGAACATTACGCGGGGTACATTCCTCCGAATTATTCCCAAAAGGATATCGAAGGATGGAAAAAGGTATTGGAAAATCTCACACAGATATCACCCGGATGGAATGCACTCAAAAATACGGGCGAATTTTATGACAAAAACCGCGGCGATGTTGACCGGATCAACGACATTATTTCCCAAAGGATTTCTAATATCCAGGCAATTATTGCCCGTATGGAAAAAAACCAATGGCTTACACCGCAGGAACAGTCCTACATTCCCCAGGACCAAACGCTTTTTGCCCAGCAGGAAGAACTGGCAAAAAAACTCAATGCACAGTAACGCCATCATTCTTTGCGGTCTTGATGAAGCCGGACGCGGACCGCTTGCCGGACCGATCTTCGGATGCGGCGTAACCCTCCAATCTTCGTTTACCCAACTGGAAACCCTTTGCGGGATAAAAATACGGGATGGAAAACTATTATCGCCGCTCCAAAGGAAAAAGATTTTCCGGATTCTTAAACCTCCATACGCAACCGTTGTTCCTGCATGGATTTCGGTTACCGGTATTAATCGTTACGGAATCGGATGGGCAAACAAGGAGCTCTTCCGCCGTCTTATCCGGAAAATCCGGGCAGACCGCTTTATTATCGACGGAAACCTCCATATATCAGTCCGCAACAGTGCCAAACATATCCAAAGTATTGTTGATGCCGACGCAACAATACCGGAAGTAATCCTTGCTGGGATTTGCGCAAAAGTAATCCGCGATACCATGATGGATCGGTACCATAAACAATTCCCACAATATCACTGGAATACCAATGCCGGGTACGGGACAAAAGCGCATATCGAAGCCATCAAAAAAAACGGGGTAACACCACTCCACAGGACGGTTTTTGTCACAACGGCACTGCATCAGAAAAACAACCCATCAGGCAACAAGGTCATACTGTTCAAGTGATTTTCTCCGCTCTTCGGGTGATGCGTTCAATAATGTTTGCTGTAATGAAACCATCCGTGCATATAAACCGTTTTTCTTTTTCATCAATGCATCGGGCGATCCGTACTGGGCAACAGTGCCGTTTGATAAAACCAATACGTAATCCGCCCGGGAAATTGTCGACAGTCGGTGCGCAATTATGATGGTAGTCCTGTTTTCCAAAAGCCGGTCCAATCCCTCCTGCACTTCAATTTCCGATCTGCTGTCCAGGGATGATGTTGCCTCATCCAATATGATAATCGGCGCATCCTTGAGCATTGCACGGGCTATGGCAATCCGCTGTTTTTGTCCGCCCGATAACTTCATCCCCCGCTCACCAATGACCGTATCAAACCTTTGGGGGAATTCCATTATGAACTCATACGCATTTGCCGCTTTTGCCGCACGGATTAAATCATCTTCCGACGCCTGCTCTTTCCCATAGGAAATATTTTCCCTGATCGTTCCGGAGAAAAGGAGCGAATCCTGAAATACCACCGCGATCAGTTTCCGCAATGATTCCTGTGTTACCGATCCAATGTCCTTTCCCGCTATTTCCACCGAACCGCTTGCCGGTTTATAGAACCGAAGGATCAAATTCACGATTGTGGATTTTCCCTGTCCGCTTTCACCCACAAGCGCCAATGTTTGCCCTTTCCCGATAGAAAATGATATATCATGCAGTACGTTTTTTCCCTCCTCGTATGCAAATGATACGTTGTCAAATGAAATCATCGGAGTATTTTTCGGATACGGGTGCGGAAGGATAATTGCCTTTGCCGTTGTTGCATCCGGTAGTGCACTCTGAGTCGACAAGATTTCAAAAAAATCCTTTGACCCTGCATCGGCACGCTGGATCTGCCCCAAAATAAACGACATGGCAAACAGCGGAAACCGCGCCTGATTTACCAGCTGGATAAGAAGCGTCATTTCCCCTATCGTATAGCGACCCTGAAACGTAAAATAGACGATATAGGACAAAATAAAAAACAAAATGATATTGAGTGCCGCCCTCCGGAGAAAGTCATATCCATGCCACATTCTCGATTGGGAAACAGTCATCTTTTCCACCTGGTCCCGTTTGGTGCTATAGGAATGGAGTTCAAAATGCTGGGCCAAAAACGATTTCACCACACGGATACCGGAAAGGCTTTCGAATACACGCCCCTGGGAAACATCGATAATGGAATTTTTTTCGTTCTCTATTTTTCCCCACCGGATCGTCGATGCATGGGACAGAAGGATATATGCGGGAAATAATATGGTAAGCAGAATGGCAATAACAGGCGAATAGAATGCCAGAATGACAATCGTTATTGTAGCGGAGAGGAAAAACGGCAGAAAATTATTGACCGCGTTCTGGATAAAATTGGATATACTTTCGATCCCGCGGTACATCTTATTGACGATATTTCCCACAACCCGGGAATCAAAATACCCGACGTCAAGGGACAATACGTGTGCATAAAATTTCCGTGTTAGATATGTCTGGAGTTTTGCCGCAAGATTATCCCCCATCCATCCGCTGAATGCGGTAAACACGGTTGAAAAGATATCCAGAAGGAAGAAAAGGACAAGAAAAACGATAATACCCTGAAGATCACTTCCGGATCCGGTTGTTTTTGCTACGATCCTATCCACAACCTGTTTAAGGATAAACGGATGGAGGATGGATGTGACGGAAGAAACGATAACGGCAAACCCCATGAGAACATACCATTTCCAAAAATTATGGGTGAAGGAAAATATTTTAAGGATATTTTTCATGTATCCCGATTATACAGCCAAAAGCAACGATTCATGTATAATTACACACAAAATACATGTTTCTCCAAAAATCAAACACATGAGTCATCATGAATTGTTCCCCACTACAAAATTCCCTGATGTATTCCGATTAGCCAATCTTGCAAGACTAATAAATACTGTTGAAATTCCAACTGAAAGTCTTACACGATTGGAAAAAACGAAAGACATACTTCAAAATAACCCCGACATGAGTGTTGTGGCGTATGTAAATCACCCCTCCTATAACGATCCCGTCCATGTCGTACCCGTTATTCTTTCCCTTGATCCAGACGGATTACGTCACTGGATTATTCTTGTATCGTACAGCCATACGGACGAAAAAGATCCAAAAAACCGTCCTTTTAAACTTATGACGGATATTGCACAGCATCATTATGGCATTGAACCAATTAGAGTTGTCCAAACATACCAAATCGGAAATACGAATTATCCGGAAATAACCCAAGAATTAGCATTGTCTGTCAACAGAGTATTTCCGAAACGAATGCAGGAATTATCAAAAATTAAACAACCCGTAGGGCTAATAGTTTTTATGGAGGGAACCAGAAGTATAAATATTGGAATACTCAATGACGAAATGGAAAAAGGCGGTATTGCTACAGTAGGAAAACTGTTCCAGCCAACCCTTTACCAACCAATCGGCATTTTCGGAAATATGAATCGAGGGATAAATGTAGGAAAAACGTATTGTATTCAAGCGGGTGAACCGTATATACAACACAACAGATCGGAAGAACCGCTATTTCCAATCCTAATCCACAACCTTGCGGATACGCTTCCAACAGAAAAACGGGGAATATGGTAAGCGGTTAAAGATTATTCGTACTGGCTTTGTAGTAATCAAGAATTTTCTGTTTCCGCTCTTCGACGGACAATGTGCTTTTAATACCCGGCCCGCTGATGCATCCGCCCGGACAATTGAGGATATCCAGTAATCTGATTTTTGGATTGGCATCAAATTCCTTAATCGCCTC
>CAZVTJ010000070.1:0-4088 GCA_964630015.1 uncultured Gammaproteobacteria bacterium | reverse complement strand
TCATTACGAGACAGTTCTATACTGGTTTGACTACGATTGATACCCTTGTTCCTGTGGGTCAGGGGCAACGGGAATTGGTACTTGGCGAAGCCCGGGCCGGGCAAAATGCATTCTATCTGGACATTATTATTGCCCAGCGGACCTACAAACGGATTTGCGTGTATGCCGCAATCGGCCGGCCGGAACTGGAAGTCCGGCGGTTTGCGGAAGCGGTGAATGCGGTGGGTGCCGGTGATTATACGATTATCGTTGCAGCAACATCCAATGAATCCGCGCCTATGATTTCCATTTGCCCCGCGGTTGCCATTTCCGTTGCGGAGTATTACCAGAAGCAGGGATTGGATGTTCTGTGCATTCTTGATGATTTGGCAACGCATGCAAAATACCTTCGGGAAATGTCACTTCTTGCCGGCCGGGTGCCGGGACGTGAGAGCTATCCGGCCGATATTTTTTACCAGCATTCCCATTTACTGGAGCGCGGAGGGAACTTCAACAAGCTTCACGGCGGTGGTTCCATTACCATGCTGCCGGTTATCGAAACGGCGCTTGAATCGTTTTCCAACCTGATTCCAACCAACGTCATGTCTATTACCGATGGCCACATTATGTTTTCTGCCGGGTTGTTTGCCACCGGCACTTATCCGGCTGTGCAGGTGGATAAGTCGGTTACCCGGGTCGGCCGACAGACACAGATATTTATCCATAAAGTGCTTTCCGACAAAGTGCGCTCACTCTTGGCTGACTACAAGGAGATGGAACGGTACGCAAGTTTCGGTTCGGAATTAACCCCTGAAACGCTTAAAACCATTAAGCGCGGGAAGGTGTTGGAAGAACTGTTAAAGCAGGCGCCGCAGACATTTATTCCCTGGGAAGCCCAGATTGTTTTGCTGACGCTGGTGTTTACGGGGTTGTTTGACGGGATGGAAATTGACGTGATTGCGGGGAAAAAGAAGGCCCTTATTGACACTATCAAAACGGATACTACCTATACAAAGTATTTCACACAGTATAAAGGAATGAAGTTTGATGCCTTAGTGGAATCACTGTCAAAAGAGCTTGGACCGGTGAAGAAAGCACTGGGGATTTGAAGACAATTTATAATTCATAGTTCAGATTTCATAATGTATGAAACAGTTCATGGTTCACAATGTACATTTTATAATGTATCGTCATTACCGCGAATTCGCCAGCCGGCGGAGGGAATCCAGAAAATATGAATCTGGATCCCCGATCAGGTCGGGGATGACAAAAAAATATGACGTCCAGCCAATTTTTCATGTGTTCTTTAGTAAACAACCGTTCATTTTGAACTATGAATTCTGAATTGTTTTATAAATTATGAACTATGAATTCTGAATTGTTTTTTGAATTTTGAATTATAAATTATCAATTGTATTTCTATGCCATCCTTAACCGACCTTAAAGCAGAATTGGAAGATATTCAGACGCTTAAATTCATATCCTCGGCGTTTACCGAGGCATCTTCGGCAAAGATTAAAAAGATCAGGGCTGCTTTTGAAACGAATACGGAGTTTTACCAGGATATTACCAAGGTCTACCATATTGTCCAGGCTGCAGCGGAGAAGCTGGAGGCGGCGGATAAAAAGAAACATGAAGGGGAGTACCGGGAAGGCACGCTCTATGCAGCCATTACGTCCAACCAACGCTTCTACGGATCGCTTAACGTCAACATTATGCGTAAGTTCGTCAAGGACGCTCAAACGGGGAGTCCGACGCTGTTGGTTGTTGGGGCAACGGGGAGGGATTATCTGTCATCGATCCGATTTCCCAAAAAATATGAAGTCCAACTGTTTGAGCATGATACACCAAAAAAAGAAGAGGTCATGACATTTATGGAATACGTGAAGCCATATAAAACCGTGATGCTCTATTACCCGCATTTTAAGTCGCTCATGAGCCAGGATGTTGGCATTATGGACATTGCGCTTCGGGAAGAGCATGGGGAGCTGGACAAGGATGATGAGGCGCAGACCTTGTTTGAGCCGGAGGTTTCCGAGATGCTCAATTTCTTTGAAACTTCCGTTCGGTCGGTCCTGTTTTTTCGTGTTATGCTGGAAGTTGACCTTGCCCGGACGGCGGCGCGGCTGATGACCATGTCTGCCGCTGAGCAGAACGCCAATGAGCTGGAAAAGGAAAAGCACAGCCAGCTGTATAAGGTAACGAACTCGTTTTTGAATGCCCGTTTGATGGAAACATTTAGCGGGATGTCGAAATGGAAGGGAAAATGAATACAACCGATCCAACACCACCGATTCATCCGTTGCCTGATCCTCTTCCGGAGGGTGGCGTGCCGGTTCCGGGGTATATGCCGGTTCCAGAACCTCCTCCGGACATGCCGGTCGGCGGTGGGGTTGTCATTGGTGGGGTTCCCGGTGGTATGGGGCAACAATCCAATAGGAATAAGGTGAATCCAGTGCTCAACGAAAATGGAAATTCGGAAAAAAATGTATCCTCTATGACTGGCAATCAGAGTCCTTCAACTGCTAAAACTACCCAGAAAGATTATCCTGATAGGATAAAATCAGATTTCGATGAAACATCAGGTGCAGGTATGGGAAATCCGGTGGCAGATGTTCACAAAGAGTCAGAGCCTTCTTCCCAGCAGCAGGAAAAATCCCAGGGGGCATCGTTTGAGGGGAGGGTGCGGGTGGTGCGCGGGCAGATCGTGGAGATTGCGTATGAAAAGCAAGAAAGCCTTCCTAAATTTTTTGATGTGTTAACGTCACCGGAGAATCCCGAGATTCGGTTGGAAGTATATGCCTATGAACCGGGGAATCAGCTGGCGTGCTTGTCGCTTACAAAAACCGGGTTGTTGCGGCGTGATATGCCCATTATTTCCACCGGTTCGCCGCTTCGGATTCCGGTTGGCCCTGAGATTCTGGGACGGGTGTTTAATCTCTTTGGGACACCGGTGGATAATAAAGGCGAAATTGTTCCCACAAAATCCGTGCCAATTTACGCAGAAAAAGGCGCCGGCACCAAGGGTGTGACCACGACTGAGCTTTTGGAAACTGGCATTAAGGCGATTGATTTCTTTACCCCGTTTATTAAGGGCGGAAAATTTGGTTTCGTTGGCGGCGCAGGTGTGGGAAAAACCGTTTTGCAGACGGAACTGCTTCGTAATATTACCTTCAAAATGGAAGGGTTGGCTATTTTTGCCGGTATCGGGGAGCGGATCCGCGAGGGCCATGAACTGATGAAGTCACTGGAGGAAAGCAAGGTTATTTCCCGTGTTGCGCTGTTGTTTGGCCAGATGAATGAAAATGCGGCTGTCCGGTTTCGTATTTCCGCAGCTGCTGCCACCATTGCGGAGTCGTTCCGGGATGGGGATAAAAAGGACGTGCTGTTTTTCGCCGATAACGTGTACCGGTTGGTGCAGGCCGGAGCGGAGGTGTCGGCTGTTTTGGGTTCCATTCCATCCGAACTTGGGTACCAGGCAACACTGGCCACGGAAATTGCAAATTTTGAAAACCGTTTGATTACTACCGATACGGCAGCCATTACGAGCTGTCAGACGGTCTACGTACCGGCGGATGAACTCTCCGATGTGGGTGTGGCTGCCATTTTGTCCCAACTGGATGGACAGATCATCCTGTCGCGTGTGATTGCATCCCGGGGATTTTACCCGCCGATTGACTCACTGGTGTCTTCCTCTTCTACATTGGATAGGAAAATTGTGGGCGATCACCACTATGAGGTTGCCACCAAGGCGCTTGAAGTGCTGCATGAAAACCAGCGGCTTGCCCGTATCGTGGCCATCGTGGGCGAGGCGGAACTTTCCCCCCATGATCAGCTGATTTACCAGCGAGCTCGCAAATTGACGAATTATATGACCCAGCCGTTTTATACAACAGAGGCTCAGACCGGGAAAAAGGGTGTGACGGTTTCCCGGGAGACGACGGTTGCCGATGTGGAAAAGATTATTACCGGGAAAGTTGATGCAGTGGCAGCGGATAAATTTATGTATATTGGCTCACTTGCCGATGCAGGACTTGACCCTGATGGAGCAAAGGTTGTGGGGGTGGAAGAGTAATTTTTTGTGTGTCATTGAATCATTGTTTTATTGT
>CAZVTJ010000069.1:0-4123 GCA_964630015.1 uncultured Gammaproteobacteria bacterium | reverse complement strand
TTGATTGTTTTAATAGATCTCAGGTTACTGGATACACATTAAAACAATGTAAAGGTACTCAAACATGTTTAAGTAGTGGTAATTATGCTGCGTGTGTTAACGTTACACCAGAGCAATGTACTGGCGGAGAACCAATTGGGTCAACACCTACTGCAACCAAAAAACCGGTAACCAGCTGTACGTTCCCGCCCGTCGGCACAACATGCAATACAACCGGCGGTACACCTGGAACACTCAAACAATGCATCTTTTATCATTGTCCACTCGGTTGTTCAGGATCATGCGGAGAAACTGATCCGGGTGTCTGGTGGGAATTTGGATCATGCACAAGCGGAAAACTTGGTGCAAACGAATGCGGACAGATCGATACGGTAAATCAATCCAATACTTACTGTATTCCTACTACAGGATGCGATTCTAAAATCCAATGTAGTGCATCATGTGTCCATGGTCCAACGGCGACGCTTCGCCCGCAAAGCACACCAACAAATACGCCACCCTCAACCGTTACCGCCACTGCCACAACGGAACCAACCGAGACACAGGAACCAACTGCTACCGAAACTGGAGCGCCAACGGCAACATCTACATCTGCACCGACTGCAACATCAACGAATGAACCGACGGCTACCCCAACCACAATCGCAAGCTGTAGCCAGTCATGTTCGACGGATAGTGACTGCGAATCCGGACTTGTCTGCTATACCGGGATGTGCCGAAAACCGGAATGTCTCGATGAAACGGATTGTAGCTGCCCGCTCGCGCAGGAAGAAACTCCAACACCTGAAACCCCCGTTACCGGCATTCCCAGTATCGCCGGTATTGCCTCCGCTCTTGGGGGAATTATCCTTATCATCATCGGACTGCTTTTGTAACTCCTGAGTTCTTCTTCATTCACCAAGTACCCGAAGCCGTACATCTTTTTGGAATTGAAGGAGCTTCTGTATGGGTACCAATATATACCGCTTTTGTGGGTCCTCGGAAGGCATAAGCAAATCGTCAATGGTAACTTTTCGGATATCGGATATTTGCATGCCCGAAATCCGAAGTGCCGCTACCACCAGATCAATGCCCGTCATATCCCCCTGAAGAAAAAATGAGGCGATCGTATGGAGTTTTCCCGACCGCAGAAGCGTCATCCATGAAACCGGATGTTTTAGCTTTTCGACACACGCTTCAATAACCTCCTGTTGCCGTGTGCCGCGGGAAAAATCCGTACCCGAATCCCCTTCCGCATGACGGCTGCGAACATAGGTAAGTGCCGTATCGCCATCCATATGACTTAACCCTTTGGTGAAGGTTACCGTTTTGTACCGACACCGGTAGGTTGTGTCACCGCCACAGATATCATTTTCCTTCCCGGCAACCGGATACCACTCATCACGAAATGATGACCCCACTTGTACCTCGATACCGCCAAACGCATCAATCAACTCCGAAAACATCGAAAAATCAATCGTCAACGCATAATGGATGGGAATTCCCAGAATGTTTCCGATAACCCCACGGGCAAATTGGAGGCCGGACCCGCTCTCCGACAATTCACCGTAATAATAGGCACTATTCACCTTATCCTGAAGGGTACTGCTCCAGAGATCCCTCGGTACGGAAAGAATTGCGGATGTGCTTGCCGTTTTTCCGAAAGACAAAAGTGTAATGCTGTCGGTCAATAAATTCCCTTCGTGGTTACCGCCCGAAATTCCCAAAACCAAAATGTTCGTCCGGGAGCCGGTGGAAACAAGTGCAGTATCGGGATTTCGTAGCGTCTGGACTAACTCACCCGGGGATATACCAAGACCACGCAAAAACACCATACCGTACAGAAAAATGCTTACCACTGCCCCACCCATCACCAAGAATATACCGATACAAAGTGTAAGAAGACGTTTTGCCATATAGGTATCATACCAGATGGATTTTTTCTCCCTGCATCCTGTGTATAGACCGTGATACCATAGACCAAACATGCAATCGCCAATTCTTTCAACTCTCAATACCCATCAACAGGAAGCGGTGTGCTATACAGAAGGCCCATCACTCATCCTTGCAGGCGCCGGTTCGGGAAAAACGCGGGTACTTACCCATAAAGTCGCATACCTTATCCGGGAAAAAGCCGTTGATCCGACACAAATCCTTATGGTTACCTTCACCAATAAGGCAGCAGGTGAAATGAAAAAACGGATCACCGAACTTTTAGGAGTTTCTTCCTCACAGTTACCGATAGCCGGCACATTCCATTCCATCTGTGCACGGATCCTGCGGACGGACGGGCCGCGTGGCGGAATCGGCAATGATTTTGTCATTTATGATACCGACGATCAGCTCGATGCGGTGAAATCAATCATGAAGGATATGGATATCTCGACGAAAAATTTCCATCCGAACGCAATCCTCAAAACGATTTCCGAAGCAAAAAACGAACTCATCGGACCGCTCGAATATCCCCAATACGCCCGGGGCTATTTCCAGGAAACGGTAGCAAAAATCTATATTGCCTATCAACAGACGCTCCGAAAAAATACTGCACTCGATTTTGATGACCTGATCATGGAAACGGTAAAGTTGTTTGTGGGTGATAAAACCACTCTCGCAAAATACCAGGAACAGTTCCATTACATCCTTGTTGATGAATACCAGGACACCAACCATGCACAGTATTCACTCACAAAGCTCCTCTCCGGAAGGTACAAAAACATCACCGTCGTGGGGGATGCATCACAAAGCATATACCGGTTCCGTGGAGCGGACTTTACCAATATCGTCAATTTCAAAACCGATTACCCCCATGCAAAGGAATTCCATCTGGAACGAAATTACCGTTCCACCCAAACAATACTTGACGGCGCATATGCGGTCATTTCCAAAAACAGAAGCCATCCGATCCTTAAGTTATGGACGGAAAAATCATCCGAAACCGCCATTGAACTCTATGAGGCGCAAAACGAGAAGGACGAAGCGGGGTTTATCGTAACGACAATCCTGCAAAGCGGGCAACCATATGGCGACTTTGCCGTTTTATACCGGACGAATGCCCAATCCCGTGCCATCGAAGAAGCAATGGTAAAAGCGGCAATTCCCTACCAATTGGTCGGCGGAACGAAGTTCTATGAACGCAAGGAAATAAAAGATGTTATTGCCTATCTTCGCCTCATCCTCCATCCGGGCGATACGGTTTCACTTTCGCGTGCGGAAAAAATCGGAAAAGGCCGTCTTACCCGCTTTCTGGAACTCCAGGAAAAAATCCACAAAGACGAGTCCCTCATTGCCCTTTCTACACTGGAAATCCTGGACCGAATTTTGGATGTCACCAGATACACCGATCTGTATGATCCCCGAAACGAAGAGGAAGGATACCGGTTGGAAAATATCAAGGAGCTGCGCTCCGTTGCAACGCAGTATCCACGACTTGTTGAATTCCTGGAGACGGTAGCACTATTGGAAAAAGAAGCCAAACCGCGACAGACCTCACAAAAACCCGGAAATGCCGTTACTCTCATGACACTCCACAGTGCTAAAGGACTGGAATTTTCCGATGTGTTTATTATCGGGATGGAAGAAGGGTTATTTCCCCATAGCAGAGCGCTTATGGACCGGGAGGAACTGGAAGAGGAGCGGCGGCTCTGTTATGTGGGAATAACCAGGGCAAAAAACCGTCTGACGTTAACATATGCCAGACAACGCCTGTATTTCGGATCGCGCATAACCGGCACGGTATCCCGATTTATTGCGGATATCCCGGAATCCATTCTCCACCACCATGCCTCCATTGTACCATCGCGTGGATTTTACAGCGAAGACATGCTTATTTAGCGCCTAAACAATGAAGAACAACAAGACAGAATGTCCCGACGACTATACAAGCCGCAAGAAGCATCTCAAACCCCAAAAAAATCCGTGATACACCACGTACTGAAGAGAAGGAAATAATGGATGGGAAAATACTGGTATCGACAGGGGAAATAAATGTAGATTTCTTCTTCCGTATTGGTCGTTTTACACGAGCAGATGCCATACAATCCCATTGTAACACACCTCCTATTGGTGCCATAATCGAGACGGTATGAACAAGAAAAATGTCTGGTCCATGCGCGTGGCAACCCTTGCCGACCGTACAACATGGGAC
>CAZVTJ010000068.1:0-4125 GCA_964630015.1 uncultured Gammaproteobacteria bacterium | reverse complement strand
GATTGCGCCTCCTATGTCCATTCGCTCCTTCTTGCACGATATCTTCCGGGAAAATTACCCAAAAACCCCAATGATCAGTTTTCAACGGAAGAACTGACTGTACTGGCGGATCTGTTTACCGGGGTCTATTCGCTCCTTCGTGTGTCGCCGGTTGCAGAGCTTCCGCTCGAAGTGGCATTGGTAAATTATTGTTCCGTGAAGAGGGAGGCGGAAAGAAAACCCGTGCAGCAGGAGGAAAAAAAGGACCAAAAACCCGTGGAGGAAAAAAAGAAGCCCGAGCCCAAACAAACCGTACCGGATGCGCGCCCTGTATCTACGGATCCACCACCAAACAGTGTCGAGCTTACGCTTGAAAAGCTCAAAACACATTGGAGTGATGTTATTGAAGCAATGAAACCGTTTAACAATTCCGTATCCGGCGTACTTCGTTCAACACGACCCGTCAGTACGGATAATGGGATGATCGTTATCGAAGCATTCTATCCGTTCCACAAGGACCGCTTGTCAGACGCGAAAGTGCGTGATACGCTGTCTTCCGTCTTCAAAAAATTATTCGGAGTAACGGTGGGAATCCAGATCGTATTGGGGAAAAAATAAAAAAAAGTATACTTTTCATAAGGAGGATATATGATGAATCCATTTAAGGCTCTTGGAGATATGAATGCGATGCGCAAACAGGCTCTTGCCATCCAGCAGGCGCTTGAGGGCCAGGAATTTACTGTCACTGACGGTCCGGTTAAAATCGTGATCAACGGTAACCAAAGCGTGAAGCTTGTGGAAATCGACGGGATTGCCAATGAATCGGTGAAACGGGCAATCAATTCCGCAATTAAGCAATCACAGCAGGCTGCTGCTGCAAAACTTACCGATTTGACCAAGAATTTCAATCAGTAAGCCATTTTCTATGGAACCGGGGAAAACAATTGCAACCCTTACGACAAAAAGCGGTAAATCCGTCCATATACGGTCGCTTTCAAAGCAGGATGCGGATATTTTGCTTTCCTATGCCAATGCGTTAATAGACGAAGATACGTTCGTGCTGCTTTCCGGCGATCATTTGACGAAATCCCATGAGGATGATTATGTTGCAAAGGCCGTTGAAGATGTGAAGGCAGATAAAAAGATTCATTTGCTTGCGTTTATCGACGGCGAACTTGCTTCATCATTTGAAGTCAGAAGGTATACGCTTCGCAAATCCCACGTTGGGGAAGTGGGGATATCGGTCACGAAAAAATTCCGTGGTGACGGAGTGGGAAAACTATGTCTTACGACGCTAATCAAGGAAGCGGAAAAGCTGGGACTACGGCTTCTTGTCCTGACGTGTTTTGCGTCAAATGAAACCGCATCCAATTTGTATAGGAGTGTCGGATTCCTGGAGTGTGGGAGAACGCCTGGCGTACTGTTGTTTAAGGGGAAATACGAAGACGAAGTACATATGTATAAACCATTGGGAAAGGAAGTACAGACATGAAAACAGTACAGACGATTCACCTTATCGCCGATTATGGAGTCGGAGATCCTGCATTTTCCGAAGTTATGCAGAAGCTAACGCTCCTTGGGGGTGATATCAGGATTTTCCCCACATCCGTTCCCGCTTTTTCGACAATTGCGACGGGGTATTGGACATCCCAGTTTGCCCTTGTCAATCCGATTGCGGGAATGGTGATCTATACCAATACCGCGCCCAGAAAAGACAAAAAGGAAGTCCGTGTACAAAATGAAGGCGAAGGTCTGGTGTATGCAAAACTCACAAACGGATCCGTTATCGTCGGGGTGAATGCCGGGTATTGTTTTTCCTTCATAAAACCCTTTATCGCCGAGTTTCGCAAAGTGAATGTGGCAAATAAGGGTTCGCAGTTTCGGTCACGTGATTTTTACCCCGAAGCGGTTATTGGGATCGGGAAGGGTGATACTACATTTCTTGGCGAAGTGTTGGATACGTCGCTTATTCCCGATGTTCCGGCAAACCGCAT
The DNA here is from genome assembly GCA_964630015.1 of uncultured Gammaproteobacteria bacterium. Lineage (GTDB taxonomy): Bacteria > Patescibacteriota > Microgenomatia > UBA10105 > UBA927 > CAZERT01. The sequence goes on along the minus strand of CAZVTJ010000068.1, from coordinate 2,152 downwards.
TGCCTGGATCGACGGATACGGAAATATCAAAACGACAACACGGTCATCAACCGTTCATTTTCCTCCCGGGCAACCGGTGCTTGTGAGCCTGAACGGCATCAAACGGACGGCGTTTTTTACCGGCGGTACATTTTCCGTGCGGGAAGGGGAACTTGCGTTTGCGCCGGGTTCAACCGGCGGGGAAGATAAGTTTATGGAACTGTTCCTGCGGGGGCTCAGTGCTTCCAAAGAATTCGGAAAACCATCAGTGGAAATGGAATTTACCATAGAGAAGGAATAATATATGAATCCCACACCCTCCAAGCGGCTCAATACGGTTCCGGCATCTCCAATCCGGGTGCTTGTTCCGCTGGCAAATGCCGCTAAAGCCCGCGGGACACGCGTGTATCACCTTAATATCGGTGATCCCGATATCCAAACCCCCAAGGAAATGCTTTCCGTCCTTACCAACTGGAAGCAAAATCCAATTGGGTATGGGCAATCACAGGGCGACAAATCGCTACTGGAAGCATTTGCAGCATATTACAAAAAACTTGGATATGGCTTTATCGGCACGGAAAATATTCAGGTAACGGTTGGTGGATCGGAAGCAATTGCCATGGCTCTTTTTGCCGTCTGTGATCCCGGTGATGACATCCTTGTGTTTGAGCCGTTTTATGCCAATTATGCTTCGTATGCGGCAGTATATGGCATCAATTGCATTCCCGTGACAACATCCATCGCCAATGGTTTCCATTTGCCTTCCCGGAAGGAAATTGAGTGCCATATCACCAAAAAAACAAAAGCCATACTTTTGTGCACTCCCAATAATCCTACAGGCACCGTCTATACCCAGGATGAACTGGAGATGCTGGGCGATATTGCATCAGCGCACAACATTTTTCTGATAAGCGACGAAGTGTACCGGGAATTTGTCTATGAAGGGGGAAAACCTGCATCGATTCTTTCGCTTATGGAACGTATGCCCAGGCAGTGTATTTTGGTCGACAGCCTTTCCAAACGGTATAGCGCATGCGGAATTCGGATCGGCTGTCTGGTGACGCTTCACGACGAACTTTTATCCGGTGTGCTGCGTATTGCACAGGGAAGGCTTTCGGCAGGATTGGTGGATCAGGCAATTGCCGCTGTAATGGGGGATGTACCGGTTTCTTATACGGAAGATGTGCGCCGTGAATACCAAAAACGCCGTGATGTTTTGTATGCGGGACTCCGCACAATTCCGGGTGTTACGGCAACGCTTCCGGAAGGAGCATTTTACATTATCGCCAAACTCCCGGTTTCCGATTCGGGGGATTTTTGTCGGTTTTTACTTACCGATTTTTCTGATAAAAAGGAAACGGTGATGCTTGCGCCAGCTTCAGGATTCTACAAAACACCGGGAGCGGGGAAGCAGGAAGTGCGGATTGCCTATGTGCTTGACAGTACAAAACTCATCCGTGCGGTAGAACTCTTGAAAAAGGCGCTTGTCGAATATAAAAAATCCCATTGATCCCTTGTCCTTTTGTCGCTTCGTTTGTATGCTAAAGAAATGAAAGACTTTCTTTTATTTTCCGGCAGCAGCAATATACCCCTTGCTCATGAAGTAGCAAAAATTTTAGGAGTAACGCTCGGCACAGTGGACCTTTCCCGATTTGCCGACGGTGAACTCCGGCCCTGGATTCAGGAAGACGTACGGGATAAAACCGTTTTTGTCCTGGAATCCCTTTCACACTCCATGGATGAACATATTATGGAAATTGCCCTTATGGGCGATGCAATCCGCAGGAGTGCCCCTAAAAACATGATCGCCATCATTCCCTATATGGGCTATGCCAGGCAGGATAAACAGCACCGGATCGGTGAACCGATATCGGCACGGGTCATTGCGAAATTTCTGGAAGTGTCAAAATATAAGGAAATTATCGCGCTTGACCTGCACAACGACGCAATCGTCGGATTCTTCCAGATTCCTGTGACGCATCTTTCCGCCATGCCGATCCTCCAACAGGAAATCATCAAGCTTAATCTTGACGATCCGGTTGTCGTTTCCCCGGATGTGGGCGGGGTAAAGCGGGCCCGGAATTTGGCATACCAGTTGGACGTCCCGCTTGTTGTTATGGAAAAGAAACGGTTTTTGGATAAACATGACTCGTCGGAGGCATTCCAGATCATC
>CAZVTJ010000067.1:0-4373 GCA_964630015.1 uncultured Gammaproteobacteria bacterium | reverse complement strand
AATATGCTTTTTTTGCCGAATGCATACGACTGGCCGAAACTTTTCCTGTCAAACTGCCGGTCATCTGCTTCCCATCCATGCAGCCGGAGCCACCAGTGATACCCGACGATCGAGGAAAATGCAGCCATGAGTGTTTTGATGGGGGCGTTGTACATGGCAAGTGCTGTGGTTATTCCAAACCGCCGAAGCCGCGATCCGTAGCCGGTTTTGATCCCGCACAGCTCTTCCACCTGCATGGCGGAAAATATGGTTTTTGCATTTTCACCCGTAATCGTGTCCAGTCCGTCGGGTTTATGGAGCCCCGATGCCACTTTTGCCAGATAGCGGTTGGTGGAAATGCCAACCGATACCGTCAGCCACTCCCCGATTTCCTCTTTGATGTTTTTTTTGATTTCCCGGGCAGTATCTTCCATTGCCAGTTCCACGGAAGGAAAATTTCCCGCCTTGTGCCAAAACTGCTGTGCTACCCCCATGGAAACAACCATTTCGTCAATCGATTTGACTTCCACCTGACTGGAAAACCGCTGCAAAAGTCCAAGCAGTTTCCGGTTCACGAAGCGGTATTTAGGCGGATCGGGCGTAAGGACCGTAAGACCGGGAATAATTGATTTTCCCATTCCGACCCGCATACCGGTTTTTACTCCCAGGGCTTTTGCCTCACGGCTTGCAGCCAGAATACATCCGCCGTTTGTCGGATATGCCGCAACGGCAACGGGTTTTCCGCGAAGCAGCGGATTTGCCTGCTGTTCCACCGAGGCAAAACAGGAGTTGAGGTCTATATGCATGAAAATCGGGTGTGCGGGGTTAAATCCAACGGATTCGGACAGAATGGTATCCATAGTGTGTTCCTACGTGACCTTCTGCATGGAAAAGGCATCCGACGGGTACGGGGTAAGAAGCGGCAGAAGGTCCGTTTCCGGTGTGTTACCCGACAACCATCGGGTATGGTGCTCATGCGGCAGGATAACGGGCATACGGTCATGGATTGGTGCAATCAGAGAGTTAGGCGCTGTTGTGATGACCGTACAGCTTAACAGTGTATGACCTTCGGGATCCTTCCATTGGTCATACAATCCGGCAAACGAAAAGACATGTGTATCCGTAAGGGTAAAAATATACGGTACCGGCGTTTTCCCGCTGTGCTTCCATTCGTAAAATCCGCTTGCCGGGATAAGACAGCGGGACCTCCGGAGAGGAACGGCAAAAGATGGCTTGCTTTGGATTGTTTCGGATCGGGCATTGAACATTTTATAGCCGATTTTTGGATCTTTCGCCCAGGATGGAATAAGCCCCCAGCGCATCGGAAGAATCTCGCGTTTTCCGTCAGGGTCCGTCCTGACAACCGGAATCATCATGCCCGGTGTAGCCGTTTTTTCCGACGGAAAGGGCAATTCCCGTGCCGATGCATCAAACACCGCCGCAAGGTCTTTTGGATCGTCATCAAGAAGAAACCGTCCGCACATAGTCCCCTCCTTTTTCAGGAAGCCTCGACTTCGAGCAGCTTCCAGCGTAATGCCTCCGTATCGAATTTTAACCGAAAATACGAACTGCCGTCGGTGACACTGAAGATATGGGTAAGTATGCGTCCTTCATACACATGGTGGTGCATTCCCACTTGGCGGAGTATGTACTTCCTGCCGCGCCAATGCATAATCCACGGATATGACTGTTTCGTCATATGATTACTGAGTAAATCTACGGAAACCGATTCGTTTATCTGTGTTGTCATACCGAAAAATACCCGAATACACTCCCAGAATAAACCCGAAAAGACCAGGATGCAAGAGGGACAAACTACTACAAACAGGAACAGAGCCGTTCATATAAAATTGTGTACTTTTAAAACGTATTTTTCTGTGGGAACATAGTGCTATGACACAACACAAACCACTCGGATACCTGGAAGTAATCGCCGGCCCTATGTACTGCGGAAAAACGGAAGAACTGATCCGCCAGGTCAAACGGGCACGCATCGGTAACAAAAAAGTCCAGGTATTCAAACACAAAAACGATATCCGCTACGGTCACGATAAAAAACTATATTCCCATGCCGGAATTACGGAAGAATGCGAGATTATCGATAAAACGGATGAAATAGTTTCGCTTCTTGACCCGCAAACCGAAATTGTGGGAATTGATGAAGCTCAGTGGCTGGGCGAGGAACTTGTTCCTGTAGTGGAAGCGCTTTTGGAAAAAGGACTTCATGTCATCGTTACCGGTCTTGCCATGACCTATGATCGCCAGCCGTTTATTCCCGTTCCAGCACTCATGGCAATGGCGGATAAGGTAACGAAACTTACCTCTGTCTGTATGATGTGTGGAGAGGATGCGGTATTCCATAAACGCGTAACGAAGGACGATGGATCCGTCGATCCGCTGACAAACGATCCGTCGCTTGTTAAATCGCTCAAGGACAGTGTGTTTGAAGCCCGCTGCCGCAATTGCTGGGAAAAATAATTTTGTATGAGATATCGGCGTCGAAAATATCGAAGAAAAGAATCATTTTCCAGTATTATTGCTCAAATTATCGTCGTCTTCATTTGTTATTTCTTTCTTTCAGGAGCACTTTCTAAAAATATAAAACAGGTAATTCCCCTATCTTTCACCGGTATCCGATTAATACTACCGCTTATCGTAACAATATGTATCGTCATAATAATTCGCGAATTTTTTCGGTATACATCATGGAAGAAACTTGAACAAACAGGAATTTTAGAAATTGATTCCATGAGTGGTACTGTATTTGAACAAAGACTTCTATTACTCTACGAAAATCTTGGATACTGTGTTACTCATGTTGGTCATTCCGGCGATGGCGGTGTTGATTTGATATTGGAAAAGGATGGAAAACGTACAGCAGTTCAAGCAAAACGATGGACTACCCATATCGGGGAAAAAGCAGTCCAGGAAATTTATACCGGATGTAGGTACCATCATTGTCATGCCTCCATTATCGTTACCAATAATTATTTTACGGATATGGCATGGAAAGTTGCCAATAAGGTCGGCGTTTGGCTTGTAGATAGAAACGGATTATTACGACTTTTGGAAAAAGAGCGTGAAGTGAAGCAAAATAAAATCGTTCATACAATACAAAATGAAGTAAATACTGCTAACTCAATAAAAACTGATACCGATCAAAACAGTACACCACCCGAGGCGCTCGTTACATGTATAAAAACATGTCTTGACGCTGGGTATGATTGGACTTCGATTAAAGACACATTGTTGGCAAAAGGATGGGAAAACACTATGCTTCAGAATGCATATACCCAATCGTTTCAAAATAAATAATTATTTATGAATTTAAAAAAATCTATATTTTCATCTGTATTTGAAATAATAAAAAATGAAATAAGCATCAATAACGGAGCTAATAAATTTTTATTACTTGCAATAGTTGCAAATATCCCTTCACCATTAATATTCTATCCGTATGTAACCCAAGCTCTCACGATTATATTAATGGGATTTTATATGAAACATTACCCTAAAAATAATATTAATAATGCTATTTTTGGGATTCCAAAAATATTAGTAGGTTTATTATTGCTAATACTATTAGTACAGTTACTATGGTTTCCTTATATATCGCAATTAGTATCAATTACGCTATTAACAATAATATATAAACTTTCACCCAGGGAGTAATTGTTTAACAATCAAAATATACGTATAAAACAGATTTTTATGAAAACACTACTTTTAACATCACAAGGTTTTAAGGTAAAAGACGAAATTTTAAAAATTCTTCCAAAACCGCCAGCGGAAATACGGGTCGCTCACATAATAACTGCTTCCAGACTGTCAAACCATCCGAAGTGGAGAGATGATGAAAAGGAACTGATGATTAAATTGGGATTTACTGTGGAAGACATTGATGTTTTTGGTAAAAATGAATCCGATCTTTTTAGTCTACTCCAAGACAAAGATATAGTGTATGTCCAGGGTGGTGATCCATATTATTTATTGAAATATGTGAAACAAAGTGGTTTTGACAATGTGGTTAAGGAATTAATACAGCAAGGAAAAATATACATAGGTTGCAGTGCCGGTACATATATTGCCTGTCCAACCATAGAAATGGCTTTATGGAAAAAACCATTAAGAAATACACATGGGCTCGCAGGGAACGAATCAGGTATGAATCTTGTTCCATTTCTTGTCAGCGTACATTACGAGTCAAAATATCATGATGCTGTAAAACAAGGAATTGAACACACCAAGTACCCTGTTAAAGTATTACATGATAACCAAGCATTGTTAATTAAAGACGATTCTGTTGAGTTGGTTGGAGATACAAACGAAATAATTTTACAATGATACTCCACGGGCTAAAGCCCGTGGTATCTATGCTGAGGCAAGCATAGCTT
>CAZVTJ010000066.1:0-4375 GCA_964630015.1 uncultured Gammaproteobacteria bacterium | reverse complement strand
TCGTTGCCATGGTGATACCCCACCATACTGTTGCCGCACCGATTTTATCAGCTGCATGGAACCGTATACACGCGGTTTCTCCACCTTGCATTCTCTTGTTTGGCCCCAATCATCTGGAAGTGGGAAAGACACCGTTTCTTGCTGCCATTCGGGAATGGGAAACACCGTTTGGAGTTGTTTTCCCGGTTACCCGTACGGAAAAATTGCCGGATACGGTTGCACAGGATGCCGCGGGAATTGCCAAAGATCAGTCATTTGCCGCGCAGATGCCATATCTAAAAACGTATCTTCCCGACGCGACGGTGTTTCCGATTTTGGTATCACGTAAAGCTGGGAAAGAAGAGGTGGAAACACTCGCACGGTTTCTTGCAGGTCAAAAAATTCTTGACCGGTGTGTTGCCATTGCATCGGTTGATTTTTCCCATGACACACCGGAACGGGAAAGAAACGCGTTGGACATGCAAACCGTTTCATTTCTGGAAAATGGTTTCTACGACACATTACTGGCACTTCCTGGAACCCGTGTTGATTCACCTGCATCACTAGTACTATTGGATATGTACATAAAAAACCGCAATAAAAAGGCGCAATCGGGAATATTGTATCAATCTTCGTCGGTTCTGATGCTTGGGGAACCTCCGGAATATCCCAGCGTCGGATACGTGGTATATGGATATTGGAAATAAGATGTTTTTCGTATTATGTCTGACTTGCGTCAGAGACTCTAATATCAATATAGACAAAAGGCACAAATATTTTGTACAATAGAGTACTCATAAAGAACAATGAAACTGCGCTGATGAGCAGTTTTTTTATGTCAGGAGCACATATATGGCAACCCAAAACACAACAGTAACCCTTAATCGCGAAGTTCCGTTGGATAAAGTCCGTAATATTGGTATTATCGCTCATATCGATGCAGGGAAAACCACGACAACGGAACGGATCCTCTATTATACGGGCCGTTCATACAAAATCGGCGATATTGATGAAGGCACAACGGTCATGGACTGGATGGCACAGGAACGGGAACGGGGTATTACCATCGTGTCTGCCGCAACAACCGCATTTTGGAAGGACTACCGTTTTAACATCATCGATACGCCGGGACACGTGGATTTTACGGCGGAAGTAGAGCGGTCCCTTCGGGTGCTTGATGGTGGTATTACCGTTCTTGACGGTGAGGAAGGTGTGCAATCCCAATCGGAAACCGTATGGCGCCAGGCAGATAAATATAAGGTGCCCCGTATCTGTTTTGTCAACAAAATGGATAAAATCGGCGCGGATCTGGATAATACGGTCAAATCCATAGAAGAGCGGTTGGGGTGTAAGACGGCTGTCATGGTGTATCCGATTGGCAGGGAAAATCTCTACAAGGGTAACGTCGATCTCCTGACCCGTAAATCACTTATTTGGCACTCCGACGATCTTGGTGCATCGTTTGACGAAGGGGATGTACCGGAAGAACTCAAGGAAGAAGTGGAAAAACGCCGTCATGATCTGATTGAAAAAATTTCCGAAACCGATGACGCACTCTTGGAAAAATATCTCAATGGGGAAGAGCCGACAGTGGAAGAACTCAAAGCTGCGCTCCGGAGAGCAACTATTTCCTATAAACTTGTTCCGATTTATGCCGGAACCAGCCTTCGCAATAAAGGGGTCCAGCCGCTTCTGGATGCGGTAGTGGACTATTTACCCTCTCCTTTGGACCTTCCTGAGGTAAACGGAACGGATCCGAAAACCGGGGAAGCAATCACGAGAAAACGTACCAATGAAGATAAATTCTGCGGACTGGCATTTAAGGTGCAGATTGATCCCCACGTCGGGAAGCTTACCTATGTGCGTATCTATTCCGGAAAAATAGAATCCGGTTCCTATGCCTACAACTCGTCCAAAGGGGTGCAGGAACGTATTGGCCGGTTGCTTTTGATGCACGCTAACCAACGGGAAGAAATTAAGGAAGCCTATGCCGGGGAAATCGTTGCGGTCGTCGGGTTTAAGGAAACTATTACCGGTGATACGATCAGTGATCAGGCAAATCCGATCGTACTGGAGCAGATTACCTTCCCTGATCCGGTTATCTCTCTTGCTATTGAACCGAAGACTAAAAATGATCAGGAGAAGATGGCCCTTGCCCTTCAGCGTCTTGCGGAAGAAGATCCGACGTTTAAGATTAAAAGCAATCAGGAAACCAACCAGACGATTATCTGGGGAATGGGTGAACTTCACCTTGATATTCTGGTAGACCGTATGAAGCGGGAATTTAAGGTGGAAGCCACGGTCGGCGCACCGCAGGTTGCCTACAAGGAAACAATCACCAAACAAACGGAAGCGGAAGGAAAATACATCAAACAAACCGGCGGTCATGGTCAATATGGTCACTGTTGGATCCGTGTTGAACCAAAAAATCGAGGGGAAGGATTTGAATTCGTCGATGCCATCAAAGGCGGTGCAATTCCGCGGGAATTTATCGGCCCGATCGAAAAGGGTGTTAAGGAAGCAATGGAAAATGGTGTCCTTGCAGGATATCCATTGGTTGATATGCAGGTAACGCTGTATGACGGAACCTATCATGATGTCGATTCATCCGAACTGGCATTTAAGATTGCCGGTTCCATGGCTCTCCAGAATGCCGTAAAGAATGCCGGAGCAACGCTTCTTGAGCCGATCATGAAAGTGGAAGTCACAACACCCGAGGAATACATGGGGGATGTGATAGGTGATCTGTCGTCAAAGCGTGCACAGATTGTCGGTACCCAAAAACGGGGACTTGCAACGATTATTCTGGCAAACGTTCCACTGGCTGAATTATCCGGATATGCAACAACGCTCCGGAGCCTTTCCAAGGGCCGTGCATCCTATTATATGGAGCCGTCCCATTACGAAGAGGTACCGAAAAATATCCAGGAAAAGATCATTGCAAAGAAAATATAAGTCTGTTACAATGGCCGTTACTCACATCATGAGACGGTCATGTATTGGCCGTTTGTTTGTTTGTACAAAACAGTAAAAAATTTTTTCAAGGAGGAATCATGGCTGACCAGCAAAAATTTGTTCGCAATAAAACACATTTGAATATCGGAACTATCGGTCACGTTGATCACGGAAAAACAACGTTGACATCCGCTATAACCAATGTTCTGTCCAAAGCTGGACTGGCAAAGGCCCTTAAATACGAAGAAATCGATTCCGCACCGGAAGAAAAAGCCCGTGGCGTTACCATTAACATCCACCACAGCGAATACGAAACGGCAAAACGACATTATGCACACATTGATGCACCGGGACACGCAGACTACGTCAAGAATATGATTACCGGCGCCGCACAAATGGATGGCGCAATCCTTGTTGTTTCCGCACCGGATGGTCCGATGCCGCAGACACGGGAACACATCCTTCTTGCAAAACAGGTCAACGTTCCGGCAATCGTCGTGTTCATGAATAAATGCGATATGGTGCAGGATCCGGAACTTTTGGATCTTGTCGAAATGGAAGTCCGTGAGCTCCTGACAAAATACGGATTCCCCGGAGATACAATCCCGGTTATCCGTGGATCGGCACTCAAAGCCCTCCAGGGTGATCCGGAAGCGGAAAAACAGATCCAGAAACTTATGGATACGGTAGACGAATACGTACCGGATCCGGTACGCGAAACGGACAAACCGTTCCTTATGCCGATTGAAGACGTGTTTTCAATCAAGGGCCGCGGAACCGTTGTTACAGGCCGTATCAGCCGCGGAAAAGTCAAGATCAACGACACGATTGAAATCGTCGGTATCAAAGCAACCCAATCCACAGTCGTGACCGGTGTTGAAATGTTCCGGAAGATGCTGGATGAGGGTATTGCAGGCGATAACGTCGGTGTCCTTCTTCGGGGTATTGAAAAAGATCAGGTTGAGCGTGGACAGGTTCTTGCCGCTCCCGGATCGGTAAAACCCCATACGGAATTTGAAGCGGAAGTTATTATTCTTGCCAAAGAGGAAGGCGGACGCCACACCCCGTTCTTTACGGGATACCGGCCGCAATTCTACATCCAGACAACGGATGTAACCGGCGAAGTAACCCTTCCGCAGGGTGTCGAAATGGTTATGCCTGGCGACAACTCCAAATTGACCGCGAAACTGATCGTTCCGGTTGCCTTGGAAGTCGGACTCCGGTTTGCTATCCGCGAAGGCGGACACACCGTCGGAGCAGGTGTTATTACGAAAGTCATCGCATAATATCGGGTACCTTGCCTACTGGATAGGATGCACAATTAACAAACAATGCCGAAAGGAAGAATTCGAGTACGTTTAAAAGCATATGACAGCAGGGTCATTGATGACTGCTGCCAGAAGATCTTGGATGTGGCCGTTCGTACGGGCGCACGGGTTCT
>CAZVTJ010000065.1:0-4385 GCA_964630015.1 uncultured Gammaproteobacteria bacterium | reverse complement strand
ACGATCCATGATGATATCCATTCCAATAACCAGATGCAATTTGGGAATTTCCACTTCGCTTCAGTATCAGGCTATAAGTTTGAAGACGCCAATAATAATGCACAATTTAACGATGGAGAATCATACCTGGATGATTGGGTCATGCATCTATACGGGAAAAATTCGGATGGATTGTGGGAGCAGACCAATAGCGCAACGACTGGAACTGACGGACAGACCGGCCACTATGAATTCTCGGGTTTATCCTTGGGTGAGTATAAAATCTGCGAAGTAAATCAGACAGGATGGAATCAAACATATCCGGTTGGAACAAACGGTGGAAGTGATCAGGAAGCACTCAATTGTCATTTCTTTACTGTGACGGGATCCGGCCAAACATTTACTGCGGATTTTGGTAATGTTCATTTTGGTTCGATTGTTGTATCCAAATACAACGATGTAGATGGTGATGGAACTCGTGATGATAATGAACCGCTTCTTAATGATTGGGAAATAAATCTTGACGGTATACCGTCTCAACTAACGGGTTCGGGGGACAATGAAGACGGAAAAGTACGTTTTGAACAATTAGCACCGGAAACATACTATCTTTCGGAAACTATGCAAAGCGGGTGGAAACAAACAGCAATATCCTGCAAGAGCGGAATCGGTGTCAAAATCACCGCACAGGGAGAAGCATATGGTCATCATGGATATTGCAGCGGATGGAATCAATGTGGAAATGCGCAAACTTGTGCACAGTGGGCATGTGAAGTCAATGGATATTCAACGCTTGTTTCCTATGGGGATGAGCGTCCGTGTACGCAATTTAATAATTGTAACCTTTTCTATTCGCGAGGAAGTATTCAAATGAATTGGGGGAACTGGTGTGGTGTTATGGGGGTTACAGATATCGTTTGCACGAATGGTACAACCCCAACTCCTACGCCAACACCAACGGAAAGTCCATTAACAGGAATTCGAGGTGTATTTTCAGTACAACAGGTACATGCTCAGGAAGCGCCATCTGGTCATGCGGTTGTCGTAAATCCTGGAGAAACAGTAACATGTGAAATCGGAAACCAGTACGTTCCGCCGGAACTTACGATTGAAAAATACAATACAATCTGGCCGACGGCAATTGGTCCCGGATCGGATGTGTCATATGCAATCGTCATTACGGCTAAAAACAACAGAGTATATAACGTTAAGGTGAAAGATCTTCTGCCGAAAGGATTTGTGTATAAAAAAGGATCATGGAGCGCAACATCAAGTATTCATGGGAATTTAGCAGTTGCGGAACCTACCTATGCATCTCCCGGTACTTGGACTCTCACTGCAAACTCAGGGGATAATATTTATCCGTATATTGAAGCAGGGGAGGTAATAACTCTGCGGATGAAGGCAAGTACGGATTCAGGTTTAGATCCTGGAATCTATAAGGATATTGCTTGGGCAGTGGGAACAGCCGAACTATCATCGGAATCCGAAATGGTATTAGCAGATTCTGTAGCAACAGATAAAAATGTTGATCCGGGTGTCGTAACCGAGGCATTTGTCGGAACTCAGGTTCAACTGGATACTTCCCGCCATAATTCAGTCAGTATGAACGTAATTCACGAAGAAACACGTACCGGGGAAGTGCTTGGTGCATCAACGGAGCTTCCTGCAACAGGAGCTCGGTCCATATGGCTTATGATTGCGGCAATGAGTATCCTTTCCGGAATAGGGTGTCTGTATATGGATAAAAGAAACCGGAGGCTCCATGCGTAAAGTAATGACAATATTGGTATCAGGTTTTATCGGTTTATTTTTTCTTACAGGTGTTGTGTCTGCCGGTGTGCCGAATCTGACCGTACGGTTGGAAGAGCCGAAATCTCCATTGAACAGGACGGATCTTCCTGTGACCTTTGTGGTGTTGGATATTGTTGGGGGTCGTCCGATTTCCGTGGTGTGTGAAAAACGGTTTGAAACGGATGGTGCATTTTCTCAGCTTGGGGCAGTACAATCCATTACTCAGGGTGGAAATACAGGCACATGCTCGTTTGATTCATCGGTAATATCCAAAAAAGGTACGTACCATCTGAAAGTTACTGCAACTGCAGGGGCCGATACATCTACGGATTCAATTTCATTTGTTTATAACGATGAATACCCCGGTGATCCCCGTGATTACAGCAAGACAAAAACGGATCCGTGTCTGTATAAAATCCATTTCAAGACGGCAGATGATAGTGGGAAAACGGCAAAAGTGGAAGTATACCGTTCTTCCGACACCAGTTTTACGGCTGATTCCGGATCACGGGTTTCCACAATCACGATCGGATCGAATACTGAATATAACTATGTCGATTCCATTCCCGATTGCAACAAAACCTACTACTTCGGAGTCCGTGCGTTTACGACGGCAGGAAACGGTTCGGGAATTGTGGGAGACAGTGAAACACGGATCACGACATCATCCACAACCACTACTTCGTCCACGACGACGGGGGTAAAACCAACACCGCAAACAGGCGCAATTGCTATTTCTCCGGAAGGGTCAATCCTTGGGAAACAAACGGAGGGGTCGCCTTCGGGTTCGATATTAGGTGAGGCATCCGGCGCAGGAGAAAAAACGGAAAAAAATCCGTCCGGGAAAGGATCAGCGCAAAATACGATTATCCGTTTTGCTATTGGTGCAGCCCTTATTGCACTTGGATCATGGATCGTGTGGTCCCGCACAAGAAAACAAAACGATTCTTCGCTACAATAAGACCATGGATCGGTTTATTGGTCGTATCGGAACATTCCTACTTTTTTTTGGTATTGCTATCGCGGTATTTACCTATTGGCCTGTCATTATGCAGGAAATTGCATATGGGAAACACCAGAAGGATATCGAAAAAGAGCAGAAATTGCCTCCGAGCCTGAGGACTGTTCCCACTCCCATACAGACTGATTTTTCCATCGTTATCCCAAAAATAAATGCCAACAGTCCGGTCATTGCCGATGTTGATGCAACCGACAGTAAGGAGTATCAGTATGCGCTCACAAAAGGCGTTGCCCACGCACGGGGAAGTGCATTACCCGGGGAAGCGGGGAATTCGTTTCTTTTTTCCCATTCTTCGGCTGATTTTTTTCTGGCAACGCGCTATAACTCGATTTTCTATTTGTTAGCTAAACTCATTCCCGGTGACCTTATCTATATCTATCGATCCGGCAGACGGTATACATTCCAAGTGTCGGCAGTAAAAACCGTACAGCCGAAGGATAGATCATATATGGAAAAAGGGAGTGGTTCGGAATCCACTCTTACCCTTATGACCTGCTGGCCGCCGGGAACGGATTTCATGCGGAAAATTATCCTTTCCAATCTGGTGGAAGAAACCCATTACCCGTAAATGTTACCCTTGGGGAACGGATAGCCAATTTGCGTTATATTCTTCAATTCGGGAAAGGATATCTTTAGTAAACGGTTTTCCCTGATTCATTTCGGTAAGAAGCAGTGTTAAAAGTTCCTGTTGCCGAAGCAGAAGCGTTTCCCAACGCTGTCCGTATTCTTTCTTTTCGGGATCCGTACCGATCAGTTTTCTTGCCTCAATTAACTGGTGTCCGATGTCCGAAAGGAATTTGGAATACTGCGCAATATCCTCGCGTGTATACCCGAGCGTTTTGATATCCGTCGGAATGGCAAAAATCTGGACAACGATATTGACGAAATATTTCATATATGGGCCGGAGAGCACCGCAACACCGGTTTCCTTCAGTTCGGGATTTAAAAGATTATTCCTGTGTGACGTGCTGTTCATAAACCCGAGAACAAAATCCTTTCCCGACGTGCCGCCCATTCCGATATTTTCCGATGCCCAGGTAAAACCGTAGTTCAACTTTGGAAGCACGGTTCCGAGTTCAATATGTTCATATGGATCGATATGGGAAAAATTTTGGTACCTGATAATTGTCTGGGCACGCATGAGAGCGGCTTTTGTGAGCGTTTCATTGGTTTTGAGTGGCGGAATATCCCGCTTCATCCGTTCGGCATTTATATAGGTAATGACATCCCGGGGGTCAATCGGTTCGGTTCCCAGCACATTGGCAAGCGGATGGGTCAGGGTAAGCGGATCAGGAAGGTACAGCGATACATACTGGGTAGGAACAGGTAAGTCAGGAAGTCTGGTCAGTCGTAGCGGAGGGGAAAAGAGGGGAAGTATTGCCCAGAGTGTGCATGCCAAAAGAACAATAAAAATACCTCCATACCACAGGAGAAAGGAGTGATGTTTCATTTGTCTTTTTCCCTGCATATTCATAGTATAGTGTATACAAATCTATGGGAAAAATCCGTGTATCGAGACTTTTTGCAGTAGGTATCATTTCACTTCTTGTTTCCGTCTTATCCATCCTGTCCGGAAGAAAACCGCCGGCAG
>CAZVTJ010000064.1:0-4524 GCA_964630015.1 uncultured Gammaproteobacteria bacterium | reverse complement strand
CCATGGTTCTACCCCCGGTTTTGTCATATCGATGACCACAAGAAACAGATATTCGGTTGGGTTTTGCGTGCCGACCCGGATAACAACGGTTTCGTTTGCCGCATTGGGGTAGGGGGCAACGGTAATGGATTCAGGATAGGAAAACCGGAACGGATGCTGTTTTCCCGTATAGGTTTTCCATATGGCATTTGGTGCGGCAGAAAGTTGAAGCAGCGGCTTTTTTGGTTGTGTTTGAACAGAGGCGGGAGTCGGGGTGGTTTTTTCTCCAAGATAGGTGATACCACCAGGGAGGATGACCTGGCCAACCCGCGGTTTGGAAAATTCAAAAAGAACAAGGGAACAAAGCACAAGGATGATTGTAACGAGTCCTGCCAAGAGGATAGAATCCGCCTGATTATGCGAAAATGCGACTTCAGGATCGGGCAGTTTCCCAACTTTGGCCATATGGGTTACGGTATCAATTTTAGGGTGGAGATTCAAGAATGAAAACCGGAAAAATTGTTCCATTGCCTCATTGTTCCATTGCTGGTTTTATGATTCCAACAATGAGTCACTGGAACAATGAAGCAATGCATTGTTACCGGTCGATGCGCAGGATAAATTTTGTGATGGATGGGGATGGCTCGAGACTGTAGAGTTTTGGTGAAAGGGGAAGCGATTGACCATCAGTAATTTTCAGGTGACCCAGGATAATAAAACCGCCCGGTGGGGTGGTATGGAGGATATAACGCTCGGGAAACACAATCCGAAGCGTTTTTGTTTCATTGGTTCCTACAATGGGATTATTGAAGATATCGATTTGGTAGCATTTGCCTTCACTACAGACATAGGTAACGCCCGCAGTATAGATTTTTTTGTAGGCAGAGTCGGTATAGGTAGATAACAGGAATGAAAGGTCGCTGGGTTTAGGAAGCCAAAAGACATACCCTTTTTGGTCCATGACAAGAAATTTTGTTTGTTTGGAAAGAAGACTAGCGGCTAGTGTTCCCGGAGGGGAGGCGAGTTTGTCGACGAATTCCCCATATGGATGGCAACAAATAAAGTATCCGTCAGGGCGGAAGACATAGGAGCCCGTCATGTCATAGACGGTTTCTTCGGGTCTGGTTACGGCAAGAATATCGGTAATTGCCTGTTTTTGTTCCAGGATCATTGTGGTTGGCGTTCCGCGTTCCTGAAATTGAATCCAAAATGATGCTCCAATACCACCCATGACTACAAGAAAAAGTAACGATCCAGCAAATGCTACAACGGAGGAAAGTTTTTTGATTCCCCATATGATGAAATATCCTGCCGCGATGCTGGCAGGAACGGAAAGCGGCATGAAGTATTGGACATACGGTACGGGGAAAGCCAGAAGAAACCCGATTCCGGATGTAAAAAAGAGGAAGAGAAAGATGCCGGAGCGCAGGTTTTTTTTAGAAAGCAGAATATACCCGGGAAGGGAAAGTATCCAGATGGTAACAGTGAGCGCCCAGGGAATACTCGGCCCGGCATTGGTGACATACACAAGCGGCCAGGGAGAGAGGGTTTTCAGGATCGAAAATGACTGCTTTCCAAAATTTACGGCAAACTGATCGTTGGTAAATACCTGCCAAGCAAGAGGGAGAAGGTTACCGGATGCATACCAGGCAATAATTCCCATAATCGGTAAACAAAACCCCACAATTCCAAAGAAAAGTGTTTTTGCCCGGGATGAAGGGTGAAGGGTAATAAGAAGCCACAAAAGTGCGGGGAAAATATAGACCATTTTAAACAGCGTCGTAAAACTAATTCCCAACAGGACGCCGGCAAAGAGGGCGTGTATACCACGGGGCCGTTTAGAGGATAGCAAGATAATGGCAGGACTTATCATGGTAATGACCATGATGATATCGGGGCGGATATCGATTGTTTTGTCTATCGTCATGGGAAAGACGGTATACAGGAGTGTGCCAAGAAGCCCAACAAGGGATGATCCGGAACTTTTCTTCCCTAGGATGAATACAAGAAGCGCAGATCCAAAGTAAAACAAAAGCATCAGCACCCGTGCATACATCATTGTGGCTTCGCTCTGCGGAAGAAAAAACAGTGGCGCAAGAATCCATTGAAACATGGGGGTGATATAGAAGAAAAAATCCTTGTATGGAAGGGAACCGGAAACCATCAGGAATGCCCAGTGCATATGGGCAAATTCATCGGGGTCATAATACCGGTTGATTGCCATAAAAATTCGTCCGATAAAGACACAAAGGAGTCCGAATGAAATGGAGAAGGAAAGTATTTTTTTACCCACATCCATATTTTAGCGTACTTCATTCGCGGGACAAGAGCGTTGTTGGGTATAATACGACACAGCATGAAACGATGGATTTCCCGTAAAGAAACGATAGGAGTATTTTTCCTCATCATTTTTGCCGTATGTATTGGTCTGCTTCAGACAGTGTTGTATTGGCTGTGGACTCCGAAGGATACCGTTTTTTTATTTGGGCATAATTTTATTAATGATTATTACTATTATCTGCATCTGATGCGGCAAGGGTTTGAAGGACAGTGGGGAGTAACCAGTTGGTTGACGCCGGAAGTGTTTGCTCCGAGGTTTTTAAACACCACATTTCTGGCACTTGGATTTTTGGGGAAGGTTATTCCGTTTGGAGTTTTTACTATTCCCATCTGGTATACCCTCGGAAGGATTGGGGGTGGAATTGCGCTTCTTGTGTTACTGTATCTTCTTATTCGTTTTGTTTTCCCGCAATCTTTGGGGAAACGGATCGGTGCGTTTCTGATGGTTTTATTTTCAACTGCATTTTGGGGTTTTTCCAATGGTAATCCAACGGTTCCGCGATTGATCCATGAATGGACAGAACTTGATCCGCTGTTCCGGCTTTCCTACATCCCAAGCCATCTTTGGAGCAAAGTGTTTTTTCTGGGAACTTTGATTGCCCTTATCCACGTATATAAACGGGAAAAAACAGCTCTCTGGATTGGCATTGGAGCGGTGAGTGCGCTGTTCATGGGATTTTCCAGCCCGGTCATTCTTGCAACTGCAGGCATAGTCTATGCCGGAATGGTTGTGTGGGAAGCGGTGAAAACGCGATCTGTAAAGACAATGCTTCATACCCCTTGGATGTTGTGCTCGTTTGTTTTGGGTTTGGTCGCACTCGTTGTTGCCTTGTATCACCGCAGCGTTCAACAGGATGTGTTTCCGTGGACAAGCTATCTTGTGTGGGAAACGGTAAAATATCCGATTGGACTCTGGGAATATGCAGCAAGTTTTGGTCCGGCACTTCCTTTGGGGATTATCGGTTTTTTAATAGGAAGAAAGCATCATCCGTTTCTTGCCGCCTTGCTGTTTTTTTGGGGAATATCGGGATTTGTAGGATTGTTTGTTTTTTCACGAGTGATACCGCTTTCCAATATCCGGTTTTTGGAAGGGTATCAGTATATTCCCATAACCTTGCTTGCCGCGTGGGGTGTGGCGTGGATTGGGAGAAAAAAACACGTTTATTGGCTACTGATAGGGCTTTTTTGCTTGTATGGAAGTATCGGGATGTGGGCATCGTTTCAAGAGCATGTGGGGTATATCCGTGCAAACACCCAAAACCCGCAGGTATATGTTCCAAAGACTTGGATGGATGTGTTTGCCTATTTGGAAAACCAGCCAGGAAATGGCGTGGTGTTGGCACCGTATGAACTTTCCACCATGATTCCGGCATTGACGGGAAAGCGCGCAGTTGCAGGGCATCCGATGATGACTGTTGATGACAAGGGAAAAACCAGTGAGATTGGACGGTTTTTTTCATCTGCAACAGAACCGGAAAGAAAAGATATGCTTACCCGCTACGGTGTGGTTTGGATTGTTTCGTATGCCGGAGGATCCTTTATCGAAAGCGATGCGCGGGCGCTTGGTTTTAGGAAGGAATTTGCCAATTGGGCGTTTGTGGTGTATACCTTGGAGCATAAATAATTTAAAGTAGCGAGTAGTTTGTAGATAGTAGTTAGGGAAGAGAAATACGTTTGTTGCAAGAATGAAAGATTGAAAGATCGTTTTGTGAAGTTGTAAAAAACATTATGAAGAAAAAAAGCGTACAGAAAAAAAGAGTGGGGAAGAAGCCGGTGATTGTGGTCATTATGCCGGCATACAATGCCGCAAAGACAGTTGCGCGTACCGTTGCTGACATTCCCAAGGGATTAGTATCCAAAATTATCTTAACTGACGACGGATCGAAAGATGCTACAGTTGCGGTTGCCAAAAAATTAGGGCTTACGGTATTCGTGCACCCCAATAACCTTGGGTATGGTGGAAACCAGAAAACCTGTTATTGGGAAGCACTCAAAATGGATCCCGATGTTGTGGTGATGCTCCATCCTGATTATCAATATGATGCCACAAGGCTTCGGGAATTGTGTCAGCCGATTTTGGATGGGAGATACGATATGATGATGGGCAGCCGCATCAGAACCCGCAAGGAAGCACTTGACGGCGGGATGCCGCCCATTAAATATTACCTGAACCGCTTCACGACTTTTGTTGAAAATATGGTGCTT
>CAZVTJ010000063.1:0-4821 GCA_964630015.1 uncultured Gammaproteobacteria bacterium | reverse complement strand
ATTGGGTCAGATTTTTAAACGCACATCCGGCGCTTTTGACACCCTGAGGTTGTGATTGTCTTCTGTATTCGATGCTTTCGTTGGCGATTTTCCAAACCTCGTCCGGACTTGACCGGGCAAGCGCAAATGTTGCCGTCAGGAGTATCTCTTTTGTTCTGGCAATCCTGCTTGTGCCATAGGAAAATTCCATTTCGGAAGCCGGTATTGTCCGGACCGTATTGTCGTTTGTAAGAACGGTAACCTGGTGGATGCAGTCGGAAACGGATGCAAACGGTTTCCCCCATTTGGAATTCATCCGTACCGCTCCTCCTACGGTTCCGGGAAGTCCCAGATGCATTTCCAATCCCGCCAGGCCTTCGTCTGCACAGTAGCGCACAAGCTGATTCATGGATGCCCCCGACTCTGCCTCCACAAACACCGTTTCTTTTGCCTTCTCCCCCTGGCGTCCTCCGCGCACACCCCTGATCGTGATTTTTCTGGCCATGTTCCGGACTACAAGACCGGGGAATCCGTCATCCGATACCAACACATTCGATCCTCCGCCAAGGATAACAAGCGGGACATGATCTTCCCGTGCTTTGATGCATATATCGGCTAGTTCTTCGGCAGTTTGCGCCTCAAAATACCACCGGGCCGGTCCTCCGATCTTATAGGTAGTAAGCGGCGCAAGCGGAACGTTTTCCTTTACCCGTTGACCATATGCAGCAATGAGTTTTTCCGGTTTTTCCATAGGTTTTACTCCGACACGTATTTCCTGCTCCAGGAATAGATATCTCCCGCACCCATGAATACGATAATATCGCCGGGTCTCCGGATGGAGTGAAGGATTTTTTTCACCCCGTCATACGTACCGCCGTATCTGGCAATTTTTCCGTTCTGCGTAATCCTGGTCACCAGATCACCCGCCGTTATGCCCAGTGTATCAGTTTCACGCGCGGACGCATAAATATCCGCAATGATAGCTATTGATGCGTTGGTAAAACTGGAGGAAAAATCGGATAGCAGGGCTTTCGTACGCGAATACGTATGCGGTTGAAATACCGCAATAATCCGTCTCCCCGGATACCAGTTCACAAGTCCTTCAAGCGTTGCACGGATTTCGTGGGGGTGGTGGGCATAATCATCAATAACCATGGGATCATCGCTTTGGATGATTTCCGAGCGTCGCTTCGTTCCGGTAAAACTTCTGGAAAATTCACGGATCCGTTCGATATTCATACCGAACCGCCAGCACGCGGCCAGAACGGAAAGAAAGTTGAGGGCATTATGGATTCCCGGGACACAGATGGTAAAATCGCCGATTGATGATCCCCCCATGGACACGGACAGTGTGCTGTACCCCGGATGATAGGATATGTTCGTCAGGCGGAAAAACGCATCGGCTGCGGTTCCAAACGATATGCACTCAACCATCCCATCAAGCGATGAAAGGACGGTGCTTGGCGCATCATCCCTGTTATAGATACAGGTTTTTGATTTCTTTGCGAAACGGACAAATGCATCCTGGACGTCCCCAAGCGATCCGTATGCATCCGGATGGTCATAATCGATATTGGTGACGACGGCAATTTCCGGATTCTGCCACATAAATCGCGGCGTCATGTCATGTCCCGG
Source organism: uncultured Gammaproteobacteria bacterium (assembly GCA_964630015.1). GTDB lineage: Bacteria > Patescibacteriota > Microgenomatia > UBA10105 > UBA927 > CAZERT01. The sequence continues at coordinate 3,207 of CAZVTJ010000063.1, read as the reverse complement.
ATCGGTAACATATTCGTCTGCTTCGGCAACGAATGCCCCCGTATTGCCGCCAAAATGTCCCGGATTGCAGTCGGGCAGAATCATCCCAGCACCAATTGCCCACGACGTATCCGCACCGGCCCGTGACAACAGGTGTGCAATCCATGCACTCGTCGTCGTTTTTCCGTGGCTTCCCGCAACACAGATTTGTCTGTAGCCTTCCATCATCATCCCGAGTGCTTTCCCGTGAGGCAGTACCGGAATGTTTTTTCCGATTGCCTCTTTCACCTGCGGATTATCCTTGCCGCCGTGCGCACCCGTATAGATAAGAAGATCACAGTCACTGGGGATCTGCCCCGGCCCAAAGCCGGTATGGACATCAATCCCCAAACGGGAAAGGGCATCATGTGTCGGAAAATCACCCTCAACATCCGATCCGGCAACCTTCCAGCCGTGTTCATGGCTAAAAATCGCAAGCGCGGTCATGGCAACTCCGCGTATACCCGTAAAATAAATCGATTTGAATTTAGGGTGTTGGTCCATGGTAGTTGGTATTGTATCCGATATATCCCAGTATTTCCCCCGTAAGCTTCCCATTATCCCGTCGATAGGAAAAAAATTCATCTGGATGGCACTTCGTGCAGGAAACACAGGAAATGTCGATCGCATGGCCAGAAATCCCGTTTGTGAGCGCATCCGACACGATAGCGTTAAGAAGATCGATTGAAGCCTTGCCGTCCGTTGTTGTCCCAAGGGATGCAGAACCAAACCGTTTGGAGAATAATTCCACCCGTGACGGATCAACATCATAACAGCACGGACGGATATGCGGGCCGATCACAACATGAATGGAGCTTGGTAGTGCTCCGCACTGTGCCATTGTCCGGATTGTATTGCCGCACATTCCACCCAATGTTCCCTTCCACCCCGAATGGGCAACCGCAATCATCCCGGTTTTTTGGTCCCAAAACAGAATCGGAACACAATCTGCGGTATGGACGGTCAACAATTTTCCGGCTGTATTTTCGCCATATGGCAAAATACTTGCGTCGGATTCAACTACATGTTGGTCATTGCCGGTAAGTACTGTAACGGATGATCCGTGCGTCTGGTGCTGCCAATACACGGCATCCGGATGGAACCGTATCGTTTTGACGAATGCTTCCCGCTTTTCCCGGTTTGTCATGTCCCCGGCTTCCCGCGTGGTAAATCCGCACACGACTGGTGCGCGAAGCATACTGTGCGGTTGGAGAACAGTGTTATTTTCGAAATACATATCGCGGAAGTAATTTTTTTGTTTCTTCCCTGTCGCTCCAGGGATATTCAACCGTACCCCGGCACAGACTTCCTTCATGGCCTTTTCCGGTAATGATGACCGTATCCCCGGGACGGGCTATACGGAGTGCGTGGACGATTGCCTCCCTACGGTCGCCGATTCTGATGACGGCGTGGTTTTTGCCCATACCGCTCTGTACGGCATCCATGATGTCCTCGAGTCTTTCCGTCCGGTAATCTTCTTCGGTAATAATTGAAAGATCACTGTACTGTGATGATGCTTTCCCCATAAACGGCCGCTTTGATGCATCACGCAATCCTGCGCTTCCGAATACATGGATCAGCCGCTTTTTTGTGGTCTGTTTTACCTCGGAGAGTACTTTCACCAATGCGTTCGGGGTATGGGCAAAATCCACGATGACCCGCACGGGATCCTCCGAGAGCACTTCCATTCTTCCGATCACTCCGGAAAAGTGCTCAAAGGTGGAAAGAGCCTGTTGGGCGTCCACTCCAAGCTCCATCGCGGCACAAAGAGCGGCAAGACAATTTTCCAGATTGTAGTCCCCGGGGAGCGGTGAATGGATGGGGTACTTTGCCGGCGTAACATCAGCCTTCTGCTTTTTGGAATATGTTCGGATCTCCCCGCGGTAGCGGGTGCCAAGGAAATCCCGGGACCCCTCATCATCAAGGTTCACGACGGCAACGGGAGCATTCTTCAGAAGGGAAAATTTGGCAGTCTGATACTGCCGGAAAGTCTTGTGGTAATCAAGGTGTTCATGGGTAATATTGGTCAAAACCGCCAAACGGAACGGAATTCCCCATACGCGGTATTGATCCAGTGCATGGGATGTAACTTCCAATACACAATATTTGTCCCCATGGTCAACCATTTCGCGAAGGTATTTCTGGACGCTGTTGGCATCCGGCGTGGTAACGTGGAATCCCGTATCATACACGTTTCCGCCGATTACGGCGCCGACTGTGGATATCATGGAGGTATTCCCTAGATGTTCCTGCAAAATTTCATACAGGAGGTTTGTCGTTGTTGTTTTCCCGTCCGTTCCCGTTACGCCGATAACGGTAAGCTGTTTCCCGGGAAATCCGTACCGGTATGCCGCAAGAACGGCCAGGAGGAAATGATACCATCGCTTGATCATCCGAATCATGATTATCCTATTATACCAAGGAGAAAGATGAACCCATAATTTGGAGTATTTGCCTATTGGGACGCGGGAATCCCCCAATACACAAACAGGTCTTTCGCAATGGAAAAGAAAAGCGGTGCGGCGGTTTCCGATCCCCAGGGGGAAGATGACGGCTCCGCAAGCGTCACCAGCATAACGAATTTCGGGTTATACGCAGGAGCAAATCCGACAAATGACGCAATGGTCTTTTCCTTGTCATAATGCCCCGCTATGGCAACCTGGGCGGTTCCCGTTTTCCCAGCAATGGTATATCCTTTTGGCTTTGCCCATTTTGCCTCTCCCTTTTCCACGGTTTCCACCATCATTGCCGTTATTTCGGAAGCTGCCTTTTGGCTGATTACCCGCCTCACCTGCTTTGGAACGATCGGAATTTCAACTCCGTTTGTCTCCAGAATCGATTTGACAACATGCGGCTCCATCAATATTCCCTTATTGGCCAGTGCGGCAACGGCACGGATCATCTGGATTGGGGTAACGGCAATTCCCTGTCCAAACGATGCGGTGGCAAGATCGATTTCCTTCCACTCCCCGTCCGGACGGAGCGCTGCCGATGTTTCGTCTTCCAGATCGATATTGGTCGCTTCCCCGATTCCGTACGAATGCAGTGCCTTAAGAAATTTATCTTCCCCGAGTTTTTGCATCACATGGACCATTCCGACGTTTGAGGAATGGATCAATACATCCGTCATGGTGATGATTCCGGCGTATTTATTATTCCAGGTACGGATATCATATCCGGAAATGGTAA
>CAZVTJ010000062.1:0-4863 GCA_964630015.1 uncultured Gammaproteobacteria bacterium | reverse complement strand
ATTATGCTAAAAATTATCAACTTATAAAAAATGAATTTTCACAGTTTGAAAGAAAACTAAATCTTCCCCAATACGCAAAAATGGTGGAGGACACGATCAATACTTTTGGAATACCATGTACAATTTTTGAAGTTATTAACCGTCCGGACGATATTCTTTTTAATATTAAACCGAAAGAGAAAATAGAATATGAGCAAATACTTCAATACCACCGGGATTTGGCGATGCTTTTCAACATGTCAATTGGTCAAATACGAATTGTAAACGCACTGGATGAATATGGTGTTTTTGGTATCTGTATCGATAGGCGTAATTACTTGGGTGATACATATACACGCCAGAACAATGCTGTAGCGGAAAATACATCTAGAAAGGGTATTAGAAAAATAGTGGGTGATTGGTTATTGCGAAAAAGCTGGAAATATTTTTTCCGGTATGATGAGATATTTCTGGATGAGGGTTTATCCTGGCTTTGGGCTACCTACCGGAATAAATACAAAAAGCTCCGCACGGAGGAGCTTATTGATTTGCTAAACACACAAACTTTGGACACACTTTCCACTCGGGAACATACTTCAGCCAATGCGGCTATTCAATCGATTTTGGAAGATAGAAATATCGATTTATCTGCAATTGTTGCCCCAGGTGGTGGGTTGCTGGAAAACACAAACTGTCATTTAGACGGAAAAAAGATTGTACGTTAATTTTGAGCTCGCAAGGGGACGTCTTGAAAGCTCAAAATATTTACACACAATACAATTTGTATATTGTTACTCAAAGGAGTTGTATATGGATGCAGATACTCTGGTAAAAAGAATTGCTGATTTGGAAAAGCGGGTAGGTTTTCTGGAAAAGTCTTTGGAAGAAAACACTTCAATAAACCACAGATTACGTAGTAACGATGAACTTTTTGAGCAGGCAAAAGAGATTGTATGTGCAATGGATACGGTAACAACATCACAGTTGCAAAGGAAATTACTAATAGGCTATGCACGGGCGGCACGGATTATAGAACAATTGGAAGAAGCGGGTATTATTGGTTCGGGTGAAGGTGCAAAGCCCCGTAAAGTCATCCATCAACCTGCGGACAAATAAGAAATAATCCTTGCCCGATACGGAATTGTTTGCTATAGTAAAACTGTACTTCGATTCTTCCATTTCTTCAAATTCTTCGTTTGTTTAATCCCAAAAAAATCTTGGTGAAGGGAGGTGAAGACCATGGATGAAGAACATACCAGTGCAATCCGCATTGCGGAAACGGTTGCTGTTATACACAACCGGTATATGGAAATATTCTATACCGAGGAAAATGCCCGGGAACGCGATGAGTATAACGCCTATATTTCCGAAACTGCCTACACTATTATCAATCGGGTGTATACGGCATATTTCGATTCATTTTTGGATGTTGGTGAAAATGCACAGGATGCAGCAAAAATTACCTATCCGCTCTACAATAAGTTGCGTTCATGGATTCGTCAGCAGATGATTGGTGGTATACAGCTTGTGATCGCCCGTCGTGTGGTGGAAGGCGTGGACCTTGTGAAAATCGCCGAAGGATCGGAATGGCAAGTAAGGAAATTTGTGGAAGACCGGTTCTGGGATATGCATCTTGATGATGTTACCGATACGATCAACCAGAAACTCATTATTAAAGACACCGAGCAGTCTGCAGATATAATCAAAAACACGATTCCGGAAGTGGATACCGTTAGTGTCGGATTTTTTAAGCGGTATACAGGGCGTCTTGTCTGGGCAACCGTATACGGGGTGCTGATGGCAGGGTGGGTTGGCAGCACCAATTAAATGCTGTGGAAAGAAAGGAGAATGTATGGAAGATATACAAATGATCGAGCGTGCAATCGCGCTTGCGATTCACTATCACGAAGGGGCAGTGCGGAAGGCGGACCATTCGCCATATATTATCCATCCACTTATGGTGGGAACGCTGCTTGCCCGGTACGGATTTTCCGGTGAGGTTGTTGCGGCAGGGTTTTGCCATGATCTATTGGAAGACACCAAGTGTCCACCAGAGGAAATTGCCAAGAATTGTGGTGGGCAGGTATTGGAAATCGTGCAGGCGGTATCAAACGACGAACGGCTTTCCGATCCGAAGGACTGGATACGGAAAAAGAAGGCCTATATTGTCTCAGTCCGAAACGGTCCGGAAGGCGCAAAAGCAGTGTGCCTGGTGGATAAAATTCATAATCTTACGTCACTGCTTCATGCATACAAAACGCAGGGGAAAGAGGTATGGAAGCATTTTCATCGCGGGAAGAAAGATAAGGTATGGTTTGAGTCGGCTGTGCTTTCGATGCTTCAGGAGACTTGGAATCACCCGTTGATCGGCTACTATGCAACGCTCATTGAACAGGAAAAACTGCTGGATGGATAATTGGAGCTCGCAAGGGCCCATCCTACGCTTTTTAAAAGCTTCGGAGGGTAACAGACGCCTTGCGAGGCCAAAATAATTGTACAATACGGATAATTACCACCTGATTCTGATCATTCCTTTTGTTTTTATCGTGCCCATCCAATTTAGGATGGATCCGATCGTAGACAACACCACGAATCCTTCATATATTGCAAAGGTCCAGAAGGCAAATCCAAAGGCAGTATTATCTAGTGTGAAAGAATATTTTCCTATGGTAACAGGAAAATATTTACTTGGCCGTATATCGTTATCCAGATGAATAAGGCTATAGACACCGTATGAAATCATGAGTCCAAGGAATGTGAAATACAAAGGACGCAGCAATGCCGGGAGTTTACTAGGTAACAGTTCGAAGAAAAACCTTATCGGTAAAATAATAAAAAAGAAGGCGATTTTAAACAGGACATACTCAATGAAGCGTTCCAACGGGCGAAAAACTTTTCCGAAACTCCATATGGTATTGATACATCCTTCAATGATTTTCTCCAGATATGTTTCCATCCCGTGTGTTTGTATGCCGTAACCGATAAAAATGGCGATAAAGATCCAAACTATACTTTCGATTAAGAAGTCGAATACAGACGACGTCGGATCGAAAATGCTTCCGACTGCAATGATGCCACATCCTGCAAGCGTGACAATCGTTGTTTTTCTGTATGTTGTTTTTGCCAGCATCCAGTCATGAAGCAGTGATTCTTTCGTAAGTCGTGTTTTGATTTTTTTCACCAAAATCGGTTCCGGTTTCTCCATAGTTCCAGTATAACGCGACATTCAGAAATTGTTCAGAAATATATGGTAGGATAACGAAAGTATTGGATTGTGAAAAGGAAATACTATGGAACCAGTGTGCCGTCAGGTGGTATTTGTAAAAATCGATCGTATTGCCGCATGGATCCTGCTTTTCTCGATGATCGGATTTTTCGTCAGCGGGTTTGTGATGACAAAGGGGGTCGGGGGAACGGGTGCGGTAACTCTACATAATTCCTTCCTTCCGTTTGTCGGCGGTTTGTCGCTTCTTGTCCACACGTTTTTTGCCATCCGTCTTGCATTCATGCGCTGGAAAATCAAAACATCCCTGTCCATGGCATTGTTATCAGGTCTGTATGGTTTACTTTTTTTTGGACTGCTGTATGGAATGTTTTTTCTGTCACCGGCATCATATTCCCAAAACCTGGGGAAAAAGGAAACACAAGTCCAAACACTCCCTACACAATCAACGTCACAAACCCAATCGGAACAAAAAGTTTTTACGGTAGATGAACTGGCTGTCTATGACGGGAAAAACGGGAATCCTTCCTATGTAGCCGTAGACGGGGTCGTCTATGATCTTTCACGCGTATTTAAAAACGGTGTGCATTTTGGGCATGTTGCGGGCAAGGATCTCACCGATGCGTTTTATGTCAAACACGTCCGGTCTCAGATTACCAAATATCCGGTAGTCGGAGTGTTGAAGTAGTCGGTTTTTTTGACACCCCCGCATATATCTGCTATGATCTATTAATCAATCGCGGGTTTACACAAAGAACCTGCTTAACATTGCTCGTGATCTATTGAGTCTGTCCGATAACGATACTCCAAATTTTTTTTCTTCGTATCGTCCGCTGATTTAGTAATTACCCATTTTTTAAGCAGATTTTTTGTGTCAACCGCGCACGATAACACTATGCATAATCATCAAGCAAAACGATATGAAAGAAGGCCCTTTTCCCGTTCGATGGGTTTTGGCCGTAAACAGAACCAACACGCTTCGTTTGATCCGTCGCGGTTTATCCATACAGCGGCCGAGCCGGTTGTGGAAACCTATACGCCAACGCACTCGTTTGCGGATTTTTCCCTGGGATCAAAACTGGAAGCCAATATCAAAGCCCGCGGGTATAGTACGCCAACTCCTATTCAGGATCAGGCGATCGGTCATATCCTCAAGGGAAACGACCTTATCGGTATTGCCCAAACGGGAACGGGAAAAACTGCAGCATTTTTGCTTCCGCTACTCTGGAGGTATGAGCAGCATCTGACGAAAAAAGTATTGATCCTTGCGCCGACGCGCGAGCTGGCAACACAAATTGCCGACGAACTTGTGCAGTTTTCCCGTGGGATGAATATTGCCCATGCCGTCTGTATCGGTGGCGTATCGATGATGGGGCAAATCCAAAGTCTGCGCCGTAATCCGGTTTTTGTGATCGGGACGCCGGGAAGGTTGTTGGACTTGGAACGGGGGCATCACCTCCGGTTTTCCGATTTTTCCACGCTTGTTGCCGATGAAGTGGACCGGATGTTGGATATGGGATTTCTCGATACCGTCAAATCGATTATTTCCAAAATTCCCCAAGGCCGTCAGTCGCTGTTTTTTTCCGCTACAGTTCCGCCGGAAGTGTCGCGTATTATGCAGACATTTTTGCGGGACCCCATCACGGTTTCCATTAAAGCCC
>CAZVTJ010000061.1:0-4883 GCA_964630015.1 uncultured Gammaproteobacteria bacterium | reverse complement strand
ATACAGGTCCGTCGTGCGCGGGAAAACACCCTCTGATGCAGGATATTCCTGGGGGCTCCAGTCGCGGCAGATTGCCCGGGATACCATAGGGAAATTGTCTTTGGATACCGAAAGTAAACGCTCTGTTTCCCGGTCGCTTGCATACATGAAATCAGCTGCAACCGAGGGGATCTTTATGTATGGCGGTGTGAATTATCTTGCGCGGTACATGGATACCTTTAATGGCTTTTTCAACGGTGCCGGAATAGACGAACTACAGTGTGCCGCAGCACAGATGGAACTGGCCATCGGGTGCCAGACGGTATTTGCCCAAAATGATATCGGCAGTGTGAATTTTTTCCATATGGAGGAAAATGTTGATGATAGTGACATAACACAGATGTATTGGAATGCCCAATCCGGACACAAACCTTCCTCAATAGGAGATAATGAACACATTCCTACGTATGATTACAGAATTGTTGACTGGAAGGTTCCGGGCGAGGATCTTCTATTTTTCTCCTATCCCGGTCTTGCAACAGGGGGCGCCAGTATGGGGGTAAACAACAAAACGGGCAGTATCGTTGTCGTGGATACGATCAATCCGTTGTCTCCAGCGGGTTTATTTTGGCACAATGCCCTTGCGTCCATGATTTTCTCTGCCGGAACCATATCCGCACTCCGGTTTTTTTCCACACGGCTACAATCCTGCATACCGGATAGTAACGGGTTTTCCGGAGGGTATGCAATCCATATGTTGGAATCATCCGGCGCCATGATGTCTCTTGAATTCGGCGGGTCTTTTATCAAAGTGCTCTATCCACAAAGGGATGGGAAAAACCGTTTTATTGCACAAACAAATTACCCGCGAACAAAACCGCTTCGGGATATGGATAAATATTCCATAAAACAGTCCGAAACGGACGGCGCAACCGCACGAAGTATCCATCTTGCCATGAGCGCCCGGGCACGGACCCGACGGCTCGTGCACTGTGCAACAGACATGTATCCAACAGGTGGGAGTGCTATGGAAAACCTCCGTCATATTCATCGCACACTTGATGCTTTCCATGGAGACTGGGAGCAAAGTGGCGATGTTCATGTTTCCAACGGGGTGTTTTCCGTTTATGTCGCGGCATATCTGACGGGAACCTGTGTCGGGGGAAATTGTACCGTTGTCTTCCACGCGCCGGTATTGGGCAAAAAATCCATACGATGGTATCAATGGTGGCCGCTTGGGGAAAAATTGCCTTGGGGGAGAAATCTGTACGCTGAGGCGGAAAAAAAGCTAGGATATGTACGTACCTGAATGTTATGAAACGCCTTCACATTGCCGTTCTCTATAACGAATCCGATCCAAAGGATTTCGGGTCGCGCCTGGAATCGGAGGAAGATACGAAAGCAAGCGCCCATCTCATTGGAGAGGCACTTACAAAGTTCCCTTTTCTTGTCATTTCGTATGCTCCCGTTACCAAAAACACAATTTCCACCATTGCGGATATCAAGGCGGATTGTGTGTTTAACTGCGTTGAGTGGACCGGGCGTGATCTGTCTTTGGTTCCAGCAGTGTTTGGTAAACTTGACGAGCTTGGGATTGTCGTAACCGGCTCCAATGAAAAAACCTATATCGAGACAACGGACAAGGTTACCATGAAACAGCTTCTTGACACCCATACCATACCGACACCACGGTGGGCTGTGTATACGGATAGGAATATTGATACCGCGGGGTGGAAGTATTCATTCCCGGTTATTGTAAAGCTTGCACTGGAGCATTGCGGCGTCGGGTTGGATGGTACGTCTGTTACTCACGACGAAGCGGAGCTTACAAATACCATCCGGAAACGGATATGGGAATACAATCAGCCGGTGTTGGTCGAGGAGTTTATCAACGGCCAGGAGTTTGAGGTGACGATGATTGATGACGGACATACACCCGTCATGCTGCCGGTAGTCGAATATAGCTTTGATACCGGGAAGCCGCAAACGTTTTTAACGTATGATGCCAAATGGAACCGAAGTAAAACGGAAGCCGTTTCCTATGTGGTAAAGGCCGCAGCGCTTTCGGAAAAAAAACTCGGGGAATTGTCCGAAATATGTACGGATGCATATCGTCATTTGGGATTTTGGGGGTATGCGCGGTTCGACGCCCGGCTGGATGTCAAAGGTCACTGGCAGATACTGGAAACGAATTCAAATCCGGGTATCGACGATGATGACGATAATGGTTTGGCACGGTCATTCCACATGGTTTCCATGACGCTTGGGGATTTTTGTTTATGGGTTATTTATGCGGCTTATGTCCGGTTTGGGAAGCAATCCGAAGCGGAGGAAATATTCTTACCTTTGATCCGGCGGTGGAAGGCAAGCTTGTTTCCCGAAGCGCAACGGTAATCATGATTCCCTGTTTCCACTGTTTGGAAAATTTCCGTTTGGATGGTGTTTTTATACTTTGGGGACGTTTCTTCATGGAATAGTCCCACCAGCGGCTTCTGAAATTGCGCCAAGTGTATGTCTTCCGTTTCCCTTCGTAGCTGTCAAAGAGCGTAATCGTTTTATTTTGGGTGCCAAGCGAAGCAACGGTTGCCCAATGTCCGGAGTCTTCTTTGGGATTGCTGTGGGGACCGCCATACAGGTACGGGACACAGACTGCGCAGGTATTGTCCCGGCGTTTGGCAAGGGCTTTTTTCATATCCGTAAGTCTTGAATTTTTCCGGTATTGTACCCAGAACCCAAGGATCCGTATTGCCCGTATCATGTTTCTGGTATTTGTTCCGGCTGAATTAGTCCTACACAGTTCATATAAAAGCGACATAGGAGCATGGATATCAAATATCCGAAGGATCATCTGAAGTGTTGCCGGTCCGCAGGAAAGCTCATCCGGTTGTTTTACGGCTTGTACATGTGATCGCCCCATGTTCCTATTATAGGAAAAACGGCAATTTGGAGCAAATCAGCGCGATATTTACTTATTCGGACACACAGGTTGCGGCTGCTACCATATCCTGTTTATCGGCAAACCGCATCAGGATGACACCGCTTGTTGCCCTCCCCAGCCGGGGGATAGAGACGATCGGAAGTTTTACTACCTGTCCGCTTGTTGCGGTAATCACGATCCCGTTTGCATCCTTGGGGATAATTTGGGATACAACGACATTTCCGGTTTTATCCTTCACCTGGGCAACTTTAACTCCCTGGCCGCCGCGACGCTGTTTGGGGAAGTCGGCGATTGCAGTTTTTTTACCAATCCCCTTCTCCATTACGGTTAAAAATTCACACGTTTTGTTTTCCGCGGTAATGATATCCATGGAAACCAAATGATCGCTTTTTCCCAGGAGGACTCCACGGACTCCCATAGTATCGCGACCCGTTGAGCGGACTTCGTCTTCGTTAAATCGGATGGACTTTCCTTCGTAGGTAACAAGGAGTATTTCATCGTGGCCGCTGGTAAGTTTTGCCCAGATTAACTCGTCTCCCGCTTCCAGCTTGATGGCAAGCAGGCCGTTTCTGCGGATATTTTCATACTCAGACAGTTTTGTTTTTTTAACAATCCCCTTCTTTGTTGCCATGACGATATAATTGATATCCTGGTTTTTCTGCTCCTGGCGCTTCAGGCTATAGGCAAGCATGGACGTTACCCGCTCGGAGGTTTCCGTATTGATGACATTCACGACTGCCTGTCCCTTGGACTGGCGTGATCCTTCGGGCAAATCCCATGCACGCACTTGATACACTTTTCCCTTATCGGTGAAAAACAGCAGGTTATCATGCGTTTGGGCCGATACGACGGTATCGATGGCATCTTCTTCCTTGGTTGTCATACCGATGACGCCTTTGCCGCCGCGTTCCTGTGTTTTGAACGTATTTTTCCCGACCCGTTTGATGTAGCCGGAGCGGCTCATGGTGATGATCGTATCTTCATTGGGAATAAGTTGTTCTTCGGAGAACTCGCCAACTTTGCTTTTATAGACTTTTGTTTTCCTCGCATCACCGTATTTTTCCTTGAGTTTTTTAAGTTCCTCTGATATGACGGAAAATATTTTTTCCGGATGTGCAAGGAGGTCTTCCAGATAGGCAATCGTTTCCCGGATCATCGCAAGTTCATCCTCGATCTTTTCCCGTTCCAGGGCTGCAAGTCGGCGAAGCTGCATATCCAGGATTGCCGTTGCCTGAATTTCTGAAAGCTTGAATGTTCCCATGAGGTTTTTGCGTGCATCATCGGCATCCTTGCTTTTCTTGATAATCCGGATGACTTCGTCGATGTGGTCGACGGCAATTTTGAGCCCTTCCAGAATATGCTCGCGTTTTTTTGCCTCGCGAAGTTCAAATTCACTTCTTCTTCGGATTACCGTTTCGCGGTGCTTGAGGTATTCTTCCAGGATCAGTTTGAGTGTACAGGTTTGCGGAGTGTTATCAACGAGTGCCACCATATTAACCGGGAATGTCGTCTGAAGATCTGTTAACTTATAGAGGTTATTGAGAACCTGTTTTGGGTGTGCGTCGCGTTTGAGTTCCACAACCACCCGGATTCCGTGCCGGTCCGACTCGTCGCGCAGGTCCGAAATGCCATCTACCTTTTTATCCTTCACCAGATCGGCAATTTTGCTCACAAGATTTGCCTTGTTGACCTGGTACGGAAGCTCCGTTATTGAAATTGCGGATTTTCCGTTTCCGATTTCTTCGATTTCCGCCTTTCCGCGCATCACGATTTTTCCCCGGCCCGTGGCATAGGCGCTTCTGATCTGCTCGATGTCATAGATCATACCGGCTGTCGGGAAATCCGGTCCGGTCACGTGAGTCATGAGTTCCTCAAGCGAAATGGGAAAATGGAACGGTGATTTTTTCCCGTCTTCACCCTCTGTCGCTTGCTTTTCGATGGTCATGGAGGCCATCATTGCCTGGAG
>CAZVTJ010000060.1:0-5058 GCA_964630015.1 uncultured Gammaproteobacteria bacterium | reverse complement strand
GAGTTCAGACGTGTGCTCTTCCGATCTGGAAGGGTGTGTAAATCATCCACTGTGCCGCAACGGTAATAGTCCGATACTTCCCTTTATATTCCCGAGCAGGAAACGATCATAGTTTGACAATACATGATTCGTTACACCTCCTCGGACAGAGGAGGTTTTTTATGGACTGTCTACCGGAAAAAGATATACAACGAATCGCATATTTTGATGCATACCAATCATTCAAAAAAGAATACCCTCTGAGCAATGATCACGATATCCGTGTACAGACCGCACAGTATCTTCGCCCAAAATTCCACATGGACAAGACTACGCTTGAGCGAGAAAAATCCACACAGGGAGAATATGATGTTCCGGAATCCCAATTCACGCTCACTCCGGATGGACATATCTATTACACGCAATACGGACAAAGCCTTTTGGAGCTCCATGAACGCCAGAAACGATTGACACCCGACTCTTATTCACCTCGGGAGCATGCCATATCCGTCCTTATCGAAACACTATTTGCCCAAGGAGCATCAACTGTTGTTGCCAATTATGGAACCCGCGATCTTCTCGTATTACGGTATAATCATGAAACAAAAATCGGGACAACATCCGTCATCAATACCCAACAGTCGGATAATGGCACATCTACTCTTCTCCACATAGTACAAAAACGATTTCCACACCTTACACCCATTTCCCCAACTGAAGATATTACCCTCCATACCGATACACCGACTTCTTCCATTCGTGCACGGCAGACAATCCAAGCATTGTATCCAAACAACACCAAAAACATCCCCGATTTTTCTCCCGATCAATCGTTTCACACACATCATGCATATACACCCGCTAAACATACATCCCTCCAGGTATATGATTTTGATACTATCCCCACCCATTACGCTATACCGTTTACATGGAACACTCCGCGTGAACAATTGCATGACGAAACGGATCATTCGATATGGGCCGATTTTCAAACACCAACCAGGATAACCAACACGGATATTCCCCCGACCGTTACAAAAACTGAAGAAACACCAATTTTACCCCGACAACAACGTATCGACGAACAACCAATCGTACGATCATCGTTTATGCCTCCAGCATATAACCCATCCATAAAATCTTCCGTTCCCGATATCACCCACACGATTTATGTTCCCACACACACTCTCTTGTTTAAAAAAGACACTGTTCCAGATGCAATTTGGCCAATAACGCGCCACTATTCTCCATCAGTACGCCATATACATCCGTTACAGGAAATATCCGACAAACCGGAAAAATCGGCGCATGTACCGTCCATCAAATCCGAGGTATCCATTCCCGTCACGGATACATCACAGGGCGTTTTGCACCCACAAAACGATATTCTCACCACACAACAATCCGTATACAGACTGACGCATAAACAACCAGGTGAACCGGAACACACACCAATACAACCGGATGTTCCTCATGTGCAATCACAGAATGATCTCCTGATAGTATCCACGGAATCAAACCTAACCCGTAAGACAACACGCATAGCTACAAATTCCCTTGTGCACCACATACCCTCCAAAAATACACTGTTACACGTAGTATTCACTTCCATATACAAAAAAACCATACCGATACCGACTACATACACATCACTTCAGCAACGTATTGGCATGAGCATGGGTTTTTTCAAAACAACATACAAAGATATGTATTCACAACCTGCTGAAACAGCTTCTTCAATAGCTCAAACATTCGCAACGCTGTTACATTTTCTGAAAAAAACCGTTCCGCGCAAACCAACTTCCGCTATCGTGCGGCAACGGCATATCCCCATGATGCACGCAGATGCACCCAACAACTCGAAACAATCATTGACCGCGATCCTGGATTACTGTATTCATCGATTCCGGACAAATACCCGGCATCTATTTCTTCATGGATAACAGGTATATGACGCGAGAATGTTTTCCTTGACCTCTTCCTCCCATTCCTTCTATGATGGATGAAGGTATGAAGTATTCCACAGCCGTGATTGTCGGTATTATTATTGCCATTGCCCTTATCCCTTCCTATTATTTCTATACCCGCTGGGAACACAGTCAAAAACTTCTCAAAAATCCGGAACTTGCCCTGCAGGAAGAAAAACGGGGTATTGTAGATAAAGTCGGCAAACTCGTGGATATTCCCTCCAATGAAGATCCGACGATTGCAACCATTTCCGATAAGGATAAACTGCAGAACCAGATTAAAAACCAGCCGTTTTTTTCCAAAGCGGAAAACGGCGATAAAGTCCTTGTCTTCCCCCAGGCAAAAAAAGCGATCTTGTACCGTCCGACCATCAATAAAGTCATGGATATGGTGGCAATTTCCCTGTCGACCGAATCGGCAACCATTCCGGGAATCGTTGCCGGAACAAAGGTGACAACCGCAATATATAACGGCACTCAAACACCCCGACTTGCCAATGCCGCGGAAACAAAACTGACCTCGCAGTATGATTTCCTTTCGATTGTGAAAAAAGATAATGCAGCAAAGGAAAATTATCCAAAAACGCTGGTGATTGATGTTAGTGGGAAATATCCGGAGTTTGCCGGTACTCTTGCAGAGCGCATTTCAGCCACTGTAGTGCCCCTTCCTGCAGGGGAAACCAAACCAGATGCAGATCTCCTGATGATTGTCGGGGAAGACTTCAAATAACCATACTAACGAGTAGATGGTAGCTAGTAGTTGGTAGTTCGGGGTTTGGAGTTTGTTTCTTCATAAGATTACAGTGCCTGTAAGATTGAATAACTATGTAGTTTGTCATTCCCATCCCGCCACGGCGTGAGGAATCCACTATTTTTTCGTTTAGTCATATTATCCTGAGTTTTACCACACTACTAACTACTGGCTACTAACTACGAAGTTTTATTTCACCGCATCCTGCCCCAGAATGATGAGAAAATCAGCTGTTGGTGATGATTCTCCTGCCGGAAGTTCCCCCAAGGGTAATGACAACGTTTCTGCAACGCGGATGGCGTCCTGGCGTTTGGTAACCGGCACGATGAGGGATGTTTTGTAATCAAACCGTGCAGCATTTTCCCGTCCCTGGATGCTTGAAACGGGCAATTTTTCCTTCACGATCTTTTCCATCGACTTGGTTAATCCGTTCGTTGCTGTTCCGTTGCGGATGACGAAAGTTGCCGGGGTAAGCGTTGGGGTTGAGGTCGGATTGACCGGTGCGGAAAATAATGGGGATACGTCAATAATACGATTGGCACTTGGGCGATACAGGATTGCCCGTTTTGCGTCGGCAAAAATCAGTACCTTATCGCCATTTTGCGCTTTTGCGAAAAACGGTTGGCTTTGCAGTTTTGTGATGTCTTTGACTGTCGCAACGGACGGAATACCCGGGGGAAGTTCCATTAGTTTTGCAACCGCAAGCATTGTTTCCTTAATTTCCCGCTGTCCCTGTGCCTGTGGGGAATCCGAACCACTAAAAAATGTGTTTCGTATAAGCCACGCGGCAATGATGAGCAGTACGCACAATGCAGCAAGGGCAATGTGCCGTGTTTGTTTTTTTGGTGTTTTGATTTCCGGCGTGGAAACGACGATCGGTTCCGGCGGAAGGGGACGGGGGGGCGTGAGTGTTACACCGGCTTCCGGTTGAGAGGAAAATACTGCACGGCGTTTTGGAGCGGTTTTACGGACTGTTTTTTTTACTGATTTTGATCGAAGAGAGGTTTTTCGTGCTTTGGCAGGCGATTTTTTCATACGATATTCCCCATATCTTCATTATGCAAAGAAGAACGAAGAATGGCAAGGGATATTTTAGCGTCAAGACATCGCATCGTATATATTAGTAGATTGTAGATGGTAGTCGGTAGTTAGTAGAGAGTAGATTGTGCCTTCAGGTTAATAGCTCGTATTTCGTAATGAATAAAAAGCGATTAAAAAAGATTGAAAGCCGGTAAGTTTTCAAAACGTGATAAAGTGGATTCCTCCCGCCATGGCGGGACGGGAATGACAGACTGCATAGTTATTCGTTTTTGCAGATACTACAATCTTACGAAGGATGAATTCCGAACTCTAAATTACAAACTACAATCTACAAACTACTAGCTACTCGTTTGTATTGTTATTTAAAGTCTTCCCCGACGATGACGACGAAATCTGTGCCGGCAGGAGGAGTCGGTTCATCACCCGGTAACGTTCCTTTTTTTGCCGATAGTACAGAAACAATCTGATCGACCGATTCAAGCGCGGTTTTTGAAACAGCAATTACAACAGTTTCCAACGTACCTTGATTTTTTGCGTTATCCCGATCCAAAACCGTTGCACCGGAAAGTTTTGATAGTGTTTTCTGTTCGAACGATTTCGTGAGTCCTACGGTTTTTGTCCCGTTGAGCAAATAGAATTTTGCCGCGGCCGGAATTCCTGATGGGACCGGCTTGCCGGTTGGCGAAACGACTGTTGCCGATTGGGTAGCAGGCGCGGACAACAGGGCAACATCGATTATTTTTTTCGTTGACGGACGGTATAAAATTGCTTTTTTCACATCGGCAAATATAAGCAGCTTATCCCCGTTTTGCGCGTTGGTAAACAACATCTGATTTTTCAGTTTTGACGCATCACTCACCGTTGCCAACGATGGTTCTACGATAGAAGGCAACTCCATGGAACGGGAAATTTCCTTCAGAAGATCCCCGATTTCCGCTTTTGGATCGGATGCATATGTTTTTGATTTTTTCAGATCCGAAAGTTCCCTGGACATCCGGACATACGACACACCGAAATACACACAACCGGCGCACACCAGAGCACCGATTACTCCACCAATAATATATGTTTTCTTTGAACCAATCGTCATAGTATTTTCAGTATGGAACGAACAACGCCGACAATCAAGGGATTATTGTTTGACAACATAGGTGCCACTTACCCACCCCGAAATACCGTTATAGGTAATGTTATACCATTCGTATTGTTCATCAGTGTATGGAACACTGGTTCCCACGGGAATGGTTCCCAATTCCTCTGACTGGCTGGTGTAGGAACTTCGAATCCGCACAAAACCGATCTCATTTTCCACTACCGTTA
>CAZVTJ010000059.1:0-5148 GCA_964630015.1 uncultured Gammaproteobacteria bacterium | reverse complement strand
AGGGTGTGGCACTCAAAGCGTTTGAGTGCTTAAAGAAAACTCACCCGGGGCTAACCGGATGGTCGATGGAACTTCCGCAGATGTCTTTGTCTGACGTCCAGCAGGCATATACGGCCTCCCTGGGTTTACTGCAATCAGCTCAGGCACGTGTTTCCCGGGCGGTATCATCAGTGTGTACTGCCATGCAAGAGCGCCCGGTTGGTATGATGTTTGTTGCACTTGGCGCACCAAAACAGGAGTATTTTTTGGAACTTCTTACAAGGGAATGGAAACAACGAGCACAAAGACAGGGAAGCACAGCGTTATCAAAACAACTGGTATGTATGACTGTTGGCGGAGCATTTGACATGATTGCAGGTATTACCCCACGGGCCCCGGCAATCATGCGGTTTTTGTATTTGGAATGGCTGTGGCGGTTATTCTTGGAGCCAACCAGGATTGGACGCCAATGGAATCTGGTTCGGTTTATGGGAACAGTTTTATTTCAACCAATTTATACACTTTGATATTATTTATATCACTATTATATTTATTGATATATTATTAGTATTAAATCTTCGTTATTCAAATTTATTATCGAAGTAGTATTTTAAATATCAATATATATCATATAGATAAACTACAGTTTTATCTTGAAGTAGCTTAACTTCAAAGGAGAATTTGAGAAGTTTTTATTATTTTTGAAACGTCCCGGTTTCTTTTGTATTCGGGGCAACAGGCTTTGGAAACCCAAGAAGATCGGGTGCTACGGTCTTTTCCAGATGTTCCCACCCTAATGCCGTTTTGGAATCATATATCCGCATGATCATACCGGATTCAAATTGTCGTTCGAGTATTGGTTTTATTTCTTGTTGTCCTGCCATATGTAAATACTATCGGTACTTTTTAATAGTTGTGCGATACATCATAAATATGTAGGAATGAAATAATAGGAAACTAGTCTATGTTCCGAAATACATTTTTGTATAATTCTGACAATCTTTACTTGCGCTGTGTCATTTATATAGTGCATACTGGAATAACATGAATATTGCACTTGTGGCAACCAACATGATTCAGGTTAGTGCCTCCGCAGGGAAAGGGACGGAAATATTTGTCCATTCTTTTGCCTACGCATTAAAACGTCGGATCGACCGGGATCATTTGCCATT
This sequence comes from uncultured Gammaproteobacteria bacterium, assembly GCA_964630015.1. GTDB lineage: Bacteria > Patescibacteriota > Microgenomatia > UBA10105 > UBA927 > CAZERT01. Next base: position 3,997 of record CAZVTJ010000059.1, on the reverse strand, counting down.
TTCCGTGACGAGTTTTGCATCCGGAGACAGTGATTTGCCGGATCCGATAGAATCCGTCCGGGAAAAATCTTCAGCGGATGATCCCGAGGTCGGGATGGATTACCACAAATTATTTGAACTTGCCCTTATTTCCAAAGCATTCTCCATGGATGATCATTTTGATTTGTATCATGTGCACTTGTCCAACGGTGAATTCGTGTTGCCGTTTGCGGCGTTTACGAAAAAACCCATTCTGATTACGATGCACGGCGGAACAGTGAATGCCTACAATACGGCCTATTTTGATTTGTATGCAAACGCAAAGAACATCCATTTTGTCGCAATCAGTGACAATCAGCGCGACAGAATGCACAATCTTCCCATTATCCGAACCATCCATCATGGCATAGAAATGGAAAATTATCCGTTTCATCCCGATGGAGGCGAGACAATCATGTGGGCAGGCCGGGGGATACCGGATAAGGGACTTGATGTCGTGATGAGCGTTGCGGAAAAGACGGGCATTGCGACTGCCATGTATCCGATTTTAAAATCTGAACACCTGGAATGGCTCAAAAAAGAAATTCTTTCCCGACGTAATGCGGTGAGGCAAAAAGCGCAATTGGTTATGGACTTTGATGTCTCCCGTGAAGAATTGGCGCAGAAATACCAACAAGCAAAATTGTTCTTGTTTCCCATCCAGTGGGAAGAACCGTTCGGATTGGTGTTGGCGGAAAGCCTTGCTTCGGGAACGCCGATTGTTGCCTACGCAAAAGGATCCGTACCGGAAATCGTCGAAGACGGAGTTACGGGATTTTTGGTAAATTCCTGTGAAGAAGACAAGCGGGGAAACTATACGATTACATCCTGTGGGATAGAAGGGCTGCTGGAGGCTGTCCAAAGGATTTACTCCATGCCGCATGATCGCTATCGGGAAATGCGCCGTTCCTGCCGGGATCGGGCGGAGAAGTATTTTTCCATAGACCGGATGGTGGATGATTACTTATCGGTCTATCAGGAATTGGGAATCAGATAAACATCTTCATCATGTATATATAAAGGAACCGTTCTGTAAGCCCATTGGTGATATCACGTTATTCTGTGAAACCCCATAGGGATATTATTTCGGGTAGTTTACCCCGGAATAGCCGATTCCGGAGTGCAATGAAATGTTTTTCGGCACTCCCGCCGGTTGACAAAACGTGGTATCATACCACCACTATGGTCAAACGCATCGCCATGTTGACCGACAACGCGGACCCTCTTGTTCCCCTTGGTGGTCATGAGGCTGGCGGGGAAAATGTCTATGTGTACGAGCTTGCCAAGGCGCTCGGGCGCATGGGTTGGACGATTGATGTCTATACCCGCTGGTCATACCCCAAAACAGCCCGTATTGCCAAGATGGGCGAAAATGTCCGGGTAATCCGGTTGGAAGCCGGACCGGTTGAGTTTATTCCCAAGGAAAACCTGTTTCCCTATATGCAGGCATATATCGATAGTTTTTGTGAGTATGTAAACAAAAACAAGCTTGATTATCTGCTGCTCCACGGGAATTACTACCTTTCTTCCTGGGCGGCGGTCCAGCTCGGGAAAAAGCTTAAAATTCCCGTCGTATCAACATTCCACACGCTTGGCGTTGTGAAACATAAGGCCCTCAATTCCCATGATCCTTCGCCAAAAGACCGGATAGACAAGGAATTGGAAGTGATGAATGGGGAAGACCGGTTAATTGCCACGTCGACCGTCATGAAGGATGAGATTACGGAATTTTATAAAATCAATCCGAAGAAAATTACCGTTATTCCGGGTGGTGTGAATCTGAAACGGTTTTCGTCGCTTCCGCAGCATTTAGCACGGCGGATTTTAAACATTAATCCCAACCGTATTATCATATTGTATGTCGGTAGGATGGAGCGCCGGAAGGGGATAGATACGCTGTTGTATGCCATGGCGGAACTGGGAAAAATGATGCCGGAAAAACGGAAATTCCTTCGCTGTTATATTGCCGGCGGTGAGCCGCGACACCGGTGGTACCGCGGGGCGGAAAATCCCGACAAAATCGAGCGGGAACGCCTGAAGAAGATTGTCGATGAACTTGGGATTAAAGATATGGTCCGCTTTATCGGTGGTATGAACCGTGAAAATCTGCCGTATTATTACTCCGCAGCCGATATTACCGTCGTTCCTTCGTACTATGAACCGTTTGGGCTTGTGCCGCTGGAATCCATGGCGTGCGGAACGCCGGTGGTGGCATCCAACACCGGAGGGCTCAAATATACGATCAAGGACGGAAAATGCGGGTATCTGGTGCCGCCGCGCGACCACAAGCTGTTTGCGGCGAAAATGTATGTACTTCTTGAAAATTCAACGATCCGCAAACACTTCCGGGAAAATGGGATGGAGCGTGTGAAACGGTTTTTTGGATGGGAGGCGGTTGCTTCCCAAATGTCATCGTTTTACAACGATATCATCATCGAAAACTTCTGGCGGCAACTGTTCAAAAAACCGGTTGTTCCAAATGGAAAAAATCCTCCGCTCTAAACACGTGTGTGGTACAGTATGGGAGAGGGATCTATGCGTATTGCATTATTTACTACATCACGGACGACAATTCCACCTCAACCGGGTATTATCGCAGCAAGTGCATATTTGACGGGTTTGTTGGCAGACGGATTGGTGGAGCGGGGTCATGAAGTCACGCTGTATGCGCCACAGGGATCCGTCAGTAAGGCAAACATCATTGATTTGGGGATCCCTCCGGTAGAACTGGATTATGCTTTGCACCCGCAGGAATGGGTGAAACATGTTAACCTTCTTTCCAAACAACAGTATATCAGCGCGATGATTGCCGACAGCGGGCAGTATGATGTGATTCATCTGCAGACAGAGCCGGTCTATGCGGGCTTTCCTTTTGTGCGTTTCAGTAAAGCACCGGTTGTTGCGACAAACCATAATGTGTTTCTGCAGGAAGAATCGATGATTTGGCAACAGTATCGCGATATTCCGATTGTCACGATATCCCGATACCAACGGTCAACCATGCCCGAGATCAATCATTTTGAAACGGTATACGATGGGATTCCCGTCCACGAGTTCCCATTGTACCCGCACGACAGCGCACATGCCTATATTGGATTTATCGGCCGATTAGTTCGGGTAAAAGGTGTGGAAGATGCTATTGCAGCTGCAAAAACCGGATCAGTGCCGTTGGTGATTACCGGAGTCGGGACAAAACAATATATTGAGTCCACCATTACCCCCAATTGCAGTGATACCATCCAGTTTGCTGGTCCGCTTGAACACGGTTCACCCGATTGGTATGGATTTTACCGGAATGCAAAAGCGTTACTGGTACCGATACAATGGGATGAACCGTTCGGACTTGTGATGGTGGAAGCCATGGCAATGGGCACACCGATCATAGCGTATGCACGCGGGAGCGTTCCGGAAATTGTTGAAGATGGGGTAACCGGATTTTTAGTAAATCCCTCTCCAACCGGGAATCGTGGAACATGGCAGATTGCCGCAACTGGTGTTGACGGGTTACGGGAAGCGATGATGCGTATCTGGACGATGGATGCACAGTCATACGGACAGATGCGTCAGGCATGTCGTGACCGGGTGCAGCGGTTATTTGACAGTTCCATAATGATCGACAACTATATCAAGGTATATGAACGGTTATCACATCCTGCTGTAGCGCACTGAACGGCCTTTTCCCCGAGCAACAACAAACCCCAGGGACAACAATCTGGAAAGATCCCGCGATGCCGTAATTTGGGATACGCCATATTTTTTTCGGACGATCGTATTGGTTATTGATGCGTCGGGGTTGGAAAGGTAGAGAAGGATATCTCGTTCCCGCGGCGTGAGCACGCCGGTTGAGGGCGGCAGGGGGTTGGCAAGCGTTTTTTCCTTCATCCTGGTAACGATTGCGGTAAGATTGTCCCGCACTGCCTGGGTATAGAGGTCAAGAAACGGCGTTGCATTGCCCCGCTTCAGGGATTCTTCCAGTGCC
>CAZVTJ010000058.1:0-5405 GCA_964630015.1 uncultured Gammaproteobacteria bacterium | reverse complement strand
GTTTCCACCAATGCCGCAATTTTCATAGGATTATGCGCGCCATCAAGCAAGACTGACTTATTACCATACGGCATCAATTCCATCCGTCCGGGTATACTGGCTGTAAAGAGTGCTTTTCGGATTGAACCTTCCGATCCGGAAAATCCCGGAAAACAAAGACATGCCGTTATCGCAACAGCTGCATTGACTGCTTGGTATGTGCCAGACACACCAAGCTCAAGACCCTGAATGCGTAAAGGATCGGAAACGTAATCAAACACGATATGCGCAGGATCATTCTCCGGGTTTGATATCGCATCGGCTCCATGGACATTTTCAACGAAAAAATCACGGTTGATGAGAGTGAGCGGTGTGTTCATGGCAGCGCATTTTTCCTCTATCAATGTTCGTACGGATTTCTGTGTTACTCCCGACACCGCGCGGGTGTTGGGTTTAATGATTTCCCGTTTTTCCAGAATGATCTTTTCCACCGTATCGCCCAAAAATTCCGTATGGTCAAGACCGACATTTGTCACGACGGAAACAGTCGAATCAATCACATTTGTAGCATCAAATCTTCCGCCCATTCCCACTTCAACAACTGCAACATTAACAGCTTTCCGTTGAAAATACATTAACGCAAGAGCAACCACAATTTCAAAATAACTTGGTGCTCCAAGTGGATTGGATTTGGCAACGGTATCAATAGCCGGTTTCATCGACCAAAATACATCGGAAAATTCCGATTCACTTGCTGATATACTATTCACTGTTAATCGTTCCCTGACGGAAATAAGGTGAGGAGAAATGCTCAGTCCTACCTTATATCCCGATTCTTCCAAAATTTTTGCAATAAAATGTGACGTGGATCCTTTCCCCGAAGTTCCACCAATATGAATCACTTTATAAGCATTTTGGGGATTACCCAGAACATCAAGTAACTGCCGTATCCGGTCCAACCGGAACGTATCACCTTTTTTTGGTGGTACGATATAGGACTCCAACGTTTGTATTGTCTGATGAAAAGTGTAGGCCATATATTTGATTATTGTATCATTCGTAAGATTGAAAGAATGTAAAATTGTAAGAATAAAGACAGAAACATGGATTCCCTCCCATCCTTCGCATGGAACTTCGGCGGGCAAGGCGGGAATGACGAAAAAAGATGGATCCCCGCGTTCGCGAGGATGACAAAATTCCCCATTCTACAAGTTGCTACCAACTAGCTACTATCTACAAACTACTAGCTACTATCTACTGCGCCCCCCGTAGCTTTACGCGAAGTGGGGCTATCTACCAACTACTGTTTTCTGCATCTTATATGCCTTCATCAGATTTTCCATGAGCATTGCAATCGTCATGGGCCCGATCCCGCCCGGAACCGGAGTAATAGCGGATGTTTTCGGACTGACTCCGGCAAAATCCACATCGCCCACAAGTCCCTTTTCTGTCCTGTTTATCCCCGCATCAACGACAACTGCCCCGCTTTTCACCATATCTGCCGTCACAAAATCCGCTTTTCCCACTGCAGACACCAAAATATCTGCCTGTTTGACAATCTCTATCAGATTCGTTGTCTTTGAGTGACATACCGTTACCGTTGCGTCGCGTGCAAGTAAAAGAAGTGCAACGGGTTTGCCAACCAAATTGCTGCGCCCCAATACGACCGCATGTTTACCCGCAATGGGAATAGCATAATGTGTCATAATCCTGATAATGCCAAGCGGCGTACAGGGAAGAAGCGCAGCGTCGCACACCGATCCACTGCAGGTTGTCATGACACCAACATTTCTCGGATGGAATCCGTCAACATCTTTTATCGGATTGATCGTCTGGATAATTTTTTCCTCCAGGTGCCTGAGGTGCTTAGGTAGCGGAAACTGAACCAACAGGCCGTGTACCTCCGGATCTTCGTTTAGCTTCCCGACCACGTCCATTAGCTCCGCCTCACCGGTTTGCTCCGGCAGTACGATTTTTTTGGACGCGTAGCCGATTTCCGTACACGCCTTTTCCTTGTTGGCAACATACACTTTTGATGCAGGGTCTTCCCCTACCAATACGACTGCCAAACACGGTTTTTCCTTCATGGAAGTAACCTGAATTTTAAGTGCTTCACGGATTTTTGCACTGACCATTTTCCCATCCAAAAGGAGCGGTACCTCATCCATAGTAAATTGTTCCTTTCCGTTTAAAATAATCCCGAAATTACTCCTTGTTCGGAAATATCGATATTCACTGCTGCCGGTACTTTGGGAAGTCCAGGCATCGTCATAATATCGCCAGTAATGACAACGATAAATCCAGCCCCTGCCGACAACCGCAACTCCTCCACATGAAGGGTAAAATCAGTGGGAGCACCCAAAAGTTTTGGGTTATCCGAAAATGAATATTGGGTTTTTGCCATACACACAGGAAGATGAGCAACACCCCACGCTTCATACTGCGTCAGTGCAGCTTTGGCTGCATCGGAAAAAACAACATCCCTTGCTCCGTATATTTCCTTGGCAACCGTTTCCACTTTTTTGACAAGGGTTGTCGATTCGACCTCATACAATGGATGATACGATGTGTTTTTCTCCATGGAGGTAATCACTTTTTGCGCAAGATCCTCTCCGCCTTTCCCACCGTCTGCCCAGACAGTACACAATGACACTTCAGTTGTGTGCTTTTTACAATACGCAACAATCATGTTATGTTCTTCCTTGGTGTCGGTTGAAAATTCATTTACGGCAACCACCGGTGTCATCCCGAATTTTTTCATGTTATCGATATGCCTGCCTAAATTGGATAATCCAAGGGACAAATCCCCATTCCCATGATGTTTAAGCGCCCGGACGGTTGCGACAATCACGACTGCAGACGGTGTTAATCCCCCGAACCGGCAGGTAAGGTCAAAAAACTTTTCCGCGCCAAGATCCGCACCAAATCCGGCTTCCGTCACGACGTAGTCGGAAATTTTAAGAGCCAGGGTCGTTGCCATAAGCGAATTTGCACCGTGTGCAATATTGGCAAATGGACCCCCATGAACAAACGCCGGCGTATGTTCAATAGTCTGCACAAGATTTGGTTTGAGCGCATCTTTTAAGAGTGCCGCTACAGCGCCCGTTACCTTAAGGTCCGCAATCGTCACCGGTTTCCCATCATACGTTGATGCTACGATAATTTTGGCAATTCTGGCTTTTAAATCCGGGATGTCTTTGGAAAGACACAATACTGCCATGATTTCCGATGCAACCGTAATGTTGAAATGATCTTCCCGTGGTGTACCGTTCGGTTTTCCACCAAGCCCGATCACCATGTTCCGAAGGCTCCTGTCATTCATGTCCATCGCACGTCTCCAGGTAATTCGGCGCGGATCTATCCCAAGCACATTCCCCTGTTGGAGATGGTTATCAATTATTGCGGCAACGAGATTATTGGCCGTACCGACCGCATGGATATCACCGGTAAAATGCAGGTTAATCTCCTCCATTGGCAAAATCTGGCTATACCCACCACCGGCAGCACCGCCCTTCACGCCAAATACCGGCCCAAGCGACGGTTCCCGAAGGCATATCATGGCCTTTTTCCCGAGCGTTGATAATGCCTGCCCAAGTCCGATGGTCGTGGTCGTTTTCCCTTCCCCTGCCGGGGTAGGATTAATGGCAGTCACAAGAATCAGTTTTCCATTTTTTTTACCCGCCATGGACCGCGAAATCCCCGCATAGGTAATTTTTGCCTTATCGTACCCATATGGTTCCAATTCAACGGAAGAAAATCCAATTGCTTTACCAATGTCGGTTATCGGGAGCGTTTTGGATGATTGTGCAATATCGATATCTGATTTCATGGGTTTGTCTCCTTTATGAATTGGTGATTCCGGGAACGGGAAATGTTGATGCAAGAGCCGATACTTCCTCTCCAAGTTTTATAAGGAACGGATCGGTTTTTGCTTTTTCCTTAAAATCGGCAACGAATTTTGCCCTCGCTTCCTTTTCTTCCGGAAGTTTGTTCCCCTTGATGTGATCTATAATTTTTGCAATCCAACGGGCAATCTGGCGCATTTCCCCCTCTCCCATCCCACGAGTCGTAATTGCCGGTGTTCCGAGACGAAGCCCAGAGGGATAAAAGGGTGATACTGGTTCCTGCGGAATGGTATTTTTATTTGCCGTCATATGGGCAATATCCATGGCATATTCCAGAAGTGCCCCAAGCCCACCATATTTGGAAAGATCAATAAGGATAAGGTGGTTATCCGATCCGCCCGATATCATATCCACGCCAAGTTTCCCGAATTCATCCGCCATCGCTTTGGTATTTTTTACGATTTGAGCGGCATATGTTTTAAATTCCGGTTTGAGCGCTTCCCCAAGGGCAACGGCAATTGCTGCCGTCGTATGGTTATGCGGCCCGCCCTGAAGTCCCGGAAAGATGGACTTATCGATTTTTGACGGAAGGTCGGGATCCTTCGCAAGCCCCTTGGGTGTCACCATAATCATGGCTCCCCGTGGACCACGCAGCGTTTTATGCGTTGTTGTGGTAATCACATGGGCATATTGGAGCGGTGACGGATGCGCTCCGCCGGCAATAAGACCTGAGATATGGGAGATATCCGCAATCAGGTACGCACCGATGGAATCGGCAATTTCGGCAAACGTTGCAAACTCAATCGTCCTGGGGTATGCCGTTGCACCGCACCAGATCATTTTCGGTTTGAATTCTTGTGCGATTTTTCGAAGTTCATCAAAATCCACATGCCCGTCGCGTTTTACATGGTACGGATGGCTCTCAAAATATTTTGCCGTTGCCGACACCTTCCACCCATGCGTCAGATGGCCGCCGTCCACCAAATTCATACCGGAGATGGAGTCTCCGGGAGCAAGAAGTGCGTTATAGACGGCAAAGTTTGCAGGACTTCCGGAATACGGCTGCACGTTGACGGAAACAACACCGAATATTTTTTTTGCACGCTCTATCGCTTCACTTTCAACCTTATCAATAATTTCATTTCCGCCATAATACCGGTGACCGATATACCCTTCCGAATATTTATTGGTAAGGATTGAACCGAGTGCGGTAAGGACTGCTTCCGACGTATAATTTTCCGAGGGAATAAGCTCAATGCCATTAACCTGGCGCTTTTTTTCTTCTTCTATATAGGAAAATACCGGATCATCATATGTTTTTTTCATATTCCCTCCTTATGTGAATAACTACAAAAAGAACAGACACATCGTACGTCTGCCCATTTGGGAAATCCTCAATAAGCGTATCATTGCACACAAAATAATACTTGTGCTATGCATCACAGGTATATCGTTTCCATAGCCCTTCGTCAACACTATCAAACCCATTCAATGAGCCGATGCTTGACATTTTGAGGCCAAACGTTGATAGTATAGCTACTTGTGAGGCAAAGGAGGTGAAGAAACGCATGAAAATGAAAT
>CAZVTJ010000057.1:0-5453 GCA_964630015.1 uncultured Gammaproteobacteria bacterium | reverse complement strand
ATATGGAACAAACTCATGCGCCATATTCTGGAAGGAAAACCCGATATGTGGCCAAAACAACCGGAAGGAATTGTCGGAACACAAATATGCTCCCTGTCCGGACTTCTTCCACCAAACGCCGAAGGGGATCCCGGCTGTCCCACCCGATTTGAGTATTTTATAAAAGGAACGGTTCCGACACAAAAAGAAACACTCAGGCGGGTGGTCCGGATAGATAAGGCAACCGGTGATCTTGCCCAACCCAACCAGGTAGATAACGTTGAGGATAAGGAACAAACCGTCCTTTCGGACCCGATGAGCACCTATTGCCTTGACTGTGTGCACCCGACGAACAAACCGACTGTTGTCTCCGTACGGTAAAAAGAGTTGTTTTGCCTCTTGTGGCGGGCCAAATGCCTATGATATAACCCCTTCTTAGTATGGCAGCTGCATCCGGAAAATCACCGGCCGGTTCTTTAGTGCGCTTTTTTTCCTTTTTGGCGCTCTTTTTTCTGTACTGTCTCACGCTTATCGGTGACGGCGTTCTTTGGATATTGAAAATACCAATCTCCGTCTTTTCGATTATCGGGCACATCGTGGTTGCCGCTGTCTGCTTCCCCATTCCCTATCTTCGGAAAGCCGTTCGATGGATACAAAATAAATTCCATTCATCAGCTCCCAAACCGCCATCCGTACCCAACAAAAAACAAAACAAACCACCATTCCGGATTCCCTTATCCATCCAGCCACTGGCAATCTGGATGACACGAATAAATAAACTAAAATGCCAGACACCATCCCCCGTTATCATGCAGGAAGAAACAAAACGACTTTCCAAACAACAACCCTATCAAAAGGAGCGGCAAAAACAGATTGCCAAATCCGGTTTCCATTTTCGTTCGTTTCTCTCGGGGGCATTCTTCACCATTGTTGCCGTCATTATTCCCTATGTTGTGTATACGTCCCTGCGGTCACTTCCGAATCCGACATTGTTGACCAGGCGGGATCTTGAAGTATCGACAAAAATATATGACAGAAATGGTATTTTGTTGTACGAAATCTATGCCGACCAAAACCGTACACCCATCCCGCTTTCCCAGATTCCCGACGTCGTAAAGAAAGCAACGATCGCCATCGAAGACAGGGAATTTTACCGGCACATGGGATTTTCCCTCCGCGGCATTACGCGGGCACTGTGGGAAAACATCAACCACACATCGTTTCAGGGCGGATCGACGATTACCCAACAGCTTATCAAAACGGCGCTTCTTTCCCCCGAAGTGACGATCTCACGGAAAATGAAGGAAGTGATTTTGGCATTTTGGGCCGAACGGTTGTATTCAAAAGACCAGATTCTGGAAATGTATTTAAACCAGGTCCCATACGGCGGTACTGCATGGGGTATTGAGGCTGCTGCCCAAACATACCTGGGAAAATCCATCAAGGATGTGACACTTGCGGAAGCAGCGCTTCTTGCCGGACTCCCGGCTGCACCAACCGATTATTCACCGTTTGGTTCCCACCCGGAACGGGCGTTTACGAGACAGGCGGAAGTTTTGCGCAGGATGGTAGAGGATCGCTATATTACGAAAGAACAGGCGGAAAAAGCACTCAAGGAAAACATTACCTTCACACAACCGCGCGTATCCATCCGTGCCCCCCATTTCGTCATGTATATCCGCGATTTATTGGAGCGGGAATTCGGACCGCGACTCGTGGATAAAGGCGGACTGCGCGTTGTCACATCCTTGGATCTGTCCCTGCAGGAAAAAGTACAGGAAATCGTTTCGCAAAATATCGATGAACTTTCCGCCCTCCAGGTGGGAAACGGAGCCGCCCTTGTCACCGATCCCAGAAACGGACAGATATTGGCAATGGTCGGTTCGCGGGATTACTTTAATGCGCAGCGCGACGGGAATGTGAATGTTACGACGGCGCTTCGCCAGCCCGGTTCTTCCATCAAAGTCGTTACCTATTCCCTTGCTTTGGAAAACGGCATGAGCGCCGCAACAATTCTGGATGATTCCCCCGTTGTCTATACTCAGGCCGGAAGTCCGCCGTATGTTCCGGTCAACTACGACGGAAAATTCCACGGTCCGACACCGCTCCGGTATGCTCTGGCCAATTCCTATAATATTCCTGCAGTAAAACTTATGGCTAAACTCGGAGTCCCCTCCATGATGGCGACTGCGAAAAAAATGGGCGTTACATCCTGGATTGATCCGTCCCACTACGGACTATCACTCACTCTGGGCGGCGGTGAAGTAACCATGCTGGAAATGGCCGAAGTATTCGGCACGCTTGCCAATAACGGAAAACACGTTGTCCTTGATCCCATCGTGGAAGTCTCCGATTACACGGGAAAAGTCTTTCGTACCGGTCCGTCACTGCGGACGAATCAGGCACTCAAACCGGAAACCGCATGGATCATGGGAAATATCCTTGCAGACAACCAGGCGCGAACCCCTGCATTCGGCCCGAATTCCGAACTGGTGATCCCGGGTAAAACCGTGTCCGTTAAAACCGGAACGAGCAACGACAAACGTGACAACTGGACCATCGGGTATACGCCGTCGTTTGTCACAACGGTATGGGTCGGCAATAACGACAATTCACCCATGAATCCCTATCTTGCATCCGGCATAACCGGGGCGGCACCGATCTGGCACGACATCATGGTAACCCTTCTGGAGAATAAAAAAGATGAAGTCGCCCTGAGACCAGAGTCTATCGTTTCCATCCCGTGCTACTTTAATAAAAATGAGTTTTTTGCCCCCGGCACCCTCCCCGTAGGAGGAAAATGTGCTCCAATCCCTACACAAACACCTTCTCCTACGCCAAAATCCCAATAAAAAAGCCGTCTTTTTTCAGACGGCTTTTTCTGTATACATTGTATTGTATGGTTATGACGCTTTTGGCGGTCGTGCTTCATTGACGACAAGTGGCCGTCCTTCGACTGCCTGACCATTGAACATTTCAATGGCTTTTTTGCCTTCTTCGTCAGTACCGAATTCTACAAATCCGAATCCGCGTGAACGGCCGGTGTATTTATCGGAAATGACCTTTGCCGAAATAACTGCTCCGGCTTGGGCAAAAAGTTCTCCCAGTTTCGCGCTATCCATCGCGTAGGGAAGGTTTCCAACAAAGAGATTCATAGATCTCCCCCTTTCAAAATTCCTCGGGAGCGAAATGCGCTCTCGAACGCACGAACTGTGGATACATGAAGTTTCCCAATCTGCAATTCGAAAACAAGACAAATTCACACCAAGGTCAGTCGTAAGTATACCATATTCGCCTATTTACCGCGACAACTCCCAGACTGCAACTTGTTTCCCCGTGACACTCTGCGTTATGATAAACATCCATCATGGAAGGAGTCACCATATGAAAATTACCCTGCACAGTGAAAATTGTCTTTCTTGCGGATCATGTGCCGCAATCGCACCAACGGTTTTTTCTACGGATAACGGTGCCGTAACGCTTAAAAAAGATCCATCAACCCTCACAGAAGAAGAAAAGACGCTGGTACGCCAAGCCGCACAAATGTGTCCGGCATCCGTCATTGAAATTACGGAAGAATAACCCGCTATGACTATCCTGTCTGCCATTCTTTTGGGCATTGTTGAGGGGATAACGGAATTTTTGCCTATTTCCTCTACTGGACACCTTATTCTTTTCCAATCGCTTTTGAAAATTCCCCAAACGAATTTTACAAAAACGTTTGACATGGTAATCCAACTTGGAGCCATTCTTGCCGTTGGCGGACTTTATGCAAGAAAACTTTTCCTGCAAAAAAACCTCTGGCCTCCGCTTATGTTAGCTTTTCTTCCGACCGGAGTTTTCGGTGTTCTTTTGTATAAAACGGTAAAACAATTTTTGTTAGGAAATGACCTTGTTGTTGCGATTTCCCTTTTTCTTGGGGGAGCCATAATCATCGCTATCGAGCGGTTCCATGCACCCCGCCAACAGAATTCTTCCCACACACTCACAAACCAGCAGGCGATAACCGTCGGAACAATCCAGATTCTTTCATTTATCCCCGGGGTTTCCCGTTCAGCCGCTACGATTTTCGGTGGTATGGTATCGGGATTATCACGGGTTAATGCTGTTGAATTTTCATTCCTATTATCGGTCCCGACTATGGCCGCAGCTGTTGGGTATGATCTATTCAAGACTTCTTTTTCCCTTACCACAAATGAAATAGGCTTGATTTCTGTCGGATTTGTGAGTGCATGTCTCAGCGCCCTTATTACCATGAAAACATTGTTGGCATTTGTGAAAACCCATTCATTTGTGCCGTTTGGATGGTACAGAATCGCTGTGGCTATCCTCTATACCATATTCATTCTCAGATGATAATTACGAGAGTGTCAGTGTGTGTCCAAACCGCTTTAACCATGTTCTGTGCACACGATAGGAAGTATCATACTTCCCAACCGTATCCCAAAATGCATGGGAATGATCGGGGTGGATTCTGTGACACACTTCATGAATCACAACATAATCAACAATTACCTCGTCGGCAAGCAGCAACCGCCAACAATAACTGATCCTTCCCGAACTGCTGCATGACCCCCACCGGCTTGTAGTATCACGGATAGAAACAGCACTGTAGGATGCCCCTATCTTTTGTGCAAATAAAGCTGTCTTTTGCGTAAGAATTTTTTTTGCCTCTTTCCGATACCATAATTCCAGGTGTTGTCGTATGTGCATATGGTATGCGTGTGGCACACATAATATATCGCCGACCCGCAGTATGGTATGGGATGGGGTATTTTGTATATGCAACGGTTTTCCTAAAAATGGAACCGAATCTCCATCCATCAAACGATGCACAGGAGTATTGGTCATGCGTGTCTTTACATCCTGAATCCAATCCTGTTTTAAGGCAACAAACCGCTCAATCAAAAAGACCGGTACAAGAAATGGCGCACGAACCTGTACGTTTCCATTTGGCAAAATATGAATAGCCATTGTACTGCGACGGGAACGAATAATTTCATATTCTCCTGAAGAAACATTCATGTCGGTATTGTAACCCATATATTTCACCGCGATCCATGTTAACCCTTTCATTCGTGATACAATACCCCCCATGAAAGCACCGTATTTTTCCATTGTCATTCCGACACTCAACGAACAGGAATATCTGCCGGATCTTTTAACCGATTTAACCAAACAGTCGTTTACCAATTTTGAAGTCATCGTCTCTGATGGGTATTCCGAAGACCAAACTAAAATCCGGGCATTGTCATTTTCCAAAACACTGAGGATTCGGGTTGTCCAAAGCAGAATCCGCAATGTGGCAGTTCAGCGCAATAAAGGTGCATTAGCTGCAACCGGCGAATGGATTATCTTTAATGACGCGGATAACAGACTGCCAAAAAATTTCCTGGCGGATATAGCTAAAATGATCGCCAAAAAATCATCCGAGGTATTTACTTGCTGGACGGTATGCCATTCAGATGACCCGC
>CAZVTJ010000056.1:0-5479 GCA_964630015.1 uncultured Gammaproteobacteria bacterium | reverse complement strand
GCTGGTTGCACCCATTTTATGAAAAATAACAGATTTATACGCATATACAATTCGATAACCTGCTAACCATACCCTATGGCACATGTCTGTTTCCTCAAAGTAGGCAAAATATGATGGATCTAGGATATTTCCATCTACCTCTACTTTTTTCAATACCTCTTTTTTAAATATCATGCATGCACCTTTAGCAGTATATAAATCAATTTGTTTATTGAATTCAGGACTGTCTTTTGCACCGAATCCGTAGTGATACAAAAACCCTGTAGGTGTTAAAAATGCACCGACACTATCGTGGGTATCCGGTCGATCCATTAATAGAATCTTGCTTTGTGCCCCACCAATTTGTTTATCACTATTAAGTACTTTAACCAACTCGGAAATAAAATTTTTTGTTACGCTCGTATCGTTATTCAAAAATAAAATATATTTACCCTTGCAGACTTTATATCCAATGTTATTTGCATCGGAAAATCCCAAGTTTTCCTTATTTATAACAATTTTCGTTTTAGGATAATGTTGTTTTACCCATGTAACAGATTCATCCTTTGACGCATTATCGACAAAAATGATTTCAAAATTTTTCCAGTCTTGCTTATATAAACTTCCAAAACAATCACGTAACCACCTAATTCCATTCCAGTTTACGATGATTATTGATACACGTTCTTGTTTCATAGATTATTATTTAAAATGTGTTTTGTATTGAATATCATACCCAATCCTAAGGCAACCATTTCCAATGTTTTCATGCCAAGCATTCCTAACCCTAATATTGGTTCTTGGAAAAGTTTTTTTGGCTTGGAAAAAAATAATATATATCTATTAAAAATACTTCCTTGCTGTTTCGCGTATTGTCTATTTTTCTTACTCGCATAGTACTCTCTCATTTTTTTGCCATAATAATATTTTTTGCGTAATGATTTACCAAGCGATAGTTTTCCCTCATTATGATGAATATATGCATTGATTCTTCCAATAAACTGCTTTCCGTATTTTGTTTTTATCCGTTGGGGCAAGTCAAAATCCTCAGGTCCGGTCAAATTTTCATCATACCCGTCAAACTCCCAGAAAATATCTTCCTGGAAAAACCTTGCTGCCTCTATCCACTCAACTCCTTCATAAAATGAACGTTCAAGAGCTTTACATTTTGCCCAAAAACCCTCACCATAAGATTTTTCCGGAACTATTATGGCATAGACTTTCTGTTGATTATTTTTTGTAATCTGTAAAACACATTCTTTTACAATATCTTTTTCCAAAACCATATCCGCGTCCAGAAATAGAAAATATTTTCCTTTTGATTTCCTTGCGCCGTAATTACGTTGAGCAGACCTTTCGGGACCTTTATCGAATACACTCACCGAGAACTGTTTGCAAATGTCTGTGGTTTTATCTGTCGATTTGTTATCAACTACGATAGTTTCAATGTTCCTATACGTCTGTTTTTGAATACTTTGCAGGCAAGATGCAATATTTTTTTCTTCATTCTTTGTCGTAACAATGATGGAAACTAAAGGGTTTTTCATATACTATTGTTCGCTATATAGTATTACCGACCATAACGATAAGGTTATAAGTATTGAATATATACCGTAATTTAGCCATTTATATGTCTTTTCCCCATTTAATCTGGGAAAAAATGCCGGTAGTGCCCCAAATGCCACAAGAAATAAAAATGACCTGAAAACCGTATACGAAAATCCAAAAACCTTTGCCCAACTTTCAGCAAACATTGACGCTCCGATCACAACAAAAAATAATGCCTGCAAAAAATAGTTAATGTTTATGAATTCACCGATCATACCAGCGGTGGCAAGAATAAGGAATGGGTAAAAAGGATATCTGTACCACCCATGAAGAGGCTCATTCGGTATGGCAAATACGTACACTGCAAAATAAACCAAAAAACCAAGAATTACCGGAAGGTTTTTCTTGGCATCGCGGCTCAAAAGCCATACCATTGCCGCCCATCCGAAATAAATCCAACCGTCGACAAATGTTCTATCTGCTATCAGGGGGTTTCGGAAAAGTGCAAACAGGCTGTCAAACGCCATATCATAGCGTGCAAGCTGGAGCTTCCAGAGGTTCGCAAATACCGATGAATCGAGAGCAAACCCATACAACAGAAAACCGGAAAAACAGATAAGAGTTGATACAGCAGTAAATCCCGCCTCCTTCCATCGTCTGTTGGTAAGAAACAGAAGAATTATGGATATGGGTGCCGCAACCCACGGGACTTTGGCTAAAGGCAATACAGAAGATAACGCTACCGCTCCAATTAATTTTCTTTTCGTAGGTTTTTTAATATATTCGTTTGCGAAATAGAGGGAAAAAAGAAAAAGGGGGATAAAAAAGTTTTCATTCTGGACAAGCCTGGATCCAATTGTCACTGTCGGAACTATTGCATACAATAATGCTGCCAAAAGACCGATTTTGGCTCCATAGACACTCTTCCCTAAAAGAAAGACGGCAATAATGGACAATGTTCCTAATATTAAAGCCAAAGGACGGATTTTTGCAGCTGTCACTTCAGAAAAATCACGAATTCCTGCCAAATATGCATATCCCCCTGCTACGAGCCCGAATAGCGGCGGGTGTTCAAGATACGGGGTAACTAACACAAAATGGGCACCTTGTGGGTTATACCATTCCGTACGCTGCGTATAGGCATCATGGGGTGACCACGAAGTGGGTATGCCGGTTTTAATGATACTTAGCCCTTGGAATGTCCACGCAAATTCATCAAATGTTGCACCTTCCCTGGGCCAGACAATCAGGTTTATGCTCCGGAGCCAGATTCCAATTCCAAGGATAAACCCAAAAATAATAAAAATACCGTACTTTTTCATACCTGCTTCTGGGTAGCTTTCTTAATAAGCGATAGACTTTCATTTGCAACCTTATCCCATACCATGCTTTGTTCCCACTTCATAGCGTTTGCTTGGTATTGTTCATAGCGCTTTTTATCTTCATATAATGCCAATGCTTCTTTCGCCATGTCGCGGGGTGAATTCGTGTGGACGATAACCCCCGTTTTTCTGTCATGAACGATATCCCGAAGTCCCGATACGTTATACACAACGGATGGCGTACCCACCGATGCGGCTTCCAGTACCACTAGTCCCCATCCTTCCTTTACTGATGCGTGGAGAAGAATATGAGACTGAGCCATAAGGGAAAATTTTTCCTTTTCCCCTACTCTCCCGGCAAACGTGATGTTTTTGCTGCACCCATAGTCTGTTACCATATTATGTAAAGACCGTACATACGATTCCTCCCCGCTTCCGATAATGGTAAGCCGGGCATCGGAATATTGCTGTACTATGAAAGAAAATGCCTTGATGACTTCCTCAATACCCTTCATCTTTACCAATCTACTGGCAAATATGAAAGACGGGTTATCCGATTTTTGCATTTTTTTTGCCTGTACGATAATCGATCTGTCCGTAACTGTTATCGGGCAGGGAATTGCCGTACATAAGCTCTTTTGTATCCCCCGTTTTATCAGTTCTTCGATGGTCGATGGAGCATCAGTCCAAAAGTAATTCTTTCTGTAAAGTCGGAAAAATATCGATTCAAACCATCTTCCGATATGGTTTATGGGGAACGGGTACATATAATCCCATATTTCGTCAGCCACCTCATGGATGAATGCAATCACCGGCTTTCTTGTAAATAGTGGCGAAAAAAACGGAATACCATGGATTTCGTCAACAATGACATCATACTTATTGCCATGTAACATAAGATATAAGGGGACATAACAATAGATTGATAGGGATCCAAACCTGTGTTTTACGTGTACTTTATCACAAACTGTATCTGCGGTTGAACCGTTATATGCACTCGTTAACCAGGTTACGTTATGTCCGGCAAATGCCCAGCGTTTCGCATGTTCGAATGTAACAATTTCAGCCCCACCGGACTTTGGATGCCATACATCACGCCAGTTCAAAAGAAGGATATTCATGATTATCCAGTATTTACACGGAAATTGAGCTCCGGATCATATCTCCATTTCCGTTGGTTTCCGTTATCGTAATAATGAAGAATTTTCAAACGGTAATAAACCGCAAGCGTATCCCGAAACGTATTTTTAACTATTGAAAATAATTTATTCATTGTAATACTGGATATTACTCCCGAAAAATCCAATTCTACCGGTGCTTCATAGATTTTTCCGTATCCAAGATATTTGGCAACAGCGAGGATTTCTATATCGAATGCAAACTGTTTTACCAACAAACGAGGTAACACAGTTTCCAATAATTCACGGCGATAAATTTTCATTCCTACCTGTGTGTCCCGAACATTCAATCCAAACAATAACCAAACGATTTTCTGATAAACAAATGATTGTATTTTTCTCCATACTGGGTAATCTACTTTTGAATCCGGATGTCGTTTACTGCCGATTATCGCATCCGCATTGGAAAACTCAAACATTTGTAACATAAGGGGAAGGCTGGATGGTTTTAAGTCGCCTCCTGAATCCATAAATCCAATTACGTCCCCATTTGCCTTGGAAAATCCGTACCGCACCGCATATCCCTTTCCATGGTTTGTAGGATACCCGATTACCTTTACGCGCTTATCCTTTATTTTTTCCGCAGCTTCTTTTGTTTTATCAAGATATCCATCTACAACCACAATAATCTCATACGATTGATGAACTTCATTCAGCTCCCGTATAACCGCAGTAACATCACGAATGATAGTCCGCTCGCATTTATATGCGGGGATGATAAGCGAAAATAGTTTCATAATATTCCCGAACTCTTTCCTATCCGCTCCGACCTGAAAAAATACAGTACTACACCGACCAACAATAACCCAACAACAATATTATTCACCAGTATAACGTCGCCAATTGTAGTGTGGAAAAGATAAATACCGATAGCCTGTACGAGGGCAGCAACAGCAAAAATCTTCCATATTCCTGTTTTTGATAATCCTATTAGCCCCATGGCGATTATATTGATAATGGAATACATAACCATAAATATTCCAAACGGGAAAAGGTATGATACTGCAGGGTCGTATGACGGGCCGAACAATAAATGGATTACAAGTTTTGGGAAAAACGCAAAAATTCCTAAACACACAAGGGAAATGATCCCCACTATCCCGATAGCAAGCCCCATCATACGGAAAGACTTTTTTCCGCTGTAGGAACGCTCTGCGACAACAGGTAAAATAACCTGCCCGATAGCCGATGATGCATAAAAAATAATTTTTCCAAGTACTGCTACGCCCGCGTACCATCCAGATTCTTTGGATGAAAACAAACTTCTAACTAAAACAATATCCGTTGAATAAAGCGATGTCATGGCAAGAAGGATAATGAATGTTTGGATGTTCCCGGTAAACATTTCTTTTACTGTTATATCAAACCGTTTTCTGCCTGAGGCAAAGAGTGATCGTACAACGGAAGACGTTATGATGTAGGTAATAACGTTGGCAATAAAATACGATGTTA
>CAZVTJ010000055.1:0-5964 GCA_964630015.1 uncultured Gammaproteobacteria bacterium | reverse complement strand
CTTTCAGTCCGAGCAACCGATCTTCTTTGCCGGACAAACATGCATCCGTTAATACATTGGTTGTTTCCTGGAACGATGCAGCAGATAACCAGGATTCCGTATACAGGGATGCGCGGGTAATTCCCAAAAGGACGATTTGTGCCGTCGCCGGTTCACCGCCCTGTGCGAGCACCCGTTTATTTTCTTCCGTAAAACGCGTGTGATCCGCAAGTTCACCTGGAAGCATCATTGTGTCTCCGCTGGTTTCGATACGAACCTTATCACTCATTTTCCGGACGATCACTTCAAAGTGTTTATCATGAATGCCGATACCCTGGGATTCATAAACCCGTTGGATTTCCGCAATCAGATATTTTTGCGCACCGAGAAGTCCGCGTACTTGCAGGACTTCCTTGATATCAAGGTAGCCGGATGCCAGCTGATCGCCTGCACCAACCAAACTTCCGTCTTTGACTTTCAGTTCACTGGTGAGCGGGATGCTATATTCGCGTTCTTCCACCGGTGTAAGTTGGGTGTTGCGAACACGGACTTTGTAGCCCTGTTCTGTTTCCGTAACTTCCACTTTTCCCGCAATTTCCGAAATCGGGGAAAGAACCCGTGGTGTGCGGCATTCGAACAATTCCTCTACCCGCGGCAATCCTTGGGTAACATCCAGACCGACGATACCGCCTGCGTGACGGACACGCATGGTAAGTTGTGTACCCGGTTCACCAATGGACTGGGCTGCAACAACACCGACCGGCATGCCGATTTCAACATTTTGGGTCGTCGAGAAATCGCGGCCGTAGCATTTTGCACACAGACCTGCTTTTGCCTGACAGGTGATCGGGGAACGGACAATGACCGATTCAACATCCGCACTGTCGATTTCCTTTGCAAGTGCCTCATCGATAAAATCGCCCGCCTTTGCAACCGGAGTTTTCTTCCCCTTCGGCAAAACATCTGCGGTTACATAGCGACCTACGATGCGTGTAGCAAATGGTGTTTGACGATCTTCCTTCCGGAAAATTTCCAAACCTTCCGTTGTACCGCAGTCTTCGGAACGGATGATCATATCATGGGCAACATCGACAAGACGGCGGGTAAGATACCCTGCATCTGCGGTTTTGAGTGCCGAATCGGTAAGACCTTTCCGGGATCCGCGGGTGGATGTGACGTATTCGAAAATCGACAACCCTTCGCGATAATTGCTTTTGGTCGGAAGTTCAACGATTTTTCCCATTGGATCAACAACCAATCCTTTGATGGCGGAAAGTTGTTTTAATTGATCCTTGGATGCACGTGCACCACCAGAGTCGATAATCATTTTTACCGGATTATCGCTCTTCATTTTATCCCATGTCATATTGGCAAGGCGTTCCGTGACTTCGATCCAGACGTCGTTGGAGAGACGGCGTTTTTCTTCGATCGTGATAAGTCCCTGTTGGTAGTTTTCATCGATACCGGCGACTTTTTCTTCCGCCTGGGCAACGATGTTCTTTTTATCTTCCACCATTTCATTATCAAAAACCGAAACGGACAACCCACCACACAGTGTTGCACCTTCAAACCCAATGCGTTTGATAGCATCGATAAGTGTTACCACTTCGTCTTTTTCATATGCACGAAGGGCCTTTGTAACAAGCGATTTAATCGTCGCTGCCTTGACCGGTTCGTTTATGAAACGGAGTTTTTCCGGAAGGATTTCATTAAACAAAACCCGTCCAACAGTGGTGACAATGATGCTGTCGTTAATGCGGACCTTTACCGGCTGGCGGATTTCTACTTTCTTTTCCTGATACGCAATGATTGCTTCCTGTGTATCGGCAAAAATTTTCAGTGTTTTTTCATCCGCATCCGCATATTTTACATCGACTGTCGTATAGAAATAACATCCGATGACCATTTCCTTGTTTGGAACCGTGATCGGTGATCCATCTGCCGGTTTGAGCAAATTTTGCGTCGGTGTCATGAGGGCGCCTGCTTCAAACTGACTTTCCTTGGAAAGTGGAATATGGATAGCCATTTGATCACCGTCAAAGTCCGCGTTGTATCCCGCACAGACACATGGATGAATACGAATGGCGGATCCTTCAATAAGAACCGGATAGAATGCCTGGATACCGAGCTTATGGAGCGTCGGTGCACGGTTTAACAAAACCGGATGATTTTTGGTGATTTCTTCCAAAATATCAAACACTTCCGGCGTCCGTTTTTCCAGAACATTTTTCGCATTCTTTACGTTTGGAGCAATTCCACGAACGATAAGTTCACGAAGCACAAACGGTTTGAACATTTCCAAAGCCATTTCCTTTGGAATTCCGCATTGAGTAAGTTTGAGATCCGGACCGACAACGATGACGGAACGACCGGAATAGTCAACGCGTTTTCCCAAAAGATTCTGACGGAACCGACCTTGTTTTCCTCGAAGCATGTCCGAAAGGGACCGAAGCGGTTGGATAACCGCACGGGAACTTGGACGCTGTGTCGCATCGATCAAACTGTCTACCGCTTCCTGAAGCATCCGTTTCTCGTTGCGCAGAATGATTTCCGGTGCACCAAGATCCATAAGGTGTTTCAAACGGTTATTCCTGTTGATGACACGGCGGTAAAGATCATTCAAATCGCTGGTCGCAAACCGTCCACCAGTTAATTGCACCATTGGCCGAAGATCCGGAGGAAGCACCGGGAGTATCGACATGATCATCCATGACGGTTGGATTTTTGACCGACGCATACCATCAACAACACGAAGCCGTTTTGTTGCCTTGATATGGCGTTGACCTGTACTGTTGATGATTTCTTCATGCAAATCGATTGCCAATTTATCCAAGTCGACTTTTTTCACCACTTCCATGACGGATTCCGCTCCCATTCCAACACGGAAACAGGATACAGCATCGTATTCAAGAAGCTTGATATATTCGTCTTCTGATATTGTCGACAATGGTTTAATACTTTTTACTACGGTAATAAGCTGATCACCGATTTCCTTTGTTTTCGCAATTTCTTTTGCCTGCTGATCATCAAGGGCTGTTAACTCGTTAATAGCAACATCCCGAGATTCTTTATTCTTGATTTTTTCCTTAATTCCCTCTTTGTCTTTTTCGAATTGCTCTTTTTTCTTTTTCTGTTCAAGAACAAATTTTTGTGTGACTTCCTCTTCGCGGGATTTTCCCGTTTCGATTATTGTATTAAGGATTGCCTTCTTTTTTTCTTCATCCACATCAATGACCAAATATTGTGCAAAATAAATAACGCTTTCCAACGCTCTTGGACTGATATCAAGAAGAAGGGACAATTTTGACGGAGCTCCTTTAAAAAACCATACATGCGCAACAGGAGCAGCAAGTGTAATGTGACCCATCCGTTCCCTACGTACCTTACTTTGTGTTACTTCAACGCCGCATTTATCACAAATAATGCCCTTATAACGGATTCTTTTGTATTTTCCACAATAACATTCCCAGTCTTTCGTCGGACCGAAAATGCGTTCATCGAAAAGTCCGTCTTTTTCCGGCTTCAGTGTACGATAATTAATCGTTTCCGGTTTGGTGACTTCCCCGTATGACCACAGTTTTACGTCTTCCGGAGAGGCTAACCGCACTTCAAGACCGGAAAAATCAACAATGTTGGTAAAAGATGATTTGTTATCCATATTTTCTCCCCGTTAAACGGTCTCCTTCACTTGTTCGTCTTCCGGTGTTTCTACTGTTGGTTGGATCTCCTCTTCCGGTATCAATTCTTCTCCGCTTGCAACTGCCAGTTCCTTTGCGTCAATTTCCGGAACTTTTTGTTCTCCCGGACTTTGGTTTTCCTGAGGCGGAACTTCAGCGGCAACAGGCTGAACACGGGTAGTTACCGCGCCGGTTGGCTTTACGCTTAACCCAAGTGCCTGAAGCTCTTTCACAAGAACCCTGAATGATTCCGGAACGTTGGATTCGGGAATATCAATACCTTTAACGATAGATTCAAAAGCTTTTGCACGACCGACAACATCATCGGATTTAATGGTTAACATTTCCTGTAATACGTGAGCGGCACGGTGGGATTCAAGTGCCCACACTTCCATTTCCCCAAGACGTTGACCTCCCATTTGTGCTTTACCACCAAGCGGTTGTTGGGTAACAAGTGAGTATGGACCAGTAGACCGGGCATGGGTCTTATCCTCAACCATGTGGATAAGCTTCATGATAAATCCCGTTCCGACAACAACCGGTTCCTTAAACGGCTCACCCGTTCTCCCATCATATACGGTTGTTTTTCCCGTTAACGAAAGATTTGCATCTTTCATTTTTTCCAGAATCCTATCTTCGCGGATTTTTTCAAATACAGGAAGAGCAATCCGTAAATTTAATTTCTTCGCCGCTAACCCAAGATGGGCTTCCAATAATTGTCCAAGATTCATACGGGCCAACACCGAAAGTGGCGAAATAATCACATCAACTACAGTTCCGTCTGATAAATACGGCATATCGGCGACATGCATTATTTTTGAAATAACGCCTTTATTTCCATGTCGTCCGGCCAATTTATCTCCGACGACAACTTTACGCATTTGCGCTACTTTGACAATAATTTTTCTGTTCGTTCCGGGTTCCAGTTCGTCACCTTTTTCCTTATCCAGTATTTTGACGTCTACGACTGTTCCCCGTTCTCCATGAGGAATCCGTAAGCTCGTATCACGAACTTCACGCGCCTTCTCTCCAAAAATTGCCCGAAGCAATCGTTCTTCTGCAGTTAACTCCGTTTCCCCCTTCGGTGCGATTTTTCCGACCAATATATCATTTGGACCAACTTCAGCACCGACAACAATAATGCCGTCCTTATCCAGATTCCGCAAAGCCTCTTCACCAACGTTTGGAATATCACGTGTCGTTTCTTCAGGTCCTAATTTCGTATCAACGACACTTGCCTCATATTCTTCAATGTTAACTGATGTCAATACATCCTCTTTTACCAAACGATCGGAAATAACAATAGCATCCTCATACCCCAATCCCTCAAAGCTCATGTAGGCAACGGTTACATTGGATCCAAGACCTAATTCACCGTTTTGTGTTGCCGGTCCTTCAATCAATACCTCATCTTTTTTCACTTTTTGGCCCGTCGTAACGATTATTTTTTGGTTATAACAGGTTGATTGTGCAGATCGTTTAAATTTTTCCGTAGAATAAATTTCTTCATCATCACCGGAATATTTCACGATAACCCTACCTGCATCCGCATATGTCACAATTCCATCTTCTTTTGCTTTTATCACGCGATTCATCGATTCTCCCACCGCCGATTCCATTCCGGTACCGATAATTGGTGCTTCCGGTTTGATAAGCGGCACTGCTTGACATTGCATGTGCGTTCCCATAAGAGCGCGGTTTGCTTCATCATGTGCCAAAAACGGAATGAGGGATGCCGGAGCACCGACAACCTGTCGCGGAATAACATCTATAAAATCAAGAAGTGTTGTTTCCGCTTCCAAGAATTCGTTTTTATACCGGATTGGAATACGTTCCGCAATAATATAATTGTTTTCATCAAGTTCTATGTCCGCATGAGTAATATGTTGATACTGCTCATCGGCTGCGTCCAAATAGACAATTTCATCCGTAACTCGAATCTTGATTTTCCCGTTTTTTTCAACCTTTTCAACTTTTCTATACGGAGTTTCCATGAATCCGTATTCATTAATCCGTGCAAAAAGAGACATATATGTCACCAGTCCGATATTTGGGCCTTCAGGAGACCGGACCGGGCAAATACGACCATATTGTGATGCATTAATATCACGGATGGAAAAGCTTGCGCGTTCCCGTGATATACCGCCGATACCCATAACGGTAAGCCGGCGTAAATTATCAATTTCCGCCAAAGGATTCGTTTGGTCAAGAATTGTTGAAAGCTGGCTTGTCCGGAAAAAATCATTGATTGCAGCAATAATCGGACGTGCATTTACCAGTTGCGTCGGTAACAGATCCGTAGCCTGCG
>CAZVTJ010000054.1:0-6241 GCA_964630015.1 uncultured Gammaproteobacteria bacterium | reverse complement strand
ACGGATGGCTTGCCCTTGCTAAACCAGGGAAACACTGTGTCCCGGGATCAACAATCAGGATAGACACGGTCCTTACTGCTACCATACGTTCCCACTTTGAGGACGGAACCATAGAAGTATCATTTGGCGCCTCCGAACAAGAAGTTATGGATGCTGCTGACCGGGTCGGCCACGTACCGGTTCCTCCGTATATCAAAACCGAGCCAACGCTTCAGGCGTACCAAACACCATATGCAAAAATTACGGGATCCGTTGCGGCGCCGACTGCCGGACTTCACCTGACACACTCCATGCTTGAAACCCTGAAAGAATCCGGAACTAAAATTGTAGAAATTACCCTTCATGTTGGACTCGGCACATTCCTTCCGGTCAAATCAGCTACCCTTGAGTCCCATACGATGCATCCCGAATGGGTGCATGTTTCCCAAAAAGCAGCGGACATCATTATGCAGGGGAAAGCACAAGGAAAACGGATTATCGCAATCGGCACAACCACTGTACGGACACTTGAAGGTGTTGCAACACTTCACGGCGGACAGCTAACGTCCTATTCCGGAGATATCTCCCTTTTTATTACTCCGGGATTTTCTTTCTCTATCGTCGATGGGATGTTGACCAATTTCCATCTTCCAAAATCAACCCTTCTTGTCCTGGTAAGTGCGTTTGCCGGAAGAAATAATATTTTGGAAGCGTATCACAATGCAATTGAACATACCTATCGTTTTTACAGTTTCGGAGACGCAATGTTTATCCTATGAAATCACTCTCCCCCCACCGCAGCGAAAAAATTGCCGCTGTTGTCTCTAAACGCCAGCGGGGATTTGCCCTGGTGCTTGAGGATATCCATGATCCCCACAACTGTGCGGCAATCCTACGGAGCGCCGATGCATTCGGAGTTTGTGATATCAGACTTATATTTTCCCGGGAAAAACCATATGATCCGGCAATTATCGGAAAATCGTCGTCATCTTCCGCGAATAAATGGATGAACTTCACATGTTATACCAACACAGAGGAATGTTGTGCGGATCTCAAAAAGAAACACTACCATATTTTCGCTACGGCACTCCACAATGAGGGTGTTTCCCCATATTCCTATTCGTTTACAGAGCCTTCTGTTGCGGTTATTTTTGGAAACGAACACCGGGGCGTTACTGACAAAGCCATCCGGCTTTCCGATACGATCCTGACGATTCCCATGAATGGTATGGTGGAAAGCCTGAATGTTTCCGTCAGCGCCGCGTGCGTGATGGCAGAAATTACGCGTCAACGATCAACCAATGGAAAGCCGTATACTTTACTCCTGAAAGAACAGCAGCAGCTGTGTGAAGACTACGCAAAACGATGACTTAAGACTTCTTTTTATCCAGTTTTTCCAGCCGCAACAGTTTGACGCCAAAGTATACGACTGCGGAAATAACAAGAAAGTCGATAAAGGTATTCAAAAAATCACCCCACAATAGTTTTACGGGTCCGATTTTAAGAACTGCATCCTTCAGGTTTCCGGCTGCACCGGTAATGATACTGATTACCGGATTGATGATATCGGTTACAAGCGCAGAAACAACTTTAGACACTGCGCCACCCAGAATAAACCCGACTGCAAGCCCGACAACTCCCTGTTCGCGGATAAAATCTATAAAACCCTTCATACTAACCCCTCCTTTGAATAAAAGCATATCAGGTATCGAAAAAATTGCATAATTTCCTGATGATTCCTATACTAATTTCATATGCCCACAAAACAATCACAATTTCTTCTTGTTTTTATTCTTCTTTTTATTACTCTCGTTTCGCTTTACGCGGCTTTCGGGAAACAAATACTAACCCTCATCTCTCGACCCTCCGTTCTTGGAGCAGAATTATTATTTTCCGAGGGAGAAACGGAATATCAGTCGAATACAACAGATGGTTGGAAAACAGCGCATTCCGGTATGACCATTGTGGAAGGCATGGGTATTAGAATTATCGGGAACGGAAAAGCCATCGTAAATATAGATGATGGCAGTTCGGTGCGACTCGCTTCCAACTCTACCGTAACATTTGTAAGTCTCCGCCCGAATCATATAATCATTAAAAACCTTAAGGGGTCCGTTTATACCAGAGTTATTCCATCGCAACGGATATTTGAGGTAGCTACAGATACTCTTTCCTATCAATCGCTTGGGACGGCATACAAAACAACAAACACCCAAGAAGATAAAGGAGTAGAAGTATATGAAAGCAGTGTTCATATCACAGGCAACAATCTTGATGTAGTTGTTCCTGAAGGGAAAAAATATTATGTCGCGGACTCACAGAACCAAACGGCTGCAAATACCGTCACGGATATTTCCCTATCGGAAGTAAAAAAAGATGCATTCATCATGTGGAATAAAAATCAGGATGAAAAAAATGATGAATACAAACAATCACTCGGTATTTTGGCAACGCTTCCACCCCCACAACTCACCATCACATCACCATCCGATGGGTTTACAACGGATAAAGAACAGATTGAAGTTTCAGGAAAAACAGATCCGAATGCCACACTCATCATCAATGGAGAAACGTACGAATTAACCACCACATCCTTTCAAAAAACCGTACCATTACCCTCGTTTGGAAATAACACAATATCCGTAAAAGTTATCGACCAGTATGGAACACAGGCAGAAAAATTCATTTCTGTTGTACGTAAAACCAAGGAGACTCCAACACCAAAACCCACGATCAAACCAACCATAAAACCGACGCTTAAACCGACAGTACATAAGAATGATTCGATATATCTAACCGGAACAACAAAAGAGAATGGTATTCAATTTGAATTTACCCTACAAAATACCGAAGAATTCGATGGATTTAAGCTTATCAAAAATGAATCGGGAAATCCCGTGTATCCGGGGAACGACGCACAATATATCGACCCCGCAAAACGAACTGCATTTTGGGAAATTACGGACGGAAAAGTCTGGCACTTCCGGATATGTTTGTATAAAAACGGTTCATGCACGACATACAGTAATGATATCGGCGTCCAGGCGCCGAAAAAAACTTCGGAACAGGCATCCGGAAGCGTTACTTCCATATCACTTTCCCAAGCGGGGGGAAAATCCATATCATGGAGTCTCAATGGAACTTCGTCGATGGGATTTAAGATCGTATGGTCAAAAAATGACCAACCAACATACCCTCCCAGAAATGACGATGACCTATGGGCGTATGATTCTAATCCTGAAACAAGATCATGGACCATAGATCCCAAAAAAGGTTCCGGCCGCTATTTTGTGCGCGTATGTGAGTATCTTGGCGGAAAATGCGGTACCTACAGCAACCAAATCGAGCTTACAGCCGAATAGACGAATCAATATGTCTCACACATCAACTGATAGAAGCTTTTTGTGTGGCCACATGACGGACATGCCTCAGGTGCCTTTTTGCCAAAATGTACATATCCGCACTGCCGGCACACCCAGAATACATTTTCGTCCTTTTCCCAAATCGTTTTGTTATCCAAAATCTCATAGAGTTTTTGGTACCGCTCTGCATGATGTTTTTCTGCAATTGCAATGGAAGCAACACGCGTCCCAATTGCCGCAAAACCATCCGCTTTTGCCTGACGCGCAATTTCCGGATACATGCTGGTATATTCATGTGTTTCGCCAGAAATAGCTGCCTGAAGGTTTTCCATTGTTGTCGCCCGGATAACCGGAACACCCGTTTGAATGGAAAATTCCTTATCGGAAATTTTAAGCGCAGCGCTGACTTCCATGATCATTTTGTAAAACCAGCTTGCATGTTCCCGTTCCTGTTCTGCGGTAAGGGAAAAAATTTCCGCAATTTGCTCATACCCTTCCTTCCGTGCAGTTGACGCATAGAAGGTGTATCTATTTCTTGCCTGTGATTCCCCAACAAATGCCTGTAGTAACCCTTCGAGTGTTTTATTCATGAATATCCCTCCCCTTCATCCGCATGATAGCAAGTTTCGTCTCTGTTGCAAGAGTGATAAAGAAAAATCCCAGGCATTTGACTTCATATACCAACCTACAGTACAGTCAAAGGTAGTATGAATGGAATAAAAGCAATGTTTGTTCCACCGGAAGAACCGATGAATTACCGATCATTCTTCTCCATGAAAAAGGCCAAAGACTCCCCTGACCTTCAAATGAACCCAGCAGATGCCATTGCCCAAAGCACAGCAAAACAGAAAGTTTCAAGTTTTCTTGCACTCGGAAGCTTTATCGCTGTCTTTTTGATATTACTTGCGGGCACCTATGAAGGCATGCGAAAAACACCTCAACAAACCGTCGGTGCATCATTTTTATACAACAAATCCTTAGAAGGGGTTATTTCTGCTATTGATCCGCAGGCGAATACATTCACCGTTTCCTATACGCTATCTGCTGATAATGCAATCCGTTCTGCAAATTCCGGACTTTGGACCATTGCCCTTCCCCCGGGAGAATCACTACGGGCAACTTCCAAACAACAATCCCGTATTTGTTATACAGTTCCATCGTTATCCGGACCGTTTGAACCATCAATCCGAATTGATTGCCGCCATGCAATCATCCAGGGACGAAAGGTGCTTATCGAATATGCTCTTTTAGATACGGATAACAAACGGATCGTCGCACGAACTGTCTTTATCCCACGATAACCACACACGTTTTTTACTCCACAAACAACTATCGTGAAGAAATTTACGAAACGTAAAGAAGCGCGGTTACTTAGTGGGTATTACCACCTGCGGCCACCGCGATCGCCTCCGCGTCCGCCACCGCGGTTAAATCCACCGCGATCGCCTCCGCGTCCGCCACCGAAGCCACCTCTGTTTCCGCCTTGATGGAATCCGCCACCGCGATCTTCCTTCGGACGTGCTTCATTGACGACAAGTGCACGACCGTCAAGCATGTATCCGTTAAATTGTGCAATAACGGCATCCGCATCCGCATCGGAAGTCATTTCCACGAATGCAAATCCTTTGCTTCGACCGGTAAATTTATCGGTAATGACCGATACTGATGCTGTTGGACCGACTTGCGCAAACAGCTGCTCCAGCTCTTCCTGGGTTGTTGTATATGGGAGGCTTCCGACAAATAATCGTTTTGCCATGGGTATACCTTTCTGTCCTGACAGACGTTTCCTAAAACCGTACGTAAAAATACCCATACTGACGGCACGCCGGAACAATCTTTCAAAACTAGAGGGATTGTATCATGTTTCTGTTAACCGAGACAAGAATTGGTCGTAATTATTTCTTTTTCGGAAAGAATGCACGAAAGTACGTAGCATGCCACAGGATGTGAAATAGAGCGATTGCCGAAAATGCAATACCCGCCTGCACATGCCAGTACAATATATTCATCGGCAATTCGATATTTACTCCGTACGAAATCCGAAGTACCAGAATAAGTCCCAATGTTGCGGTACCGGTAAAAAATATTCCCATGGCACTGTTCCACAATCTGCGTTGTGTAACAAGAGACAATACGCCTTTTTTTACCAGAAAAAGACTGATAAGGTACGCCAGCAGCAACACCCCGGATATCCCGGGAAGCGAATATCCTTTTTTCTGAAAGGCAACTTTTTGCACCGGTAGTGCACCTGCTTTCCCCTCTCTAACTGCTTCCGCTATTATTTTGACCTTATTGGATGTAAGTCCATAATTATCATGAAGCAGGGAAAACTGTGTCTCCCGGGTTATTCCCCGAATGCCGCTTTGGGAAGATAACGCACGGATAAATTCGGCGCTGTCAATCGCATACGCCTTTGCGACCTGTGCAACCGTCATTCCCTTGATTTGTTCACCGGTCAGGACATCCTGTGCGCATACACCAAAGGGAAGAATCAACAAAAGAAAAACTATGATTCCTATGCTGCGGATTTTTCCTGACATATAAGCTGCCCAATAAAAATCGCAAAAGAAGATCGTCTGCTGTTATTTTTCTTTCGGCAAACTTTCGCATGCAATACCGTCTTTATCACCATCCAATCTATTGGTATCCTTTGACGTTCCACCGGCCTTATCAAAAAACCGTTGCGCTTCATCCTGGGTTTTAAAATCATCGCAGTTATATTCATCCGTATACTTCCCGCCACTCGTTACTACATTTCCTTCCTTATCCCGCATGACTTTCGCTTCAGCGGGAGATGAGCCGGAAAGAAGTTTTCCTAAATCCCAATCGTTATTGGTTGATTCCAGTCCGAATGCAGCCAGGAGAATTCCGATAATTACTATAAGGATCGGTTTTGCGAT
>CAZVTJ010000053.1:1063-6469 GCA_964630015.1 uncultured Gammaproteobacteria bacterium | reverse complement strand
ATGGAAAGTACCGATGCCGTATCTTTTTTCCCGTCATAGGAAATTGCCATCGACAGCCGCTTGTCTGCCTGCAATAAATAGAATTCGGCTTTTTTGACCGGATCGGATATCAACAGCTCCATTACACTGTCGCGGATGCGTTTTAGGAAAAAAAACGGATGATCGGGAAGAATCCCCGGATACGGCAATGCATATTCCTCCGGCGGTCTCGCAGTCGGCAACTGGCTTTCTTCCGTTTCCGTCCGGACCGCAGTCGTTTGGATTTCCACCGGCTGCTCCCCGGGGGTGCTTTGGGCAAAAATCGGATGGACACTTGCTGATGCTGCCAGAATGAGCACAATACATGAAAGAATCCGTTTCATAGTTATTCCTTTCCGTATACTTAACTATATATCCTATAAATACATCTCTCCCATCATTTCTTTAGGCCAGTATAGCACGGAGTACCAAACTTCCGTATGGAGGAATATTCCATCCTGCTTTCCTCCAGTACGTCTTTCTCACTTACCCCAAGCCGCTTCCACAGGCTATGGGCCAGTTGTCGCGCAGGAAGATAGGAACGGGAAAGGATATCCCGCTCTTTGGGTACCATCGGTTCCCTTCTCCAGAGCGCAAACCGCGCTTCCAATCCGATCGGCTCATACTTTGTTATCTTATCGGCAACATACAGGATTATTTCCTCCACGGTTTTTGGGCATATCGTGGAATCAAGCACCGAATGGAGCGGATGCGACCGGATAAGGTCAACCAACTCGTCATAGCTGTGGGCCCGCACAATCCGGATACAGGCATCAGGATGCTGTTCTCCCTGTAATTTTGGAACGTTTTTATCGATATCATGAAGGAGTGTCGCCGCGTCAAGACGCGACGAGTCAAGTTTTATACCCTTTTTTTCCGCCGTGTGTTCCATAACGCGGACAACGGACCACACGGCCACACTATGCACACGCTTTAACTCCGGAAGGTCATACGTATCCCAGAGAGAAAAACATTCCGTTGGGGTGGGAATCATACCGTTTATTCTTTCGGCTGCCCGTTGACTGCATAATACCCAAGTGCCTGCAGAACCAGATCGAGCGTTTCCTTGGGACCATGGGAATAAGTATTGATTACCAGATCGTAATGCCGCGGATCCCAAAAATCTTCACGGGGAACGCTATACATGACACTCCATTTACCCAAATTTGCCTCTTCCCGTTCCCGAAGATGCGTTTTTGCCTCTTCCACGGTTAAATTATCACGGTTTACCACGCGGTCAACCCGAAGTGAATCATCACACATCAACAATACCTTCAGCACATGCTTGAGTCCGCGCATATTCCAGCCGGCAATCCAGGATTCAACGGCAACATGCGTCTGTGGATCCGACAATTTTTTCCGAAGCGCCAAATCTATCTGGTGGTCAACATCTTCCCCGTAATCCGTCGCCTTGTGGTGCGTTGGATCAGTTGCGTTATGTTTCCCGCTTTCGATAGCAAACTGGCGAGCCCAATCCCCACCGGAAAACGTTTCCCACCCCATGGCGGACACGACGGGTTTAAGGTTTTTCAGAAGTGTTGATCGTCCGGCTCCCGGCCTTCCGGATATGGCAATCGACGAATATTTGAGGTGAGAAGCATGTTGTGTCTGTTCCATGGACGTATTATACGGCGCATATTTTGACGCGGCAATTGCAGAATTTTCCCCTACATCCCGTTGACAAGGCCGCCCGTATGCCCCATACTAAAGTATGGACATACACTATCTTCCCATTACCTGGGACACGTATCACGATTTATCCAGAAAACTTGCGGCATCAATCCTCTCCCATACACCCCATATCGACCGGATTGTCGCCATCTCACGCGGGGGATTAACGCTTGGTCATATCCTTTCCGATTTTTTGCGAATCCCGATTGCCACATTTACCATCCAAAGCTACACCGATATCCAAAACCAGGGGGAAATCAAAATCGTCGAACCGCTCAAAACAAGGATCCGCGGAAAAAGCGTGCTGATTGTTGATGATGTTGCCGATTCGGGAAAAACCCTCAAACGGGCAATAAGCTATATTAAACGCTTCGGTCCGGCGGAAACCACGACGGTCACGATGTTTTATAAACCCCATTCCGTCTACCGTCCCGATTATTATGCGGAAGAAACGACAAAATGGATCCTTTTTCCATACGAGCCAACGGAAATGATTCTGGCAATTACCGCGAAGATGGAAGAGGATGGATTGTCGAAACGGGAAATCCAGGAATTTTTAAACACCCTAGGCTACACGGTTGACCAAATCCGGTTTGTCAGGAAATATCACCTTTCGGGGGCTGTTACCCGGGGAAATTAATAACTGTTGACCGGATCCTGCTCATTGCTTCCAGACTATAACGGATGCCCTGCACGCCAAGTCCGGATTTCTTGATTCCCATAAACGGAAAATGATCCGGCCCCCGCTGGGGTGAACCATTAATCTGAACCGTTCCCGTTTGTATGGTTTTGGCAATCGATAGTCCTTTCCCTTCGTCAGCGGTAAAAATGGATGCCTGAAGTCCGTATTCGGATGCATTCATGATCGATACCGCCTCTTCATAGGAAGACACCACAAGAAACGATACGATCGGTCCGAACATTTCCTGCGCCACCACGCGCATATCCGGTTGTACATTCGTAAGGATCGTTGGCGTCATATATGCTCCGTCCACCGCTGCCCCCCTAACAATCGTTGCACCCGCACCCACCGCTTCGTCAATTGCCTGCTTAATCCCCTGCGCAACAGAGGGATCAATAAGCGGACCAACCAATTTTGTCCCCTCATCATGGGGATTCCCCATCGAGACCATACTGTCCATAGCCTTTAACACTGCCGGAATCAACACGTTTGCCGTCTCTTGCCGGACGAGTACATATTTAATGCCTGTGCACCGCTGTCCGGAATAGGAAAAGGCTCCTTTGACGATCTCTTTTGCCGCCAATTCAATATCCCCGTCATCACAGACCAGCACCGGATTATTCCCGCCGCATTCAAAAAGAAAAGGTATCATGGATGCGGTTTTGGCAATATGCGCACCCGTTTCGCTGCTTCCGGTAAAGGCAATCATCGACACCCCTTTGTGGGAAACCAGATAATCCCCGATTTCCGATCCTTTTCCGGTAACACAGGCAAGCACCCCTTCGGGCACCCCCGCATCAAGAAATACTTTTGTCATGGCAAGTCCGGACAGTGATCCTTGGGTTGGCGGTTTACAGATGACGGCATTTCCCATAAGCAGCGCGGGGGCAATTTTGGACACCGCAAGGTTTACGGGGTAATTAAACGGGGCAATGGAAAGGATAACGCCGCGTGCCGCATGATCAACAAGTGCCAAACGGCCTTTGGGAAATCCAGGGAAACTGTCGCTGTCCCGGTATTCCCCGACAATCCCAACCACTTCACGGGTATAATAGTCGATGAGATCCGCGCTTCGAAGCACTTCGCTTTTTGCTTCCGCTTTTGTTTTACCGATTTCATCAACCAAGAGCGACGTAAAAAATCCTTCCGATTCCCGAAGGATACGGGCGGCTTTCTGGAGTATCTCAATCCGTACCGATAGCGGCGTTTGCTCCCACGCGGTCTGATGGTTCCGAAGCGTTTCCAGTACCCTATCTATCTGCTCTTTTGTCACCGCGGGAACATACCCCAATATTTCCCGGTTCGTTGGATTGTACACGTCCACAGTTGCCCCGCTGGCTGATTCTTCCCATGAAGAGCCGGTAAAAAACCGGTACAAGGGTTTTCCATTGTGGTCAACGGTTACGGGAGCAAAGGCAGGAGTATCCATAGTACTTTGTAGTATACGGTGTTTTCCGGTTTGTCGCCAAGGGTTATGCGCGTATCATTTCATATGTCTTTCCGATGCCAATCCAATTGATAACATGGAACAGGTTATCCAGATACTCCCCACGAGCTGATCTATATTTAAGGTAATACGCATGTTCCCATACATCGATTCCAAGAAGCGGAGTAAGCCCCAATGAAAGCGGACTGTCCTGGTTTGGCGTATCAATAACCCTCAGATTGCCTTTGTCTGCCACCAACCATGCCCATCCGCTACCAAACCGTCCAAGAGCTGTTTTTTTAAGCAGCTCAACAAGTGCCTCCTGCGAACCGAATGCCTTCACGATCCCTTCCTTAAGCGCCCCTTCCGATTTTTGGTCTACAACCGGGGAAAGGCTGTTCCAAAACACCACATGGTTGCTGTGTCCGCCGGCGAAATTGATGACTTTCTGCCGGATTTCAGCGGGAATTTTTTCTATATCAACAAGCAGTTCATCAACCGGTTTTTCCAGAAGTGACGGGTACCCGGCAAGGGTATCGTTGGTATTTTTAACGTATGCGGCGTGATGTTT
Organism: uncultured Gammaproteobacteria bacterium; assembly: GCA_964630015.1. Classification (GTDB taxonomy): domain Bacteria; phylum Patescibacteriota; class Microgenomatia; order UBA10105; family UBA927; genus CAZERT01. The sequence goes on along the minus strand of CAZVTJ010000053.1, from coordinate 2,101 downwards.
AGTGTGGTGTATCCGCATCGTTTCCTCATCGATATAAGGCTCCAGTGCATTGTAGGCATACGGTAAATCCGGTAACGTAAACATATTGATCCTCCTCTATATTTACGTCTAGTATATAATACAATTCCATGGGAAGCAAAAGGAAACAATCGGTATCCCGGAAGAAAAAACAACCGCAACAAAATTATACCGCCGGCCCACTCTTGTTGTCTGCCCCAACATTATCCAAACAACAAAAAAATCCCAAACCATTTGTCCTGTATCTTTATTTCCTTCTTCCGCTTTTCCTTCTTGGCGCAGTCTATCTTCTGATTTTCCATAATCTTCCAAATCCAAAAAACCTTGTATCACCGGATATTCCCGTGGCAACAAAAATTTTTGACAGGAATGGAACACTCCTGTTTGATATCTTTGCCGACCAAAACAGAACAGAAGTACCGCTTTCCGAGATCCCCCTTTCATTGCGGCAGGCAACAATTGCCATTGAGGATAAAGAATTCTATAAACACCAGGGAGTTAACCCAATCGGCGGAATTCTGCGTGCCATTGCTGCAACTGCAACAGGGAAACGACTCCAGGGTGGGTCAACGATTACCCAGCAATTGGTAAAAACCGCACTCCTTTCCCCGGAACGTACTGTTACACGAAAAATCCGCGAAATTATCCTTGCGTATTGGGTGGAGCTGATCTATCCAAAAGACAAGATTCTGGAACTGTACTTAAACCGTGTACCCTATGGAGGCACGGCATGGGGAGTTGAATCCGCAGCGGAAAAATACTTTGGAAAACCGGTGCGCGAACTAACACTTTCCGAATCGGCACTCCTTGCAGGTCTTCCGCAGGCACCGTCTCTTTATTCACCATTTGGTACAAATCCCGATCTTGCTATAAAACGGCAACATGAAGTGCTCCGCAGGATGGTGGAAGATGGGTATATTACACAGTCCCAAGCAGAAAAAGCTAAACAGAAACAACTCACATTTGCCAAACCGGCAAACATAAAAGCACCGCACTTTGTCATGTACATTAAGGATCAAC
>CAZVTJ010000053.1:0-1053 GCA_964630015.1 uncultured Gammaproteobacteria bacterium | reverse complement strand
AAAAATACGGACTTGCACAAGTAGAACGCGGAGGACTTCGGGTAACAACAACACTGGACCTTCCCACCCAGGAATATGCCCAGGCAACCGTAGCTGCCGAAATTGCCGATGTAGTACCCCTTAATATCACAAACGGCGCAGCCCTTATCACTAAGCCAGCAACAGGGGAAATCCTGGCAATGGTGGGATCAACGGATTATTTTGCCACACCCTCGGGAAGCTACAACGTTACGACGGCACTTCGTCAGCCGGGATCCTCAATCAAACCGATCAATTATGCCATTGCTATGGAGCGGCGACTCATTACCCCGGCAACGATGTTTCTTGACGTACCCACATGTTTTGGTGTTGCCGGGCAACCGCTCTACTGCCCGAAAAATTATGACTGGAATTTCCATGGCCCCATGCAGGTGCGGTTTGCGCTTGGCAATTCCTATAATATCCCTGCCGTAAAAACCCTGTACCTTAACACTGTCAGCACCATGGTTGCATCCGCATCGGCATTCGGGATAGATACGCTTAAAGATCCATCCCACTATGGCCTTTCCCTGACCCTTGGTGGTGGAGAGGTCCGGATGACGGATATGGCGGAAGCATTCTCCGTTTTTGCCAATGCGGGCATACGACATGATTTAGTAGGAATACTTAAAGTAGTCGACCGGAACGGAAAAATCCTGGAACACTTTGATGACCAAAATATTGGGAAAGAGGTTCCCTCACAGCTACTTATGAAAGGAACGCGAGTTCTTTCTGCTGAAACAGCCTACCTTATTTCCCATATCCTGCTGGATAATAATGCACGCCAGGCAGCCTTCGGGCCGCAGTCAGCGCTTGTTATCCCTGGACATGCCGTATCGGTAAAAACCGGTACCACGGATGATATGCGGGACAACTGGACGATCGGCTATACCCCGCAATATCTTGTCGCCGTTTGGGTCGGCAATAATAATAATACGAAAATGAACAGTCTTGTCTCGGGTGTATCGGGTGCGGCGCCAATATGGAACAAACTCATGCGCCATATTCTGGAAGGAAAACCCGATATGTGGCCAA
>CAZVTJ010000052.1:0-6576 GCA_964630015.1 uncultured Gammaproteobacteria bacterium | reverse complement strand
GGCGGGACTACCAACCAAAACTACATCCTGACTCAATTTTTTACTCGTCCCGTCCCGCCAAGGCGGGACTACCAACTGAACTACGTCCCGACGAAATTTTCTTACCCCTTCCCGCTAAGCGGGACTACCAACCAAAACTACATCCCCCAATATCAGTTGGTATTGTAGCATAGAAGCAGGTACAATAGGGGGGCGTATTTTTGGTATTTTGCCTCTATAGCTCAATGGATAGAGCAGTCCCGTCCTAAGGGAAAAATGAGGGTTCGATTCCTTCTAGGGGCACTTGGTACTATCGTAACGATACAATTCCGATTGGAGAGTTTAGAGAGTACATGGAACGTTTACGTTCGAAGAACGTAGTACGTTCCCCGTTAAATCATACGTGGCTTACTTTATTACCTCACTCTCATTTGACACCCCCTACATTTCTTCGTATGATCGGGCTAGATAGTTGGGGTGCAGGAAAGGAGGGGGTATGGATGAGTCCTCCATGACCCTCAAGAAATTTTTCAGCCGCCGCCCGATACTCCTCTTTAAACGGGGTGAGGCTCTTATCCGCGAAGGCGACCCGGTAACCCGCGTGTACTGGATTAAAAAAGGATTTGTCCGGCTCTATCTCATCTCCGAAACCGGTGACGAAATCAGTCTGCACATATATCAGCCGGATTGTTTTATTCCTACAACGCTGGGTCTTTCCGATACCTTCATGCCGTATACGTTTGCGGCAATGTCGCCGGTTGAGGCACAGTGCGCATCAATGGAAGAATTCATGGAATATCTCAAGAACAATCCATCGCTGTATCCCTGTGTCATTAAACGGAACGCGAAAATGATGAAATCGTTTTTCCAACGGATGGAAGTTATCCTTACCAAATCAGCCTATGAAGGCGTTGCGTTTGTCCTTTCCCGGTTTGTCCAAACATTCGGATGTACGCGGGTGGATTCCGATGCGCCCATAAAAATTCCCCTGAGCCATCAGGAAATTGCTACCTGGCTTGCTACTACGCGCGAAACGGTGAGCCGTCAGATAGAACGGCTCAAAGCGGAAGGGATTATCACGACATCAAACCGCCATATTACCATCATCAACCCCCGGAAGCTTTCTGAGATATATTCGTAGCGGTTGGTGCTACGGGCTCGTTATCCGCCGCATCCAGTGCATCACGAAGTTCCCTTTCATTTCTCCTGAGCCGTGTGTGGTCAACAAACCATAAAAGCAGTGCAAGAAATAGGATCATCCATGGCCAGGAGCTTTGTGGTGTTTGTGGTGGACATTGGGGGGCATCTTCTGCTGCCAGCACCTGACCAATGGGATTGGCAATGGGTTGGGAAAGCGGTTGTCCGTATGTCTTCACCCGAACGGGGAACTGAAGGGATACGGATGATGAGTCAACAACAGTGCCGTTTGGCGCTTTCCCCTGGCCGGAAATGCCGGCCGAATACGTCCCGCTTCCGGCGGATTTTGGAATGGTGAGTCCGAATGTGACTTTCATGCCGGCACCCTGATGGATAGTCCCGAGCGTAAAGGGAACGGCAAAGAGGAATGTGCCGGATGGATCAAAGAGCGACAGGGTAATGGAGCTGTCCGTTGCCGATTCCGCACCGGTATTTTTCATCGTCAGGAAAAAGGTAATAGTGTCACCTGGATACACAAATTCCCCGACGTTATTTTCCGCAAAAACGGCAAGTACCGGTTGTCCGTCGGATACCTGCTGATTTGATGAACTTCCATCGGAATATTCCCTGCTGATCGTGACGGTGGTTGAGGACCAATTGTTGGATGAATCGGATTCCTCATCGGTGGTTGAAACCTGGGCTGTGACGGATTTTTCCTGTGTTTTGGTCTGTGCGTATGCAGGATGGATGAGCAGATGTTTAAGCGTTTGTCCAAACGAAAGTGAGTCATCCCATCCGAACCGGACGGCAAATGTGAGTGTTCCACCGGCGCCTGGCGCAACGTTCCCCAGCGGAACAGTCAGGGTATTTCCCGATACCGATACCGGCTGTGAAGCAGAACCTTGCACGTAAGATGCTCCGTTTGGCAGGGTAACGGCAATATGTGCACCTCGGGCCTCTTCCTGTCCTGCATTGGTATAGGAAACCGATATGGGCGTTGTTCCTCCATCGGGAATTTGTGATGATCCGGAACTCACGGAAACGCGCATATCCGGATGGGCAACAACAAGGTCGCCGTTCCAGGATCCGAAAATATTAAAAATCGGGAAGAAGAACCTGTGCCCGATGGCAGTCGTATTGACCATGGAGAATGCGTTTGCCAATGCCGTCGCGTTGCCGGTAGAAAGCCGTGCAACGGAGGCGTTTCGGATGGAATTTTCCCCGGTTGTTGCCCGTGCCGCAACCAGATAGTTGATGAGTGCCTCCGATGTAATGGATACCTGTGATTGATGTGATGGGGAAGTGGGGTCTGTTTGTGTTTCCTGCTGCGCCGAAGTTTCCGAAAGTATGCTGGATCCAAACGGAAGCAGGAGCTGTTGGGAATCCTGGTTCCATCCGTCAAGCGTTCCGTTCCAGGAACCGAAATTGTTTACCAGCACCATATACCACCAGTCGGAAAATAGGGAAGAATTGACCATCATGGTGTCCGTTCCGTGGGAATATGCGGTGCCGGTTTGGATTGTCGCGTCGGGAACATTCTCTATTGCATTTTCGCCGGTTTCCGACTCTGCAGCTACTTCGCTTGGACCAACCGTTGCATCCTGCGTAATTGTTGTGGAAGGTTGGCTTTGTGTGGTTTCTGCGGGCACAGCATTCCGTTCTTCCATAAAACGAAGCAGACTCGGAAGAATAATATCCGCATCAAGGGCACTGAAGATATTGATCACAACAAACAGATAGTCCGATCCGATGATCTGGCTGTTGACGAGATTCACCAGATTTGCGCTGGCAAAACTGTCGCCCGTTTCCATGGTTGCGGTGTTGGTAGTATCCGTTTGGGAATTTTGTCCGCTGGTTGCCGTTGCCAGGACCGTTGCATCCAGATTGGCGGTATCGGAGATCCGAAGGAGCATTCCATCCGATGTCAAAATAACTGTCGGTCCCGATGATTTTGTGTGTTGTTCGATTTCATTCCACACATCGCGCAGGTTAATCGGTTCATCCGTCGGGGAGGAAAGGGAAAGCGTTAAAAACCGCAGTGTCGAACCGACGACGGTCGTATTGATGACATTAACCATGGATGCGCTGGCATAGCTGTCACTGGAAACGATTGCACTGCTTGCAGTGTCATCTGTCTGATTGCTGCCGCTGGTTGCTTCTGCTGATGCGGTAAGTGTTGCATCCGCGCTATTGGAAATCGTGACGGATGTGGGATCCGTAGGGACCACATCGGATTCCTGCGGGGCGTTTGGGTCTGCGGTTATGATGGTGGTATTGAGCGTATTGTCCGACTGAGTCTGGGCCGATGCGGTTCCGGTTTGGATGGATGCATCAGTTGGTATATCGGAAATACTGTTTTCTCCGGTTGTTGCCGATGTGGATACGGTTTCCTCTACCGTGGCCGTTGAATCCTGGTTGATCGGACATCCGATTGATCCTTCCACAGTGCACTCCGTTGCCGTTACGCTGCCCTCGACGGTTTCCTGGGTGGTATTTGCATCAATAGTGGACGAAGCCTGTGCAGCACTGTCGTCCGTTTGGATAACGCTTTCACCTGTTGATTGTGTGGGGGCGGGTGTATTACTGACATCTTGGGTACTTTGGTTGGTTTGACTCTCCTGCGGCGGACTTTGTTCCTCCTGTGGCGGTGGGGGTGATGGTGGCGATTCGCTGACGGATTCCGGTGATTGCGGTTGTTCATCTTGGGCAAATACCTGGGAGAACGGTAACGCTGTTGGTGGGAGCATGAGAAGGAACGAAAGCAGAAGCGCAACGATTCGGTATATACCGTTTGTGTGACTATGGGTATGGTGCATTGTATCCATATATAATTTCGTATCTTCGCGGTTCGTAATTCGTACCTTCGTAATACGAAGATGCGATGCTTCGATGCATCGAAGATACCTATTCCGATGCTTCGAATTCGTTGGATATTCCGGGGGATAGTGGGCCCGCTACCCCCCGATATCCATTCACTATCGCGCTGTCAATTCATTCCCACTTCTTTATCAATTGACTACTGGCGCGGACGAAACATTGGCGATAATCCACTGATCGCCCTGAGCAGACGAACCTCCAGTCGTTACACCCTGGATTAATCCGCCACCGGTAATTTTCGTAAACCCTCCGGTAACGAACGTATTCGTATTCACAACACCGGAAAGGGAATTGTCACCCGATACGGCAATAACCTTCACATCATTAAACTTCACATCGGAAAACTTCGATCCCATCATCGTGCACATCGTGCACGGTCCGGAATTTGCCTGGATCGTCTGGGTTCCCACAGCTATGGTTTCACCCGTCGTGATACCCTGAACCATTCCACCGCCGGTAATCATCGTCATTGGCTTGGAAAAAAACGGCGTGACGGTTGTTAAGGTATTGGTTGTTCCGGCAATGCTGTTGTCGCCCGATTTTGCAACGACGACAAGGTCGTTTCCGATAATGTCAGCCGATGAAATGCTGGGCATTTGCCAAAATGTTGCCATTGCAGGTGATGTTGCGGCCAAAAATGCGGCAAGCATAAGGAGTTTTTTCATGTATTTCACCTCCTTTCTTGTGTGTGTTTTCATCAATGCAGGAATACGGGAAGGAGCACGGAATGTGTCGCTCAGGTGGGCAGCGGAATTGGTAATAGTCAATCATAGCCCCAAACCATGCATGAATATTACGCGCACTTTCTTTATATGAAATGTGCTGTATGCAATGCAGTATCGTGATATACGGCTTTCCCGTGGCATGCTCTACAGCATTGGTGGGAGCAAAAAGTATTCGGAACGGGGAAATATGACTGTACGGCTTGCCAAAAACAAACAGGAGCAGAGATGGGTTCTTTGGGATTTACAACGGTTGTATTATCTGATATTGACGGTGTAGAGATTTGCGTTTGTCTGGACTTTAGGGTTTAAATTCGTCAAAATCACCAGTTTTGAGGCATTCGTCCAGGGGACCACGAACCCGTCTTCAAACGGACCGGCATAGACCGTTGTCCTGTTTGTGCCGTCATATTCCATGATGTCGATCTTGTCGCTTCCGGCAAGAATAAGGTGCCGTGACGTCGGAAGCCACTGCAGGGGAACAGACGTTGCTTTGGTCGGGGACTGCGTTTCCGTTGAGAGCGGTTTTTGTTGTTGTGGCAATCCTTTTTTGGTAAGAACGCCATAGCTTTCGGCTGATCCCAGATTGTAGTTTTTATCCTCCTTTACATCATAGACATACAGGTTTCCCGGCAAAATATCCCGGGTTTCTTCCGTTGAATTTGTCCCGATTTTGCGCGGCGTGATGATGATGGGAATGGTTGCCGCGGCAGTTGCTTCATAGAGGATTTTGAGCTCATCCGGGGAGAATGAAAGAATCTGCATGGAACCGGTTGCAGTGTTGATGAAATCTTCCTTGAGCGGCAAGAGCCGTTCGTGTTCAATGAGTGCGTTCTGGTTGTCCCATTCCAGCGTTAACTGTTCACTGACCCCAACCGGTGTCGGTACGGCATTTGTCCGGTCGGAATCGACCAGATAATACTGGGGAAGACCGGTACGGGTGGCTGTTGTTTCGATAAGAATCTGTTTCCCGTCGGGCGACCAGGTGAGGCTGGCATCCTGCGTATCCAGAATCGATGCTGCAAGGATCTGGCGTGCATCGCGGTTGATCCCAAGCGGTTTATCTACAAGGTCCAACACGTAGAGTCCCGGTTTAGTAAGGGGGATCGCCGAAAGTGTCGCCTGGGGGTTTGGGGTGATGTTGTAGGCAAGTTTGGTGCCGTCCGGGGAAAGTACCGGCCGGACAACACCGGATGTGGTGATTGCAGAAAGCGACGGGTTACTGGGGAAGAGCATTGCATCGGCTTTGGCAAGGATTTCCCCCTGAACGCGGATTTTTTTGCTCCAGGGCTGGTAGCCGTCTTTGGCAATGGTTACCTCGTACCAGCCGGGTTGAACGGGAATATTTGTGTTTGTAGCACCGTAACGTTTTCCATCAATGGAAACAAATGCACCGATCGGATCACTGGTTGCCGTAATGAGTCCGGTGGATCCGACACTTTTATCCCTGAAGTTAAAACGATATCCGCGTCCGTAGGCAATAATAAGAAGTGAAATGCCAAGAATGATATATGCTGTGATGACCGTCGTTATGATTTTTACAATATTGGGACCAAGCAGGCGTTTCATAGGTATAGTATACAGTATGTAAAGTTTGCTTATGATATGCAACTGCCCATAGGGTGGTAAGATTATTTTTGGTATAGTATCCTGTAAGGAAGATAAAAGGATTTTTTTAACTATATCAGAATATATATTTAATATATACATTGAATTCAAAATAGACAAATATGCAAATGTTTTCAAAACGGCTTGGAATAGATCTCGGAACCGCCAATAGTTTGGTGTGGCTTGCGAATTCTGGAGTGGTGCTGAATGAACCTACCGTTGTTGCCGTGACGGCAGATGATAACCGGGTGGT
>CAZVTJ010000051.1:0-6640 GCA_964630015.1 uncultured Gammaproteobacteria bacterium | reverse complement strand
ATCCCTGCGGCAAATAGTGACAATATAAATGCAATAACAATGAATGTTTTTTCTTTGAAGAGTTTTTTGCAGAATAGATAGACAACGGTGATCGAAATGCCGGACAAAATCGCCCGTGCTAAAAAAAATGCCGTAAATGTATCGGAAATTTTTACTATCCGCGCAATCTGACCGATCAATATATATTCGGATTTAATAAACGGAGCATTAAAAGACGCAATTCCTGTTGTCACTTTTGAAGTGTGAACGAACCTCCCCATCATTCCATTTTTTATGGTTATTAAATTCCCCAAAACATCAATGGGGTACTCTGTGGCTCCCAAGTATTGCACATCTGAAGGTGCATTTTTTGCATTTACGAGCAAAGGAAGATAGGCAAAATAGTATGAAGCTAAGATGCACCCGATAATGATAAGTGTAAAAACAATATTTTTAGTTTTTGGGAATAAATTTTCCGGTTTCATTACTCATGACTATATCCAAAAATACATGAGGAAAAAAGACTCAATTAATTGTGTTGTGTATAAAAAATTCTTTTTAACCCGTTAAACATTACGGGAATCATTCCGGGCTTAAAAATGTTGGGAATTTGCTGCATGATATATTTTGGCCTGAAATAAAAATCTCTGTTGGCGCGTTTATACATATGTTCAACCTCTGTTGGTGTTGCCATACCGGGAACGGTATACAGCATTCTCCCTGATACATGGTGAAAGTCTACCCATTTTTGAATAAAAATTTTCCCTCCTTTATCAAGGATCATTTTCCACATCCTTGTTCCGGGGTATGGTGTTGCGATATTAAGAAGAATTATGTCAAAATCCATATTCTTGGCAAAATCTATTGTTCGCTTCATTGTTTCCACCGTATCGCCTATCAACCCGAGAATAAAAAATCCGGCAACCTGTATTCCTGCTTTTTTCGTTAAATGAACGGCATTGGCTATCTGTTCATGTGTTTCGCCTTTTGGAATTGACCGGAGAATATCAGGATCCCCTGTCTCTACCCCATATGCAATATAATCAGTCCCTGCTTTTTTCATCTTAGAAAGAAGTCTGGGGGATACTTTATCTGCACGTATTCCGTTTGAAAACCGAAGGGTTAACGCATACTTTCGGCGGATTATTCCGTCTAAAATTATTTCCGCGCGTTTCATGTCAAAATTGAAATTATCATCATAGATATCAATTTCCTTGACATGATATGTTTTGACCAGATAATCAATTTCTTTTAAAACATTTTCTGGAGTCCTTGGACGGTAATGGTAACCGAATATATTCTTATTGCAAAAATAACAGCTAAAAGGACACCCTCTACTGGAAAACAATTGCGCCCATGGATAATACCGGGTTCCCGATGAAGCATATGGCCTATCCGTTCCCCCGTTTCTAATGAGATGACGTGCAGGAAACGGAATGGAATTCGGATCAACGGGGGTTCGCGGTTTCGTTCGGACAATTTTCCGTTTTTTTCGATATACAATCCCGTCTACCGTTTCCAGTGGACGCCCGGACACAATTTCAAGTGTTGTCTGCTCCCCTTCCCCGATAACCGCAATGGAAAAACCACGTTTTACCAACTCTTCCGGTAAGCTGGATGAATGCGGACCTCCTGCGATAGTGATGAAGTTCTTGGGTAATTTCCTGATTAATTCAACAGACCAATCCGCCGCGGGAGTCAAAATACTGACACCAACATAATCAGGGTTTTTTTTCTTAATTATTCTTATTGTCTGCGCAATTGAATAATTTTCAACATTCGCATCAAGAATCTCTACGGGGTAACCAGCCTGTTCTAAAACGCTTGCGATATAGCATGGACCCAACGGTGGGTTAACCATCCAGATTGTTGCATCCTTTTTTATGTTGTAATTTGGTTGAATTAACAGTATCGATTTCTTCATTTCAGTTAAATTACTATACATGATTTCGCTGTTTATTTATAGATATTTATATATGTATAATGATCTTCCGGCGTACATAAAAGTATATGATAGAATCGTTACATCATGAACGTATATTTGCTTAATCCCCCGTTTACGAATAATTTTATCCGATCAGCAAGAAGTACATGGCCATCAATTTCCGGCAGTAACTGGTACCCTATCTTTTTAGGATACGCAACGGGATGGCTTCTGAAACACGGTCATCATGCAAAACTTACTGATGCGCTCGTTGCAGATATGAGCCACGAAAAAACTGTCCTGGATGCGCAGCAGTTCAATCCCGATCTCCTTGTGCTCTATGTGTCGCAACAAAGTATCGACAATGATGTTGGGCTTGGCAAAATTATCAAGGAAAAAACAGGATGCAAAATTGTGCTTGTTGGACCATGGTGCTCCTATTACCCTGACAAAATTCTGGAAAAATATCCAAATATTGATGCAATTGCGAGGCGTGAATTTGATGATATTGTTCTTGATCTGGCAGACGAAAAATCCCCGGAAAAAATTTTAGGCTTAACTTACCGGGATGGGGAAAAAATCGTATCAAACGCAGATCGTCATTTTTTAACTCCAAAACAGCTTGATGAATTTCCGTTCGTTACAAAAATATACAAAGAGTTTATTCCTATCAGCAAATACCACCAGGCAAGCCTTCTTTATCCATTTATTGATATGTTTACTGCACGGGGTTGTATATGGGGAAAATGCACTTTTTGCTTATGGCCAAACACCATCCATGGCGGAAGCGAATACAGGGCAAGGAATATTGATGGAGTCATTGAAGAATTGCTGTATATCAAAAAAGAACTTCCGCAAGTTAACGAAGTATTCTTTCAGGACGACACCCTGGCCATCGGTCGAGCTCGTGAATTATCGGAACAGTTGATTGCAAAAAAAATTAAACTGGCATGGTCATGTTATGCACGCGCAAATATGGATCTCGAAACACTGAGGCTTATGAAACACGCAGGGTGCCGGTTCCTGCATGTTGGATATGAGTCGGCTGATCAGACTATTCTCCAAAACATTAAAAAAGGAACAAATCTGAATCAAATGGAGCACTTCACGGAGAATACGAAAAAGGCAGGATTACGGGTTCATGGTGATTTCATTATTGGATTACCTGGTGAAACTAAACAGACAATACAAAAAACTATTACATGGGCAAAAAAGCTTAACATTGAAGGGTATCAGTTCTTTATTCCTCAACCGGAAGAAGGAACACCGCTCTATGAGTGGGCAAAAAAACATAAGGTTTTGAAAAAAGACGGAAACATTTCCTACCCCCACTTATCAACGCAACAGCTGGAAGAAAACCGTTTTCAGGCAATGCGTTCGCTGTACTTCACTCCAAAATATATCTTCTCAACACTATCCAATATTAATTCCGTAGAAGAACTGTATCGGTTATCTAGAACAGCACTTCACGTCATACCAAGCATTATTAAAAAGAAATAGCATGTCTTTCGTTTCATAATTTTTCGTGTATACTTGGACTCAATACACTGTACCTTGCCCACATAACGTATATCGTGAAAAAGACTATTTACCCCTTTGTCTCTATCGTCATTCCATGTTTTAACGAAGAACATTCAATCGCCGGGTGTATACGGGACGCACGGATCGGCATGCGACCGTTAGTAAAAAAAGGGTATCGAAATGAAATACTAGTTGTGGATAATAATTCTACTGACAAATCCGCATATATTGCCCGTAAGGAAAAAGCAAGAGTATTGTTTGAGCCGGTACCAGGTTACGGCTCTGCAATCAGGTCTGGTTTTGATGGAGCCCATGGATCAATTCTTTTGATGGCGGATGCGGACAGGACATATCCTTTGCGTGATATCCCAAGATTCGTGAAAGAAATTGAACATGGATCGGAGATCGTCTTAGGCTCACGGTTTCTTGGTGCCATGGAACCTGGTGCTATGCCTTGGCTTAACCGACACATCGGTAATCCGATTCTTACATGGTTATTGAATATCTTTTACAACACTTCAATAAATGACTCGCAAACCGGCATGCGGGCACTTACCCGAAAAACATATGAACGGCTACAGCTCAAAAGCCGCGGCATGGAATTTGCATCGGAAATGATCATAAAAGCCGTCGTTAACAAAGTCCCCATGAAGGAAATTCCAATTTCATACGCACGCCGGATAGGTATTTCAAAACTATCACCCTTGCGTGATACATGGCGGCATATATTGGCAATTCTTATGTATAGTCCAACATACGCCCTGATTTTTCCCGGAGTGTTGCTGACGGTATTTGGCGGGTTTTTCACCATCCGATTGTTATTTGGACCAATGAAAATTGGTTCTGCCGGAGTGGATATCCATACAATGATGGCAAGTGTAGTCATGGTGATATTGGGATTCCAGGTAATACTCCTTGGTTTCTTTTCACGGGTGTTTACTGCACGCTATCTGAATTTATCCTACGGACAGCTTACGCACTTCCTATTGAAATATGTCACTGTTGATAGGTTACTGATCACCGGTTTCTTCTTTTTTTCCGCTGGTTTTTTGTATATGACATATTTGACGTTTCTTTGGGTTGGAAGCGGGTATACGGCATTTGCTCATGAACGTGAATTCTTAGCGGCGTGTTGTTCTGCTGCTATTGGTGGCCAAATGATGTATTCATCATTTTTATACGCGGTGCTTCGCAAGTAATGATGGTTTGGGGTATGCCTTTTTCTTTACATCTTCATGCATACGGAATTCCATGGAAATTCCAAACACCATGGACCATACACCTATTCCCCACCCAAAAATCCATGAAAATAATAATATGCTATACATACTCAATGAGGCATGGTGATAACGAATTGCCAATATTGTTCCTACAGCCAAAAAACCCAAGAGTGACGCTGTATAAAAGAGCATAAGTAACATCATCCAGGTATTCCCAAATAATAAAAAAACTGGACTAACAAAAACCAAGACAACATACACTGCCGGAACGAAATGATACCAAGAAAAAAGTGCCGGATATTTTTTGCCAGCCTGCATCCTCCCGATTGCATACCTGTATGCTTGCGTATAAAACGACCGCACCGTAGAACGCCGTGCATGAAGGACAATAACATTTGGCGTATAGATATGTGAGTATCCTACTTTTTCAATCCTCCAGTCCAATTCCTCATCTTCGCATGTGATAAGGGTGGAATCAAAACCACCAGCATCAGTAATTGCCTGTTTTCTATACAATACGTTGCATCCAGGGTTATGGTGCACCCGTGTTATAGTTTGTTTCTGCATCCCCTGCCTAGCGCCAACCCGTGTAAAAAGGGAAAAAACATCACCTACTGCCGCTCCGAGGGTAGTATCGTTTGGTGGCGTAATATTTGGACCACCTACCGAACCGACTGCTGAATATTTCATTTCCTTTAGTAATCCCTGAATCCAATGTTTAGGAACAATGCAATCAGCATCGGTAAATGCCAGATACTCCCCTTTTGCTGCCTGTATGCCGATATTACACGCGACACTTCGTATACCTTTTGAATTATGAAGAAATTTTATGCGGAATGATTGTGCAATTTTTTTTGTGTCATCCGTTGACCCGCCATCAACAAGAATAACTTCATATTTATTTTTTGGATATCTAATTTTTTTAATTGATGCGAGAACATTTTGCAGGTTTTTCCCCTCATTTTTTACTGGAAGAATAATTGATACAAATGGTGTATTCATAATACTTTCAAATATGATTTTCCGTATTGTACAGCAAAAATGGAAATATTCTCATTCCCTCGTCTTTCTTCATTGCACAACAGTTATTCATTCATTCATAATACCTATATGCGTTTCCGTCCATGGATTATCCCTGTATTAATTATCTTAAGTTCAGTATTATTCTCCCTCATCCTTTCATTAATTTATAACCATATCTTCATTGTTGCCTGGGATGAAACAGCATATGCGGAATGGGCTTCCTGGACTGCGGACGCAATACGTGCGGGCGATATTCAAAAAATAATTTCCGTTAATCTCATTCATTTTGACCGCCCGCCACTTCCGACTCTTATTCATGCAATCGGAATAGTATTACTAAACAGAGATACTATAACAGTTGGACGGATAATCAATACATTCTGGTATATCATTTCCGCGTGTATCTTTTTTTTGCTTTCCCGAAACTTTGCTCCAAAACATCAAAAAAAACAACATGCAATCATTTCAGCCATACTATTTCTATCTTCTCCGATGATGATTATTTTTTCACACATAGGGTTACGCGAAATGATCGGTGTTACGTTAACCCTATTAACGGTTCTTTTATATATACGCGCATACCACGCACGAAAAACTATTGATTGGATTCTGCTCTCTCTTAGCTACTGCATCCTTATGTTTACCCGATATAACTACAGCATAATCGTTCTTGTTCCTTTGGGAATTGAACAATGTATCCGTGCAATAACAACGAAAACGTATACAAGAGTGTTTGCGGAAATCATTATCGCAATCATTCCCGCCTGGCTTATGCTGGCTATATATATATATTCTTCCGGAAATACATTCGCTTCATTTTTTGCAATCTTCACATCTGGCGTGTGGAATATTACCGGTAACATTGGAACGGTGCTGGATCACGTATTGTTTTATCCGAATTCGATTTTGTATATATATTCAATTTCTCCTCTTGTCGGGGCTATTTTGCTACTGGGATTTATTTCGGGTCTGC
>CAZVTJ010000050.1:0-6679 GCA_964630015.1 uncultured Gammaproteobacteria bacterium | reverse complement strand
CCCCCCCCCCCCCCCCCCCCCCCAGTCCCCCCCCCCCCCCCCCCCCCCCTCTCCACTCTTTCCCTACACGACGCTCTTCCGATCTTATTAAGCATGACCCCAAGATTTGCTTCAAAAGCGGCACGGGAAAATTGCAGATTCCATGGTGAAATTGCCATAAGGGTAGCCGACAGTAATGCAATAATAGGGTATTGATCATTCTTTGCCGATTCGTTTGTTTTTTCCTTTTTGGAATACAATATTTTAACTAAATAGAAAGTACCTACTACGGATACTATCCCGCATATCGCTGAAAGCAAACGTACGGAAAATACATCCAATCCGAATACCGCAATTATCGGTACAGACAAATAGGTGTAAAGCGGTGGTTTATAATCTCCAAATGAACGGATCGACAATGGTAAATAAGTACCGTATTCGTCGCGACCTGTTTTAAGAATTGAATAGGCGTTATATCCCAAAGATGCTTCATCCCAATCGGGACTGGCAGGAACAACTCCGAGTTTATATAAACGTAAAAAAGACGCTAAAAGAATTATGCAAAATAAAATAATGCCTTTATTACGCATACCGGTATATTTTAATCACCCAATAACGTAAGGGTTACTTCGTTATTTGGAAGCTCAACTTGATGAATTACCATTTTTCCAGAAGGCGAAACTTCAGGAGGAACAATATATAAACTGTCTGATTTGTCACTAATGCTGAAACCACCCTGGGGGAAAATATATTTGTCAAATGATGTCACATGATAAAAACCCGCAGCGTCAAAATACGATTGCTTTTCCCTAAGATATTTTTCGGGTGGGTACCGTAAATAAAATAAGGTATACATATATGGCCTGCCGATTTTGTCTGTTATGTATACATTTTTATATGTATCCGGAACTGAATTCATATATTGTATTGCCTGTTTATACCCGTATTGCCATTCATTCGCATACTCAATGGGGTAATGTTTATAGTAATTATGCAGATAATACAAAATGTTAAAAACATATAAAGAAGCAACAATAATATACAAACTTGAATGTACTATCCGCTTAACTGAATCTTTCCTGGTCACTTTCCATTTTCGAATACTTCTTAACACGGTAAACATTCCATACCCGATAATAACCATCCATACCGGAATACTGTTTAATGTCCGAAGTGCATGCGGTGTTTCCCGTGCTGTTGCAGCGGGAATAATTGATGCAACCAACCAGAAAAGCGAAAACCATCCAAGGTTTGGAGTATTTGAAAATAACGCAACGACTCCGATAAGAACGAATGGAATATCAGCAATATATAGTTGGCCTACATCCTGAATAGAAAATTTTGGGTTCCCGTCACCGGTTATGAATAGATATCTCGGCTCAAAATGGTCAAGAAAATGCATGGCAAAACTCCGTAGATACCCAATGCGCCTGTTGTAAACTAATTTTGCCCACCATGCATTTCCTGCAGATGCAATCCGTTCGTTTGCCGTCTCAACAATCGATGCATCACTAAAAATATTCACTTCACGGAATCGGAGCCATGCATCTTTTGACATCATGTGCGGCAGTATTGGAAGCAAAGCAATACTTGCCAAAATTATACCTATGGAAAAATAGCGGAGATTACTCTTAATATATTTCCGAACCCATACCAACAAACCAAAACAAAGAAAAACGACCATATAACGGGCACTATTAAACGTGTATACCGCAGCAACAAACGGAAGGAACGATACAATCCAATATTTGGGTTTTTTTATTGCCTTCATTGTTAGTAACACCCCAAGTGCCACAAAAAACAAAGCAATATTTGCCTCAAATCCCGCACGGGAGAGATTTATATGCCAAGGGGAAACGGATAATGCAAATGCGCAAAGTAGTGGCAAATATTCCTGTGTGCTCTTTTGGAAGGTATTGCTTGTATTCTCTGAAACATACCCCAATAATTCCAAAACAAGAAAATATATCAAAAACACCGTTGCTGTACCGAATAAAACGGATGGTAAACGGACGGATAATTCATTCAATCCGAATACCGCAACAAAAGGAACCGTAAAATATATGGAAAGAGGTGGTTTGTAATCGCCATATGCGATAAATGTATCCAACGGCAGGAATCTCCCATGTTCATCCCTCCCCGTTTTCAATATCGAGTAGGCATTATATCCTATCGAAACTTCATCCCAGGATAATGAAGGTGGTATTTCGGTAACTTTATAAATCCGTAGTCCAAATGCAAGCGCAACAATAATACCAAGTATCAAAAGCACATACTTTTTCATATTCCTATTGTACCAAAGCGAACGGACTCCTGTATCTACCTGCATTGTTTGGAATATAATATAGAATAATGAAACGTCGGATACATACGTACCGGGAATATATCGGCATTGTTATTTTGTCCCTCCTGCCAATGATGCCGATGTTGTTAAATCAAAATCATCTTCACACAAGCGATGGCGCAATGCATCTTGCGCGGATTGCCGCATATTATAAAGAGGTAGTAAATGGCCAATTTCCCGTCCGGTGGGCAAGTGATCTGAATTATGGGTACGGTACTCCACTCTTTAACTTCTTTCATCCGCTTCCCTACATCATCACTGCATTCTTTGTTGCTCTCGGAAGCTCTCTTTCCTACTCACTCAGGTTAAGTTTCCTCTTTAGCTATCTTTTATCCGGATTGTTTGCCCTGCTCTTTGCAAAAACAATCTTCAAAGACAGGACTATTTCATTTGTGATTGCCGTGTTATACCAATTTGCTCCTTTTCGGCTTGTGGATATTATAATCCGCGGTAGCTTGGGAGGCGTGTACAGTTATGCATTACTCCCGTTAATTCTGTATGCAGTTTCGTCTTTTATTTCAAAACGTTCAGTCCCATGGCTAATTCTTATTTCACTTTCAACAGCATTATTATCGCTTTCCCATAATATAATCGGATTTACCTTTTTTGGGGTATCCCTGATAGTATCCTTTATTCTGGCAAAAAACCTTAAGGAAAGAATCCTTATTACAATAGCGATGTTTTGGGGTGTAATTCTTTCTGTTTGGTTTGTCGCACCCGTATTTTTGGAACAAAAATATACGTATGGGTACCTGTTTACAAAAGATCTCTACAAAAACCACTTTGTCCCGCTTTATAAACTCTTTATTCCAAATCTCACCAATACCCCTTCACTACGGATAGCGGAAGTTCCCGTACAAATCGGGATAATACATACGATTGGTTTGTTACTAGCGCTCCCGGTAATTTTTTTCAAAACTTATTATAAACGGTATACTCCTTTATTTATTACGCTTCTGGGTGGCTCTGCACTGATAATCTTCTTTACAAATTCAGCTTCCGCTTTTTTTTGGGAAAATATCCCTATCCTTGCACAATTCCAGTATCCATGGAGATTATTATCCGTAATTACGTTCACGAGTGCGCTACTTTCCGCATCATTTTTTCTTATTGTCCCCACAAAATTTAAAACTATTATGGCTTACATCCTTTGTGTTGCTGCAGTTGTCACGACCATACCGTATTGGAATCCGCCCGAAGGGTATGACAAAATCAATGAATCATATTGGTGGAACTACCCCCTTACGACAAATTACTACGGAGAAGTAGATACGATATGGTCAGATGGCCCCGCAAAAACTTATCCGGCTCAAACGGTTATCCCGATCGAGGGGAAAGCCGAAATAAAACCAATTCTCCATAAGGGAGTTACCTATTCATATACAATTGATGCAAAAACGGATTCAACCATACTTCAAAATACTCAGTATTTTCCCGGTTGGAGTGTATTTGTCGACGGTACAAAGACACCAATTGAATTCCAAAATCAATTGCATCGTGGAAAAATTACCTTCAGGGTTGCTAAGGGAATGCATTCCGTTAAGGTAATATTTTCCCAAAGCGGAATACAAAAAATATCCGATTTCATTTCATTGTTTTCGATTGGCACAACAATACTGATTTTTATCAAATTCAGAAAATATCATGTGTAAGAAAACACGGATCATTATTGCCGTTTTGTTTCTTGTGCTGACCGCTATTGCCTTTTATCAAACTATTCTTTTTCAAAAAATCCCCTTTCCCGGTGATCTCCTGCTTGCTGAATACCAACCATGGAAATCATATTCACATGCCGGATATACTCCTGGCGCTATACCGAATAAAGCTCAATATTTTGATGCGATCCGTCAAATGTATCCATGGCAGTCTTTTGTAGCTGATAGCCTTAAAAAAGCGTCATTCCCATTCTGGAATCCCTATAATTTTTCCGGCACCCCCCTATTGGCTAATTCCCAATCGGGCATCCTATACCCTCTGAAGATTTTCTATTTACTCGTCCCGCAACCCATTGCATGGAGCATTCTGGTAATTCTTCAGGTTCTTTTGACCTTCATAGGTACATATCTACTGGCTAAAAGGCTACATATTTCAGAAAAAGGGTCACTACTGTCGGCAATAGCATATGGCCTTTGTCTTTATCAAACTTCTTTCCTTGAATATAATATTATGGGACATTTCTTATATTTATTTGCCTTTTCCCTTTGGTGTATAGAAAGTTACTTTTTTACTACAAAAACACAATATGGCGTACTTCTGCTTGTTATAAGTACATTGTCCTGGTATGCCGGACACCTTCAGCTTGCCGCCGTTATGTCTTTTGCACTTGTTGTCTATACTTCAATGCGATGGTTTTTATATAGGCAGCAGACCAAAAAAAAACATGGCGTTTTGCTCATTGGTTTGATTATTCTCTCTATTCCATTATCCGCTCCCCAACTGATTCCTACTATTGAACTGATTCTGCAAAGTGCCCGCTCAATTCAACCACCCGATTTTCTAATCAATCATCTTTTAGTCCAGCCATATCAGTTATTTACCATTCTCATACCGGATCTTTTTGGAAACCCGGCTACCAGAAATTATCTTCTGTCCGACTCGTATCCGACAAAAGCATTGTCCATCGGAGCAATACCATTCATTCTTGCCCTAAGTACATTTTTCCAAACCAAAACCCATCATATCCGTTTCTTATGGCTAATCCTGCTTCCATTTATTGTTGTTATTACCAGAAATCCGGTCTCGGAATTCTTCTTCAACTTGAATATTCCGATTATCGGCACAAGTTCGCCAAGTAATATGATTTTTATTGTATCCCTTTTCTTATCACTTCTTGCGGGCTACGGTTTTGATTTGGTTTTTACACTAAAGACAAAAAAGAAAATAATCTTGTCGGTATTATCTCTCTCTCCATTTCTTCTGGCATATTCGTTTCCGTTTTTTGGAATATCTATCAGTACGAAAAATCTCTATATGTCTTTGTTCATCACCCTCAGTGCAATTATCACCGTCTGGATCCCGCACATCCTCCCACATAGCCAAAAGTTATTTTCTTTCGCGCTTATATTCATAACACTATCTGAACTATGTTATTTTTTCTGGAAATTTAATCCATTCGTTCCAATCTCGTATATGTATCCAAAAACCACTGTAACGGAATGGCTGGTTAAAAACACAAATAATTTCGATCGTGTATGGGGGTATGGCTCAGCTCACACAGAAGCAAACATCCAGACTCTACAAAAAGTTTCCTCTGCCGAAGGCTATGATCCGTTATACATAAAATCATATGGTGAATTCATCAGTTCATCAAAAAATGGACAAATTTCAAGTGAATTTTCCAATATAAACAGATCGGATGCCATAATCAACCCCGGATATGGTGAAACCGACTTTTCCACAAATATTTATCGCCAGAAGATGCTGTCGTTACTCGGCGTTAAATATATTTTAGCCCGCCTTGAAGATCCTATTTCGGAAAAAACGTTTCCACCAAAACAATATCCTCTTATTGCCGATTTTGACGGTTGGAAAGTATTTCTCAATTCCGAACGCTATCCCAGGGCATATCTTGTAGATAAGTTCATACAATATCATTCTCCTCAGGAGTTCTCCTCAATTTTTTATCAACCCGGTTTCAATGCCCAAACAACCATATTGACCGATGAGTATATTCCTTTGGAATCTACTGATCTTTCTTTAGAGTCTTCCACAAAAATTGTTACGTATGAGCCAAATTCAATCATAATCGAAACTCAATCAAACAAATCTGCACTCCTCTTCCTTTCTGATTCGTATTACCCGGGTTGGAATGCGTACGTTGACGGCAAAACAACAAAAATTTATCGGGTTAACTATGCTTTTCGGGGAGTTTTGGTACCACAGGGAAACCACGTCGTTACATATTCTTATAATCCGAAATCATTCCATTACGGGATCTACTGTGGATTATTTACATTATTGATCGTTATTGTTTTTATTCATATTATTAACAAAGCAAATACCCATCGATAAATATATGAATAAACGTTCGTTTTTCTTACTTTGTATCATCATTGTTGCCTCTGTTATACGTTTTTGGAAACTTGATGTTCTCCCGAATGGGCTACAACAAGACGAAACGTCTCTTGGTTACAATGCCTATTCCATTCTAAAAACAGGAAAAGACGAACATGGTGTTTCCTTCCCGCAAAACTTTAAAGCTTTTGGTGAATATAAACTACCGGGTTATATATATCTGTCGGTTATTCCAATTTTTATATTTGGTTTAAACTCTTTTTCCATCCGATTTATATCCGCTTTAAGCGGTGTTATCAGTGTTATTCTGATTTACTTTATTACAAAAGAACTCTTTAAAAA
>CAZVTJ010000049.1:0-6730 GCA_964630015.1 uncultured Gammaproteobacteria bacterium | reverse complement strand
GTTAGCGGATGGCAGATTCGCGGGAATGACATATAAAGCTAAACCCGCCTGTGTAACGATTCCGGCATGATAAGGAATCACCTCTAACAGAAACTTAGAAATGTTCAATACTTCTTTGTTATACACATATTTCCTTTAATGCTGAACGAGCGGTATTCCAATAAGAAAGATTGCCACAAAGCTTTTGAGTGTACCAATATTCATATCCCCAAAACAGGATGACGGATGGGTTGAGGGATGAGGCGAGTGTGAGATGATTCTGAAACCGTTCCGGTGGAAAACTTGGAGTTGGACCGGTATCTGCAACCAAGACTCCCGGTTCCCAGGGTTCTGCCTGAATCTCTGTGATCCATACTTCTTTTTTCAGGCTTTGTATTTGTTTACAGATTGCTTGATGCTTTTTCCATGAATCTAATGGACCGGAGTATGGAGTAATGATATTTTTCGGAAATGATGTCGGGACACGCGGATAGATATCCAACCCTATACAATCCCCCTGCCGGATTGCTTCCTTATATACCCCGCGTTTGGTAGTTTCATTTGCCCAAAATGACACGAGGACTTTGCGTTTTGGATCAAGGCTTCGTACCATTTCCACTTCAGTTTGCATCCAGTCCGAAGAGAGCGCCCAGCTGTGTGGACCCGAGGGATCATAGGGTTCATTTTCCACCTGCCACACACGGATGATTTTAGCTTTTTTAAAGTGACTGACACATGCGGAAACAAACCGGATGGCTGATGCATGGAGAGTGCGATAGTCTGATGGATCTAGAATGGCATTATTGGGAATGGTTGTTGTATCTGCCCACTTTGGAATATAGTATTCCGGCCAACGGGGCGCCTTCATGCCAACCGTCAATACAACGTTTTTTTTGTTTTTCTGGCACCAGGAGACCAATGGATCAAGACAGGAAAAATCATATGCACCCGGACTTTGTTCAATTTCATTCCAATAACACCCAAGACGAATCCAGGAAAATGGGAATTCCAAAGAGGCGTTTAACGCGTCCAGTGGATCAATACCAAAACTCCGTATATGCGTATGACTAAAGGATATTCCGTAAAGCATAAATAAGCCTTTCGTTCTATAGGGAATGCTTGGTATCAAGAATTAGTTCACCATATCGTTCATACATACTCTTTGTGTCATCCGTAGAAAACGACTTTGGTGAGAAAAAATTTTCCAATGTATATGATTGATTACCGGTAGCCCGTACAGCTGTAATAAAATACCTATCAGGTTTATTTTGAAAAACAATGGTAATGACCTTGAGGATATCCGATTGTATATATGTTTCTATGACAACAAATTTACTCTTGTAGTATTCCCTGTTAAACGATTGCAATCCATATTCCAAATCGTCTTTTGTCGCTTTTTCCACAGCAACTTTTTCGATTCCTGATGTTTCCTTCCCCAATTTTAGATACTCATTCAATGAGTTCCGAATATGCATAACATACGGATCTTGATATATTCGGTAGTACTCTTCCAATTCCCTTTTCGTTAATGGAAGCGGTGGAGTATCTTTTACCTGCTCATACACCGGAAGGATACCTATTTTTTCAACAAACGGGCTGATGCGATCCTTGAGTATTCCATTTTTGAAAAACTGTTCGAACATGCTTTCTTCAAATGAATATGCTGTATCGTACAGTTCGTACACCTTTTGCTCCATCGGGGCTGAATACCCTTCCCTCCACCTCCCGTATATTGCCAGTGCGTCCAGCGAATTGCCGCGTGATTGAATTTCCGATATTGTTGCATAATAATCTATATCCGGCTTGGTATCCTGAAAACTGGAAAGTACGATTTCCGACATGTCGATGATCTGTTTTGTACGGATAGCAACATAATCCTCCATTTCTTCCGAAATCTGATTCTGCTTCTTTAGTGCATCCACTTTCTTTCTGATCTCTTGGGATTCCTTGATTACTTGGCGCAATCCACTGTCTACCTTTGTGGGATCACCCTGCAAAGCGGAGAGCATGTGATCCTTAATATTTTCTACCTCAAAATATACGTCCGATATGACGTTTTCTAAGCGTTTAAGCTCATGGAATGATGTAAGCCACGCCTGATGTGCCTGTAACCATTTAATTTTTTCATGATGATATACCTGATAATCGGAAGGCAAAAACGGAATTTTTGACTGTACCGAGACGATTTGATCCGCTTCCCTTAAATACTGATTTTGAAGTACGAACAGATCCATATAAGTATTCGTAAACAAATCAAAATCTTCCACTGAGATAGTTTCACTCTTTTTCCGTTCGATAAGGCTATCTATATCCCTGCTATTTTTATCTATGCGGTCATACACATTCGTGAATTTACGTTCCGCAACATTGTAGATACACTTCGGGACTTCTTCCCAGTAAAAAACTGCCAAAAGAATGAGTGCGGTGATGACAAGAATTCCAATACTGTCGCCTATAGCCCGAATATGTTTTGGAAACGCATTGCGAATTCTGACAATAAGAAACGGTGAATGAGGATTCTTTTCGCGTAAAAAAGTCCGTATAGTGCCCACGAGCGCAGAACCAAAAAACATGATTATAAAATCCATGTAATGGGCAATGATAGTTTCGGATTTTTGGATGGAATACAACACGAAGTAACTTAATAAACCAATATATAACACTACCATTGTAAACGCCGGAAACTTACGGATAAAATTCGCCCATTTCCAACCAATATATACACTGGCAACTATACTTATCCAGTATATGAAATCGGGTAAAACAATTACACGAATACCATACAACACCAACAGTATCAGTGTTAAAGGAAGAAGGAATTTTCCCAATGGACCCTTACGACGATACAAATGAAACAATGCACGTGTACATGTTTTCCATAACGACGATGCCGTAACCACCAGCATATTTGCCATATACCCAGTATACTCTTGTGGATTGTATCGTCACGTTTTTATATCGACAACATTATTCCGTTACCACACGGACACACTTTGCCCATAAGTGGTATTGTGAAGGTATGAAGAAACATTCACTCCTTACGATCGTAATAGCCTTTTTCGGAACATGTTTATTGTGGATTCCGTTTCTGTTTCTTCTGGTAACTTCCCTATTTGGAACTATTCGATCAGGAGTAGTGCGGTTTGATTATCTTTTGATTGGGGAAATGTTCCCGCTTATCCTGTTGGGTGGCGGACTGATAATCGCTACCGCATTTCGGGAAAAACGGTTTTGGAAACTGCTTTTACTGCTGTATGTATCGGCAATCGGATTGCTGTTTGGTTCGCAGGGTTTGGCAATTGCGACCGGAATTGCATCGGGGACACGACCTCCGGAGGGAGTGTGGTGGATCGTGGTGCTTGGGGGGATTATTTTGTATTCACTTCTTAGCCTTGTGCTTGCCATCTATAGTGTGATTCTTTTTAAAGGTATCATCCGTCCCAAACCGACTAAATAACCACCACATAAAGGACTGCAAATCTGCAGCCCTTTATGCTAAACACTCAACCTCTTACAACTGCGCAAAAATATCCACCGTTAACGCACCACTATTGTCCCCGTAATTGTCATCCTTAATGCTAAAGGTAATCGGCGATCCCGTACCTGTAAACTCATACGAATACAGATGATCCGAGTAGCTTCCTATCCATTCCACTGCAGAACCATTCACCCATAGTTTTAAGTAATCTTTCAACGATCCAGGAAATACCGAACCATTCACCCACGTATTTACAGGATTACTATGGTAACTATATGGTTGATTGGGAATACGTAGTGAATACATTGCATCCGCAATCCCCGCAACACCCCATGATGCAAACTTATAGGTACCGGAAGCTTTGAGAATATACTTCGTGCCTAATACGGTTGGACTGGATTGGACAATTCCTGTAGGTTTACCCGGAACCGATACAGTTTCGATGTAATACAAACCATGTAATGCCCTATCTTCTACATCTTTATGGAAATCTTCCAGAATGCTTGTGCTACATCCGAATTTATAATGTCCGCCGAATTCACCAAGACCTGCTTTATTCAATGCATCCAATATCTGCCAACAGCTGCATCCTGCGGTATAGGACATTTCATATGGTTCCTTACCACCTTTTTGTGCTTTATTCGTTTGTTGAATCCATGAATCGTCCCAATGCCACCTATGGACACCCCACTGATCGGTAAAATCTTGTTCGGTATCCGGTTTAGTTCCAGGACAAAAATCCAAGTTATTAGGAACTTTATCCCCATCATCATCTGTTGAAAGTATACATTCAACATTTACGTTATCCAAAAACATACCAAGCTGATCGTTTTCTCCCTTTTCCTCAAACGATATTACCACCGTTCCCGATGTTGGACCCGATACCTCCTGATTGTATGTTTTCCAATCGAATGGATTTGTCGGTGATACCGATTCGTTATCTAAAAGAGTGGTATCGCCAAATTTTGCTAAAATTTTATTATCCGAATGACCTGGACGTGCTGCATAATTAAATGAGACTTGATACTTCCCGCTTGAACATGCCGGTATAGTCTGACTTAACGTTACCGGATAATCGCCATCCAGCTCCACATATTGCACACCATCTTTTGCTTTTGAACCCAAATAGATACCATTTTTTTGGTATTCCAGTGCATGTTCGGGTTCGCCCGCATCGGGTGTTCCGTTTACAATCCATGGGCTTACCTCTGTGCCGGTAAAAATCTGCCAATTTTCCGAACCGGTTACTTGTGGCGTTTCAAAACTTCCATTCGTAATCAGGTTTTGTGCATAGACACTATATGGCAAGAGGGCAAGGCTCACAAAAAAAAGTGCAATTAAAAGAAGTCGTTTCATTGTTGTTTCACCTCCCCCCTATTTACAAAAAAAATCCGCCAGAATTGGCGGAATTTACATTTTTAGTACTGCTGTATGATGACAGGAATCCATACAACTTCTATGTATCATGAAACCACAGGAAGAAAAGTGATATATATCACAGAAGTATGTCAAATGTTTTCTGTTTTGACCGTTGGCCGCGAGCAAGACGAATGCGTGAAACCGGAACATGCAGGTACTTTGAAAGTTCATGGGTAATTGCATCGTTTGCCTTCCCATCAATCGGCGACTCATGGACACGGACTTCCAGCGTTCCACCCTGAAGTTTTCTCACCCCCGTATTTTTGGATTTTGTTTTTGCGAGAACATGAACATTCATAGACTATTTGTTTTTCTTTTTCGGTAATGATTGGTGATGGATCACTTTCCCAAGACCCATGATCAATGATCTTCCCTTCATTGCATCATGGATCATGGTGTCCAGATCATCCCGATACACTTGGGTATTTGCTATTTCAAAATCAGCTATGAGTTCAGGAGAGCTCTTTGTAAGATACGAAAAGAGGCGCTCCTTTATTTTGGGGCTGAGATTTATATGTTCAAACCATACTTCATGCACACCAACGTCTTCCAGTGTATCCAACAACTGGGTAATTTTTTGTGGAGTGTTGGTAAAATGGGGCAACAACGGACCAATAAATGCATATGTTTTAATACCCGCGTTATGAAGCATTTTGAGTGCCGCAATCCGCGCACTTACCGGCGGTGCCCCGACTTCCAAAAACCGCGAAACCGCATCATCCAGTGTTGTGACCGTAAAGCCGATCTGAACGTTGTGTAATCTTGTAAGGATATCGATATCGCCAGTTATCAGAGGTGATTTTGTCTGAAGGGAAATGCTGCCCATATAACCAAAATCCGCAAGTACTTCCAGACACTTTCGCGTGAGATGATATTTTGCTTCCACACCAACATATGGATCCGTGACTGAACTGAAAAATATCGAACCGAAATCTTTTGTACCCGTTTTCCTCTGCATTTTTTCCAGTTCGCTTTTCAGGATATCCGGAGCATTTTCCTTTACGTCCACATAGGTTCCCCAAACTTCATTGGGGTGCTTCCACCGTGCAATTTGAGCAGCATAACAATACATGCATCCGAACAGACAGCCGTTGTAGGGATTGATCACCCAATCGGAACCAGGAAGACCGGATTTGGTGAGAATTGTTTTTGCCTGTACTGATCGGATTGTGGGAACCATAGATGTTTACCCGTTTTGATCTGCCGGAACATACACCACACCGCGGGTTGTACCAAGTTTTTTAATTATGCCTTTTTTTTGCAGTTCACGCAGGTCGTAGTGGAGTGTCCGTTTGGAAATCCGGAGGAACCGCCGCTCTATGGCGTTAAACGACATACCCCGTTGTTCCGATATGAGAGAAGCAATTTCCTGCTGACGCGGGATTAATGTGGTCGATGCGTATGTTTTTGGCTTTTTGATTTCCGCAAGAGAATCATTTGTCTGACGAAGCAGTGCAGTAAGAAAAAATTCAACAAAATCCGTCACATCCTGCGTTTCTTTTCCTAAAAATTCATAATAGCTATCCCGCTGTGCATCGATGTATCGTTCAATCGGAACAAACCCGCCATAATCAAACCTGTGTTTTTTTAAAATCGCGTAACTGACAAGCCTTCCCATCCTTCCGTTCCCATCCAGAAACGGATGAATTTTTTCAAACCACACATGGGAAACTGCCGCGATACAACGCGGATCATCGGATGATGTATTCACATACGTGCACCATGCATCAAGGAGTACCGGAACCGTTTGTGGCGCAGGAGTAAGGTAGACCGCAATTCCGGCGGCATTATAAATGGCACTTTCTTCCGTCCTGAAATATCCGGCTTCCGCCAATACGTCAGCACCAATTTGTT
>CAZVTJ010000048.1:0-7086 GCA_964630015.1 uncultured Gammaproteobacteria bacterium | reverse complement strand
CAAAGTCCGCATATTCGTCATTGATGAAGATTTTTTTGTGATACGATAACAAAAGATATGGAAAAACATCCACAAGCAAAACAGCACATACAAAATCCAGAGTGGATTTATCGCTTTTGGGCATGGCAACTGTTGGCTTGGTCGCTATACCGCTATTTCCTGCACTTACCGGAATGGGTGGATGAGTGCATTGCAAAACCGCTTATATTTGTTTTACCGGTATTGTGGTGGGTATTTGCCAGGGAACGTAGTGTGCTTAGTAGTATTGGAATAACGAAAAAAAATATGATCCCATCAATACTTTTAGGAATGGGAATTGGAGCTGTTTTTATTGCCATGGGTCTTGTTGCCAGCATGGCAAAATACGGATCGATTGTTGTTCACCCCATTCAAGCAGTATCGACTTATGGAATGGTCGGAATTATCGTATTATCTTTGGTTACTGCATTATCTGAAGAATTGCTTAACAGAGGATTTCTTTTTTCTCGGCTTTTTGCGGTCACCAAACATTTTTGGTATAGCGTCGGAATGTCGGGAGTATTATTTGTCCTTTTTCATATTCCGGCATTAGTTACTTCATTGAAATTTGAAGGGAGCGTTCTTTTAGTATTTTTCTTTTCAACATTTCTATTAGGAGTAGTGAGTGCACTTTCCTACGCGGCAACATCATCGATTTTTGCCCCGATTCTCATTCACTTTTTTTGGAATATGACGGTTGCTTTATTTTTGTGATGTTTTGGCAGCGTTTACCGCATCCGTAACCGCTTTTTCCAGGTCCGCAGGCATACCAACAGTAAGTTTTACACCATCAAGATAGAATGTCGGTGTCGCATCGATGCCAAGGGCTGTGCCGGAGGAAATATCTTCATCAATATGGGCAGCAATGCTTGCACTTTTTCGATCAGATGCAAAACGGACGGGTTCAAGGGCAAGAGTTGCAGCAAAAGACGCATATGAATCATCGGATAACGTTTCCTGATTGGCAAACAACAGATGTGCCATATCCCAAAATTTTCCCTGTTTTTCTGCTGCTTCGGCAACAATCGCCGCCTCACGTGCCTGTTGGTGCTGCGGCAGGGGAAAGTGGCGATAGGCGATAGAAAGATCATCGGGAAATTTTTTTGATAATGTATCTACCACCCCCGCAAACGCCTTACACGCAGGGCACTGGAAATCGGAAAATTCAACAAGCCATGTTTTTGCCGATGGATTTCCTATGATATTGGTGTGGGGTGAAATTAGCTCGGATTTCGGGAGGGGTTTTGGCGGTATTGAAAAGATAATGGCCGCGCTTGTGATAATGCCTACGGTGAGAAGAATTATTCCCAGAAAGAGTTTTGTTTCCGAAGTGAATTTCATGTTTCCTCCCTTGTGGAAAGACTCCTGATGACGAGCGCGCAAATGATGTACATATTCACCGCGGAAATTGCACACCACATGCAGACACCTTTAATGATGGCAAGCTCCGTGTATGTAAACCAGGTAACAAAGACGACGCCAAACAGCGCCATACCTAGCATTCCATATAACAGTGAGCGGTTTTTGCTGGTCGTGCGAAGGAATGAAAGGATTGCCAGTATGGTATACCCAACAACGCCAATAGCCGGTACAGGAATACCAAATGGCCAAGCATAGGGGCTTTTGCGCACCATTTCACATCCGCTTCCCGTCAGGCAGATAATACCAGACTGTCGAAGGAAGCTTTGGAGCACATAGGCGCCCATAATGAGGCCAGCGATAGACAGGACAAAGATGATTCTGTTGATGGTTTTGTTAGTCATATACCAAAGAAGTATACACAATTCTTTCAAGAGGGTACAGGAAATTTATACACTTGACAAGTACCTATACCTGGGGTATAGGTAAAGAGGACGGAGGAAACCCATGGAACATACAACACGCCAGCATTCACAAACGCTCATTGCCCTTAAAAAAGCACGAACTCTGCTTGACCGCATCATCACAATGACGGAAAAGGGGGAGTATTGCATTAACATTATGCAGCAGAATTTGGCGGTGATTGGACTTCTTCGATCCGCACAGGAAAAACTTCTGGAAAATCACCTTCATACCTGTTTTGCCGAAGGCATGAAAACCGGAAGCCAGGCAAAACGTAATCATATGATCGATGAAATCGAGTCGGTCATAAAAATTGGGAACAAATAAGGAGTCATCATGAAAAAATCATTGGTTTTTGCTTTTATCATTATTGCTTTGTGTGTTGGGATAGGGATTGGGTATTTTTTGACACCGGAATATGCTGATTCGATGACTAAACGCACTTCCGGTATGGTGGAGTTGGGAAAAGCAGATAGAACTGTTGATCTTCGGTTTATCGATGGAATGATAGGACATCATTTAAGCGCGATATATTTAAGCAAACAGGCGATTCGTGAGTCAAAACGTCCGGAGATCATCACGCGTGCACAAACTATTATTACTGCCGATGAAAAAGGAATTTCCCAGTTATATCAATGGAAAAAATCATGGTACGGAAATACCCGTCCTGTTTCCCGATATACCAAAGTCCAATTGGGATCATATGATGATACCTTTGATCTACGATTCCTTAATGCAATGATTGCCCATCACGATGAAGCGCTTGCCGTCGCAGGTGAGATACGGACAAAATCGGTCCGAACGGAGGTTCTTTCCCTTGCTGATGGCGTTCTTACGGCTCTTGAGGAAGATGGTGCAAAATTACGGTTTTGGCGGACACAATGGTATCAGGTTCAATAATACGGGCATCCGGCATGAAACACACACCTATCACGTCTACATTGGAGACCAATGCAACATTTCCGGTCATTGGGATGCACTGCGCATCATGTGCTGCCGTTATTACCAGAACACTTAAAAAAACAGACGGAATTTTTGATGTTAGTGTCAATTATGCGACAGAGCAGGCACGGATCTCATATTCCCCTGAAAAAATTTCGATTGAAGGGATAAACAAAAAACTTGCGCCGTTGGGGTATGCCCTTGATGGGATAATACATGATTCATTGCAGCACAATTCATCGTCTACGCACATGCATGATGCACAAACCGATGATGGGGCACTTTTTGCCTTTCCTATCGCTGTTTTTGTATTTTTTGTTATGCTTTGGGATATTGCGTCAACCCTATGGAATTGGATACCCCTCGTACCGCTACCGATGCGGATGCAAAACACCCTTTTCTTTGTATTGTCTTCCGTCATTCTTTTTGGGTTCGGCAGGCAATTTTTAGCGGCATTAGTACGGTTTTTCCGGTACCGAACTGCCAACATGGATACGCTTGTGGGACTGGGGACGGTATCGGCATATCTGTATTCATCCGTACTTTTTTTCTTCCCCGGAACCATGGAGCAACGTGGGTTTCCACCGGCAACCTATTTTGATGTGACTATCGTCGTGATAGGATTTATTCTTTTTGGAAAAAATCTTGAGTATTCATCAAAACAAAAAACCGGAGAAGCACTGCGGGCACTGTTGCATTTACAGGCAAAAACCGCAACCGTACGGCGCAATGGGGAAGACATGGATATGCCGATCGATCAGGTTATTGTTGGCGATGAGGTGATCGTCAAACCCGGGGGAAAAATTCCGGTTGACGGTGACATCGTGTCCGGGGAATCGTCTATTGATGAATCAATGGTGACGGGTGAATCCATGCCTCGGGATGTTTTTGTGGGGGCACATGTTATTGGTGGCACGGTCAATAGTGATGGATCTTTCGTGATGAAGGCTATCAAAATCGGGTCCGATACGTTTCTTTCCCATGTTGCGTTGCTTGTGCAACATGCCCAAGGCACGAAAGCGCCGATTGAACGTCTCGCGGATACGGTATCGGGAATATTTGTACCGGTTGTTTTGGGAATTGCTTTGCTTACCGGGTTTGCGTGGATGATTGTTGGATCGTTCGTATTGGGATTTTCCGTGGCGTTGCCTCTGGCAATACAAAGTTTTATAAGCGTTCTTGTGATAGCCTGTCCGTGTGCATTGGGACTTGCAACACCTACTGCCATCATTGTTGCTGTCGGACGTGGTGCACGCATGGGAATTCTTGTTAAAGATGCCGAGAGTCTGGAGAGACTGCATAGGATAGATACTGTTGTTGTTGATAAAACCGGCACGCTCACAACCGGTAAACCGGTTGTGACGGACGTTGTTGGCAAAAATACTTCCGACCTGCTTTCCCTTGCGGCTTCCCTTGAATCAAAAAGCGAACACCCTATTGCATATGCGGTACTTTCAAAAGCAAAGGAAGAACATGCGCAAATACGAACAGTTACGGACTTCCATGTCATCCGTGGGAAAGGAATTGAAGGGGTAATACAAGGAAAAACGGTTCGGATAGGGAACGCAGATTTTCTTGCTGAACACGGGATTGCCCGAGAAAAGGTTTCCGTTTTACCGAAATACGACGGAAAAACAATACTTCATGCGGCATCCGGGAGTTCACACCTTGGGTTTATTGTCATATCCGATTTTCCAAAACCGGGCGCAAAACACGCAATAGAAAGACTTCGTGCAATGGGCGTGTCCGTTGTGATGGCAACAGGTGACCGAAAAAGTGCCGCCGAGGTGATTGCGCACATGGTAGGGATAGAATCCGTAGCTGCCCAGCTACTTCCTGATGGGAAAGCGGCGCTTGTTGCAAACCTTCATTCCGAGGGAAAGCGTGTTGCTATGGTTGGGGATGGTGTTAATGATGCGCCTGCACTTGCCGCTGCCGATGTCGGGATTGCGATGAGCACCGGGGTAGATAGTGCCATCACTACGGCAAACATGACACTTCTTCATGGGGATATCCAAAAAATTGCCGATGCTATACAACTTTCCAAACAAACCATGCGCATCGTGAAACAAAATCTCTTTTGGGCGTTTTTCTATAACATCGTTGGTATTCCTATGGCAGCGGGGCTTTTCTATCCATTTTTTGGAATCATGTTACATCCCATTTTTGCGGGTGCGGCAATGGCATTTTCCAGCGTATCAGTGGTAGCAAATTCCCTCCGGCTGACGCGGGCAGGAATCACCCATTCACAGGGGAACAATAGACAGGAGAAGACGTATGACAGCTAGCCATTACATCGGAATATTCGTAACAGGTGTATTAAGTGGTGGTGTGTCGTGCATGGCAGTGCAGGGTGGGCTTTTAACCGCTGCCATTGCCTCCTTGCTTCACACGGGAAGACAGGAGAACACTCGGCGGATTATTATTCTTGCCACAGGCGCATTTCTTGGGGCAAAACTGGCAATCCATACACTCTTTGGTGCATTGCTGGGATCGTTTGGCTCATCAATTGCCGTTTCCATCCCCGTATCTTCGGGCATGCTTTTGCTCGCATCACTTTTCATGATCGGATCGGCTCTAAATATTCTCGGGGTTCATCCGATTTTCCGATATTTTGTGATCCAACCGCCACGGTTTCTGACGCGCTATATCCGTTCACAGTCAAAAACTGGTGTTTGGTTTGCCCCATTTTTTCTTGGATTGCTGACGATTTTTATTCCCTGCGGTGTTACGCAGGCAATGATGGTTGATGCAATTGCGACAGGGAGCGCGATTACCGGTGCACTGACCCTATTTTCGTTTATTTTGGGAACGGCTGTTGTCTTTTTTGCCGGTGCATGTGCCATAGGCACTATTCCGGGGCGGATCCAGGGCATCCTGCAGAAGGGCGGGGGCATTCTTATTCTTGTTCTTGCATTGTGGAATATGTGGAATGTGTTTGGTATATGGGGGCTTGCGGCACGGATGGAAACCCTTACCCGTACCGTGGTATGCCAGATTGTGTTTTGTGATGACCAGACAGGAAGTAAGGCAGAAAAACAGGTGCCAACCACGCATCCAACCATTACCATTACAGCACAGGGTTACAAGGTGGATACTGCCGTTATTCCCCATGGCGGGACCATTGAATTAACCGTCATCAATACGACGGGTAATAGCTGTATTCAGGCATTTACCATTCCATCCCTTGGTATTTCCAAAGTGATTCCGGTTGGAACAACGGAAAAATTTACGTTCCGTGTTCCGGATGGTGTAACGCAGATTCCATTTTCCTGCAGTATGGGGATGTACCGGGGGACATTGTATGTTGAGTAAAGGAGGGGCTATGGTGACAAAAACGTATGATTTGTCTGGACTTCACTGCAGCAGTTGTTCCATGCTGATAGAGGGCGATCTGGAAGATCTTGGTGTTGAGGCTGCAGTCAATTACCATTCCCAAACCATGAAGGTGACATTTGATGAGGGGAAAGTTTCCGAACAAGAGGTTGTGGAGACGGTGAAAAAATTAGGATATGGCGTAGTGGGAAGCCGTTAAGAGACCTGTTCCCTAAGTGTACCCCGTGATTGAAGCCGTACCTTTAATCCCTGGATGAGTTCATCCAGCTGGCGCAGGGCATCTTCTTGGGAGGAATATGCAATTGACCCTTTGATATTGGGGCTTCCGAAGATCATCCGGCTGACATGCCTGTCTTTTTCGTAGAGAAGATAGACGGGAATTCCGTGGTCTTTGGCATATTGGATTTCCTGACCCGTTCCCGTGGTTGGTTCACCGACATAGGCAATCATGACATCACTTTTTTCCAGTTCTTCCAGATCAGTCGTATAGACTGTGTTGGATGGGACTTCCGGATTTTTTACCGGGTCCGTGCCGTTTAGAAATGCCCAGAATGATTCAACACCATTTTTTTTGGCAATAGCTGCCATGTGGATATAGAATTCCTTCGCTTTTGAGGGGTTTTTTAGGTTGGTAAGCGGACCGCCAAAAAATATTCGCATGGCAACCATAGTATGTGGAATTTTCCCTCTTTGCAAGCGGTATTCCCATGATATACTGATTTTCCGATATGTTAAAAGGAGGTTTTATGGCAGATATAACATTGACCGATCAAACATTTGCGACACAAGTTCTTCAGGCAAAAAAACCGGTGTTGGTTGATTTTTGGGCTCCATGGTGCGGTCCGTGTCAGAGGCAGGGGCCGATTGTGGAAGAGGTTGCAAGCGAAATGGGCGAGAGTGCGATTGTCGGCAAGCTCAATGTTGATGAAAATCCCACAACTGCCGGACAGTATGGCATCATGAGTATTC
>CAZVTJ010000047.1:0-7136 GCA_964630015.1 uncultured Gammaproteobacteria bacterium | reverse complement strand
CTGATGATATCAAAGGAAGCGGTATTCCGGTAAGCGGAATAAGCGCGATGGATGCCGCAATATTCATGAACGCCTGGATTCCCAACCAATAGGTTATACCCGATGCAAACAGTCTTCCAAACGGATCGCTTACCGATGCGGCAATTTTCAACCCGCGAATAATCAAAAATACATAGGCAGTAACGACACTGACAGTACCGATAAACCCGAACTCCTCGCCCACGATTGCAAAAATCGAATCTGTATTTGCCTCCGGAAGGTATTCATATTTTTGCCGGGACATTCCGATCCCGATTCCGGTAAGCCCACCCGAACCAAGGGCCAACAGCGATTGCCGGATTTGATACCCTGCACCAAGCGGATCTTTTTCCGGATTCATAAACGTCGTAAGACGGGCAAAACGATACGGGGAAATAACGGCCAAAAGCAGTGCAGCGGCAACAAAAACGGGAAGGATGATTGCAAAATGGGAAAGCGGCGCACCGGAAATGAAATAGAGCCCGAGTGCCGTAATGGTAAGAATCATCGCCGTTCCCATGTCGGGCTGGAGTAAAATAAGCCCGATCACCATTCCTAAAAGCAGAATAAATGATCCGAACCTCCCCTTTTCCTTCCTCACAAACCAGGCGCTCAAATACAACACAAGGCTTGCCTTGGCAAGTTCGGACGGCTGCAGGATAACCGTTCCTATTTTAATCCATCGGTGCGCCCCCAACGCCTTCACTCCAAGACCGGGAATAAATACCATCACAAGAAGGATAAGCGTTCCGACGAGTCCCGGCAGGGCGGCATTTTTCCAAACGGTATAGGGCAATCTGGAACAGAGAATGAATACGGCATATCCTATCAATAGCCACTGGATTTGCTCGGTTACGAAGTGGTACGGAGTATTAAAATCCCGAAGCGAAAGGACCAGCGATGAATCGTATACCATCAGAATCCCAAACAGCGATATTCCGATAATAAGGATAACAAGACCGGTATCAGGACGCCTGCGCTCCTGTTTGGTTTTTGAAGCATGCTGCCATGCGGAAAAAAATTCACGGATGAATACGCGCAGTGACTTCATGGCTAAATTGTTCTCCCCTGTCTTTATAATTTTTGAACATATCAAATGATGCACACGCCGGAGACAGTAACACGACATCACCCTTTTTTGTCTGGCTTTCGCATTGGTCGATAATTTCCCCCATCGTTGTGGCTCCCGTCAAAACGGTTCCCGTGTATCCGGCACTCTTGAGTGCATCGGAAATTTTTTGTGCCATGCGTCCGATAAGCACGGCTGTTTTTACCGACGGGTTGGATGCCATATAGCGTGCCATTTCCGTGTAATCGGAACCCTTATCAGACCCCCCTAAAATGACGATTTTCGGCTGGGTAAACGATTCCAGCGCAGCAATCGTTGTTTCCGGAACGGTAGAAAATGAATCATCGTAATAGGAAACGCCGCCCAATTCTCCCACGAATTCGATCCTATGGGGTAAGCCCTTAAATGAACGGACTGTTTTTTGTATGACTTCAACCGGACATCCTGCAGCAAGGGTTGCAAGCGTTGCGGCCGCAATATTTTCAAGGTTATGGTCGCCCCGCAGAAGTATTTCATCCGCACTGCAGATTGGAATGTCTTTCCCATCGATTTTTGCATACACCGTATGATGTGCTACATACGCATCAGCTGGGTCGTATCGGGAAAAATATTTCTTTTCCGCAGGAGTAAGTGCGGCAAACGACAACGCCGTCGGATCGCCCGAATTGATAACCGCACTATCGCCCTGCTTTTGGAAACGGACAATCGGACTTTTTGCCCTGACGTATGCTTCCCTGTCGGGATGGAAGTTGGTTGCCATCAAGTCCTGATTCTGGAGGTGTTCCTGGGTGATGCGAAGCACGACGGCAATATGGGGACTTGTGATGCAGTCTTCCAGCTGGAACGAAGACAACTCCAGAACTACCCAGTCATCATCCGCAAACGAATCCAATGCACCAAGAAGGGGTATTCCCACGTTTCCGCCCAAATGGACCCGTTTGCCGCTGGCCTCCAGTATCTTGGCAATCAGCGTGCTTGTCGTTCCCTTTCCCTTCGTGCCCGTAATACCGACAATGGGATTTTTGAGATTTTCGAGTAGGAATTTGGTCTGGCTTGTCAATTTTCCCTCTTTTGCCAATTGTTCTATTTCGGGTATGCGTGGATTCATTCCCGGTGTCCGGACGGCAAGATCAACACCGTCCAATCCGGAAAGATAGGATTCCCCAAGAGAAAACGAGGCGCCAAGCGAGGATAACTGGCCATATACTTCACCGATCTGTTCTTTTGTCCGCCTGTCACAGCAAATAACGGATGCACCGTGGGAAAGAAAATATCCGGCGGAATCGGTACCTTCAACGGATAATCCAAGAATTGCAACGCGTTTTCCCGTATAGTCCATACCCCTCTATCCTACGGGATATTGATCGATTCGACAATGTGTTGCCCAGGAATATAGGCGGCAATGACCTCCGTTACCTTCTTTGCATCGCCCGTCGTATAAATACTGTGCGTAAGGGGAAGGGCAGTTTTAGGTATCAGTGGAGTAAGTATCCGTCCGACGTGCCGTGCAACCGCTCCGGATGAATCAAGAATTTCCCGGTTTTGTCCCAAAAACTTTCGGAATTCGCTCCGGATCAGCGGGTAATGCGTGCATCCAAGCACTGCCACATCGCATGCATCACCAACGGAGGATGCCATCCGCATGACTTCCTTTTGCCCCTCCGGTGTTTTGAAATATCCGTCTTCAATAAGCCGCGCAAGTGTCGGTGAGCCGATTTTATCTACCGTACAGTCGGGGGAAAATTTTGCGATAAGTTCGTCCGTATACGGGCTTTCGATGGTCCGCGTTGTGGAAAATAACGCATAGTGTTTTGTTTTCGTGTGTTCTGCGGCCGTTTTGACAACCGGTACCACGCCGATAATGGGGATATCGGGATATGCCTCCCGATACTTCGTAATCCCGACAACGCTTGCCGTATTGCACGCAACCACAATACAGTCAACTTTCATAGTGGTTAATTTTTCGATAATTGAAAGTACGCGGGAAACGATTTCGTTGTCCGACTTTTCCCCATACGGCATTGCAGCATGATCGGCAATATATATGGTAGAAACGTCGGGAAGTAGTTCCAGAATCTTTTCGCGAATGGTAAGCCCGCCAATACCGGAATCCAGAATGCCGACGCGAAACCGGTTGGTTCGGGGAAGTTCCATAGTTATTTCAGGGGAAATTGTGTCAGAAGTGCAAGCCAAAGACCGAAAATTGCACACACGATGGATAAAATCCAGAAGCGCATAACGATCTTGGGTTCCTGCCACCCGTGATACTGCAGAAACAGATGGAACGGCGCGGCGGCAAACAGCTTTTTCTTGGTAAATTTTTTATAGACAAGCTGGATAAGCGATGACGTCACTTCCACGACATACACCCATCCGATAATCACCAGTGCCGGGGCTTTGCCCAATATAAGGGCAACGACGGCAAGTGTCGCGCCAAAAGACAGTGCACCTGTATCCCCCAAAAAAATACGTGCCGGGAACACATTGAAATACAAAAATGCCAGTATAGATCCCAACCACAGGGCAATAAAAACGGAAAGCGGCGTATCCAAGATCGAAGCCGACACAATCCAGAACGCGCCCAACGCAATAAGCAACACTCCCGATGCCAGCCCGTCAAGTCCGTCAGTAATGTTAAAC
Source organism: uncultured Gammaproteobacteria bacterium (assembly GCA_964630015.1). Taxonomy (GTDB): domain Bacteria; phylum Patescibacteriota; class Microgenomatia; order UBA10105; family UBA927; genus CAZERT01. The sequence continues at coordinate 3,409 of CAZVTJ010000047.1, read as the reverse complement.
GCATTGGAAAACGAAATGATGACAAACATGGAAAACGGGATAAACCACCACCCCATCCGGATAACGCCAAACAGGGGCACGTAAAAAATATCGATTTTCAGTTCCGTAAATAACCAGAAGCTGATCACGAATGAAATGAAAATTTCCAGGATCAGTTTGTGCCGGAGCCTGAGGCCGAAATAGTCCGATTTCATGACGAATGTTTTTTTGGCATCATCCAGAAATCCCAACAACCCGAACGACAGGAAGGTAAATAGCAGGATCTTTATTTCGCTCAGCATGGGATAGACCGAAGTAATGGGAACCCAAAAATATTTCATCAGAAGAAGCATAATCGGGAACAGGAATGTGGTCAGGAGAATGATAAGAATTCCCCCGCCGACCGGCGTGCCTGCTTTGAACGAATGGAATTTATCAAAAATCGGTGTTCGTTTATTGAATGCATCACGCGTTACCTGATTCATTCGCTGAAACCGCAGCGTATACAAGAGTCGTATGAACGGTATATATAAAATGCTGGAAATCAGCCAGGAAAACAGTAATATCCCCAGTAGAAATGCCATATCCCCATTACCCCCTCAACAATGCCTGTATATATGGAATGAAAATAACAAGTCCGACAACCGCAGCCCCGATGGATACGACAAGCATCATACCTGCAGCCACATCTTTTGCGGTTTTTGCCTCCTCGCGGTATTCCTTTGTGATCAAATCCGTCATGCTTTCAAGGGCCGTATTGACCATTTCGGATGCAAGCCCAAGCAGGATAGTAAACAGAAGGATAAGCAGTTCTCCCCTGGTGACGGCAAAAATCTTCGCGAATAATAAAACGAAAAATGAAATGCACAGATGAACCCGGAAATTCGGTTGTGTTTTTACCGCCCAAATTACTCCGTCAAATGCATGACGGAACGAAATCGTATGCCGTTTAAGTAGCGAATGCATAACAGTATCTTTTCAGTATACCCATGATACTTTGCCTTGTGCAATGCACAGGCGCATGTATCAGTATTTTTTTGAGACTTTTTTATACCAATCAAGAATATGGATCATGCTGTACCGGGGGGTAACGGGAAAATCGTATGTCCCCCCGTAAACGGTTTCTACTCCCCCGAATCCGCGTTTGAATTGGGATAAGCCGTGCCAGGGATGCGTGCTGTTATTTTCGGGTGAAACGCCCCAAAAATTATATTCGAGCAATCCCCGTTCCTTTGTCCGTACGATCGCTTCCCACTGCACCAGTGCGGCTGCCGGAATCGGCCCGGAGATGGATGCACCGTGTCGGTAGATTCCCTGTTTTCCCTCATAAACGATCAGTGCCCCGGCAATAACCGACTCTTCATATTTTGCCAGAAATATATCCGCGGATTTTTCCTGCCGAAATACGCTAAATTCCGCCTCAATCCCGCTGTGGGGAACAAAATTATGCCGGAGCGCAGTTTTTTCATACAGACGAAGGAATATTGACAGTGCCGCATCATCCTGCTCCCGGGATACCGTTACCCCCATTTTTTTGGCTTTTTTGAGGTCATAGCGCGTGCTTTTCCGCATTCCCGACAGAAGCTTGTCTTCCGGTTGGGAAAGCGATAACACAATACAACGCTGTGCGTCCATGCCGTGAATGGGATATTCGAATGCTCCGTTTTTGAAGGCAAATTCACAAAATTCCGCGCCCGTTACCAACGGACTCATCCGGATACAATCACACGACTGCGCCCGCGCCAGGTCCTTCATATCAGCAAGCACCATGCCATAGAGTTCCGCATCATTACCGCGCACAACCGGTCCATGCCGAAGTGTCAAAATCGATCCGCGTTTTGCACGAAGGACGCAAATTTGGGCAATGGCGGTAAGTTCGCCTTTTATATACCATCCGAGCCGGTACAGGGTATGCCCCATCTGTTTTTCCACTTCTCCCCATTGCCAGGAACAGAAAAACGATTGTGGACTTGTGTGGGCAAGGAATCTGTCCCATACATATTTGGAAAGTATCGGTTTTCCGCTCATACGCGAAGGAGGCTAGACAGGATTGAACTGACGATCCAAAACACTATTGATCCAAGGATTGCCGCCGGAAACGAATCAACCCAAAATCCGTTGGTAATCCGCCCGACCAATAAAAACATAATTGCATTAATGAAAAAGGCAAACAATCCAAGTGTCAGTACGGTTATGGGAAGGGTAAAAAGGGTAAAAATGGGTTTGATGAACATATTCACCAGTGCCATCACGATGACAGCACCCAGTGCCGAGCCAAAATCCTTCATATGGACGCCCGGTACGATTCCGGCAACGATCCATAAGGATACTGCAGAAACAAACCATCGGATAAAGAGTTCCATATCAGTGTTCCAGATCAGTATAGCGCGTTGTCAGTATTTTCGCACAGTCATCCAGAATCTGTGATTCCCCATGCCCAGGATACAGAATATATGTCTGCGGTAAACGAATGAGCTTTGATAACGATGCATACAGTTCTTCCTTATTTCCTCCATGGTAGCGCCACTCCCCGATTTCCCCATCGGCAAACAGCGTATCGCCGGAAAATACAGCATTTCCGATAATATAGCTCACACCCCCCGGCGTGTGCCCGGAAGTCAAAATGACTTCAATTGGAATCGGAAAATCAAATGAAGGTAAAGTTCCCGGATCGGTTGTGGTTGGGGGTATATGAAGTAATTCCGGATTTCCTGCAGGAATGGATTTTTTACCAGGTTGCAAAAGAAACAAATCTTTTTTGGACATAAATACGGGAATGGAAAATGCCCGGGATATCTCCCATGCGGCTCCCCAATGGTCACTGTGTCCGTGGGTCAAAAGGATACACAGGGGTATTAACCTATTGGTCAGAATATGGGTTTCTAGTGTTTCCGCACTGTCTCCGGGGTCGATGATATATGCATTGTTGGTTAACGTATCCGAAATTATATAGGCATTTTCCCCAAGTTCCCCGACAATAAACCGAACAATATCGTACTGTTTCATAGAATAAAGGGTAACACACAATCGATAATACGGCGGGCATCATGCTTGGTAACGTTTGTCGGAAGATTACACACCGATGCAGCCAACTCTTCTGCCCTTGGACATTGGCCACGGACATACTCCGCAGCAGTCAGGGATGAACCTTTGGGATCAATCACATTGCTGTACCATGTTCCAAAAAGTATCCCTTTCCGTTTGGCACTCCGGAGCAATTCATCCCTGTTTCTCACCTGCACCGGAAACCGCAGATAGGGTATCAAAGACGTGCCGTTTGACCGGTGGATGGTAAACGCCTTTTCATACAGCGCACCGATTGCGGTCCTGTGTGCAATGGTTTCGGGCAAGCGTTTCAGCTGAAGATCCAATAATCCCGCCAATTGCCATGGATAGGAGTAATATCGCATCGGTTTGTATATCCCCTGTT
>CAZVTJ010000046.1:0-7299 GCA_964630015.1 uncultured Gammaproteobacteria bacterium | reverse complement strand
AGGGGAGCTGTTCCGAGAAGACGGTTTTTTGTTGGCATTTTTGCTATGATAGACCCATCATGAAACAGGAGCTCTTTTTATTTTTTTCCGCGCTTTGGAAATCATTCGGGTATGAACCGGTGGATTTTGACATTTCCGTTCCCGACCATCCAACCCATGGGGATTTTTCCGTAAACTGTGCGCTCGTCGGTGCAAAAGCCGTAGGGAAGCCTCCGCGGGACCTTGCACTACAGGTTATGGAGCAGTTTTCCAAGTGGAAAAATGCCTGTGAAGCTGAAGGACAGGGTCAAACATCATCACATATAGATCAAACCACTACAGTACCCAAAGATCTTGAACCACTGTTACGGGATATTGATCATTTGGAAATTGCCGGCCCGGGGTTTGTAAACATCTTTCTGTCGGAGGCCAAACTTATCACTCATTTATCCCAAGTGCTACATCGTGATGAGCGCGACACTACGCGAAATCCAAAAACGGGCAAGAAACGGGTGATGGTGGAATTTGCCCACCCCAATACCCATAAACAATTCCATATCGGGCACCTGCGCAATATCACCACTGGCGAATCGATTGTGCGGCTTCTGGAATCCCAGGGGGTAGAAGTTATCCGTGCCAACTATCAGGGTGATGTGGGCTTGCATATTGGGAAAGCGCTTTATGGTATTTTTTTGCTCGTAGAACGAAAAAATACCGGTACATCGAAGCATCGAAGTATTGCATCTTCGAAAAACGAAGCTACGACCCACGAAGATACGAACTACGAAGTCACGGTTTCATGGCTTCAGGACAATCTAAAAACCGTTTCCGAGCGGAGTGAATTTTTGGGGATTGCCTATGCGACCGGTGCCGGTGCATACGAATCCGATGAGGCTGCGAAACAGGAAATTGAAGCAATCAACAAACTGGTCTATAGCCGCGACAGCAGGATCTATCCGCTGTATGAACTCACACGGCAGTGGTCGCTTGATTCGTTTGAGGCTATATACGGCCGTGTAGGGAGCCATTTTGACCGGTACTACTTTGAGAGCCAAACGTATGAATCGGGCCGGGAAGCCGTGCTGGAAGGGCTCAAAAAGGGTATTTTTGAGCGCAGTGAGGGTGCCGTCATCTTCCCTGGAGAAAAATTCAAACTCCATAACCGTGTGTTCATCACGAGTGCCGGTAATCCGACCTATGAAGCCAAGGATATGGGGCTTGGGAAGCTCCAATTTGACGAATATCAACCCGACATGATCGTTCACTGTGTGGCAAGCGAGCAGATTGGGTATTTTCAGGTGATTTTTGAGGCGCTTGCCCAGTTGTACCCCGAAACGCGGGGGAAGGAACATCATCTGGTTTATGGATGGGTACGACTTAAGGAAGGAAAAATGAGCAGCCGGAGTGGGAACGTGGTACTTGGTTCATGGCTTCTGGACGAGACGAAAAAGAATATTCGGCTCATAATGCAAAATACTGTATCAGACTATAAAGTAAACGAACAAGATGAGGTAGCAGAGAAAGCAGCCATTGCAGCAGTAAAATATGGATTCCTGAAAGTTTCTACGGCACAAGATATCGCATTCGATATAAAGGAATCAATCAATATCAATGGAGACTCGGGTCCGTACCTTCTGTATACCTATGCGAGGTGCAGAAGTGTGATACGAAAAGCCCTAAATATCGCGACATCGCAGTTCGATGCATCGCATCTTCGTACACACACAATACCATCAAACAATGAAGATACGAAAAACGAAGTTTCGACCCACGAAGATGCGAACTACAAAGATATGCATGATATATCCGTTGCAGAGCGCAATATTTTGCGCCATCTGGTGTCGTTTGACGATGTTATTGCCCACGCGGCTTGCGAATATGCACCGTCGTATGTGTGTACATACCTGTATAATCTTGCTGGATTGTTTAATACCTTCTACAACGTTTCACCCATTCTGGAGGCGCCGGACGGGGAGAAACAGGTTCAGTTCCGGCTTGCCATCACCCAGGCGGTAGCAACGGTACTTGCGCGCGGGTTGTATCTTTTGGGGATCGCGACGGTGGAGCGGATGTAAGGGGAAGTTCGTGGTTCGAAGCATCGCATTTCGTATCTTCGTATGATCGTAACGTCCGAAAAAGGTATACCGTATACTGCATACAAAGATAGTTTTTCGCTACACTTCCAAGATTAATAAAGTGCTGTTACATTGATGTTGTTTGATCTGGTTTTACTTTAGTCCGTTTGTACGCTCCGGACAAATTCAAGGCTTAGCCTTGAAGGCGTATAGAAAGAGGAAGGTTTTACGGTTTGGTGTTTTCCTCTCTGTGTGGAGGAATGCACATCCCGATTACCCGTGATTTTGACCGGTTGATGCTGTTGGTGGCGGCGTTTGTTTTTCCGCTTGCGCTGGTGGTGCCGGTGGCGCTTTTGGTTCCAACGATCCAGGATTTCCGTGTGCAACTTTTATTTCGGATACGATATTTAAAATTGCAGCGATTCTACCTACAGCGGTTTCTGGTGGTGTTGGCATAATAATTCCTTTCTTTTGTACCTATGGAGTATACCATTTCTCCTGTATATATCTACCATAGCACATGGTGTTTACTGTGTGTTTATGGAATGTGTCTACGATTCGGAAAAAATTAAGGCGTAGCTTTGGAGAAATAGTAATCCCCCAAAAAACCAATAGAAGTGGAGTGTCTAGCAAGCTCATCCGATGTTTTGTAGTATGAATATATGAATTCCGAAGGAGAAACGGTGTATGTTGGGGAATCTTCCTATTCTCCGCATGAACCAGTTCATCATGACAGAGGTCCGAGTTTGCGTCACAGGGCGCGGATACTGCTGGTAAGCCTTACTATTTTGTTAGCAGGGTGCGCTTCCCAGACTTCCAATGTGGAGCTTGATAAAGGCCCGGTTTTCCAACCTATTCCAATAACCGAAATAGACCCGATGATTACATCAGTGTTTCAGGCATGTGTTGCAGACCAATCATTATCTCCTGGGGTGGAGGATATAGTAGGCGATGCGTTGGAAACTGTATCGGCAGCAATGGAAACAGGGCATATTGCGGCGAATATTGTCGATAACGGCACAACACCATCCGTTGAAATGATACAGCCTTTCCCCCAAGTTTTTTTGAATGTGCCCAACCCCGATTCTTCCCAAGCTATAGCAACCACCGCGCATGAAATTACCCATGCAGCTCGTGTTGTAAATGAATTGAAAAACGGGGTAACCTTTGAAGAGATGAATGTTGCTTCTGAAGCACAATATGAACTGGAAGAACCCATGGGTGACTTTATTCTTCAGGATATGGCTGCCTGTGCGGAACGTCAGGGAGTTCCCAGAAATCAAAATGAAGATGCGTGGTATTTCAGCACGTTCGGGTATAAACCGATTGAAGTCCAGCGGGCATTTGTTGGTACTGGTGCGACGCCATCATCACCTACCTATGCGGCAATGTTTTGGATGGGAATGGGGCTAGGGCGGGAACATAAACTACAGGAGGTGGAGGATGAATTATGGCAAATTACCCAACAGTTACAAAAAAATCCATATGATGGGAGTTTGCTTGCAAAAAAAGATCAGTATGCTTCCTGGGGTTCGTCGTTAGCCGCACGGGCTACCCGTGATTGGACATATGCAACTGCTGCCTATACCAGGGCAACACCGGAAGAACAGGCACAGTTTCAACAAATCCTGAAGGAACAGGAAGCATTATTTTCTTCGGCATATCTCCGGCGGGCAGCGCAGTTGATTGGTGGAAAATAGATGTAGTGGATTTATGTGTGTTATGTATGATGCCAACGTATCCACGACAGATATGATCATATTTAGGAAAAGAATGGAGAGGGTGTTTTTTGAATATAGTGAAAGGAAATATCTGATAGGATTTGTGCTAGTTATATTTTAGTCCGTCTCCATGATCCGGAAAAACCCAAGGTTAGTTTTGGAGTTTATGAGATTATATCCGTGCTTCCCATGTCCATGCGGGATCACCAACGGACAAACCATACCACAGGACATTAACGGAATATCCGTTGTTTTTTAGTGAATCCCAGATGTGTGGCAGATTATTGCTCGCCCAGCGGAACGGCGTACTTTGGTCAACAGTTATTCTCGTGTGGCAATACCCATGGTTGTACTGGAAATCCTGTTCGGCAATTGTCCATGCGGCAAGGCCGATTCCGTGGTGTTGTGGACCAAACACTTTGACATATTCGCTATAGTGTGTGGCTGATTCAGAGTACAGATCGGGGGAGAGGGAAAATACATTCCGTTTTGTATCAATGGGCGTGTACAGGATGTATGCAATGCGGTCCGGATTCCCCGGGAGGAAGAATGTATACGAGTAGCCGGGAGGGAATTTTGATTTTGGGACGTAGGACTCCTGTTTTGAAAACGATAAATCTGATGGATGCACCCACGTTTCTGCCATAGACGTATGTGGCAGATGGGCGGTATGATATCACGCGGCAGCATAGTGGAACCAGGGGGAAAATTATCGTGTTGCGGACCAGATCCAGGCTGGGTATCCACCATCGCTCCCGTTCCACAGATGTTTTGTTGTGTACCCGGCTTGTTGAAGCATTGATGTTATTTCAGGAAAATGGCGTGACGTCCAACCCCCATCACACAGATCGATGGTTAACCGGTTGCAGTGTGGGAATTGCTCTTGAAATGCCCGTTCTGCCTGGAGCCATGATGTGATGCCAATACCCGTATCCCGGTGATTCTTGCTTACCTGGATGTATGCACCGTACAACGGAAAGAATTTTGAGTAGATGGAGGCGTACATTGTTAGATCAGTATTTTCTTCCGAGATGATGTAGTAATTGATGAGTGCAACAGGATTGGTATCCGGGGTTGAAAATTCGCACGAAAACCAAGGCATCGCATCAATACGCTTCGCGTAATTTTTTTCAAAGTGGGAATCAGTATTGGGATTGGTCGCTCCGGAATCATATATCTGTGTTAGTTTGTACGGGACGCAATAGTAGGGTATTGGATGGTTTTATTCAAGATGAGCGGATCTCAATACCATTCAAGGCGTAGCCTTAGATGTGGGTGATGGGTGCTTTCCTGATTCAATTATCGTGTTGCGGACCAGATCCATGAGGGAATGGCTCCTTCAAGTCCGGACCAGAGAACGGTAATCGTGTGACCGCTTTTTTGTAAAGCAGTCCAAACATCCTGCAAATGGCTTGTCGTCCATTCAGACGGGGTTTGGGTGTACAGGATTGTATTGGGAAATGCTTCAAAAAAATGTTTTTCTGCCTCTATCCATACAGACAACCCAGTCTCATTTGCCTGCTTGTCCAGAGAGGGTGATTCTTTGAATATGACGGGAGCAATGTGTGCAAATTGTTCAGGAAGAGCACTGGCATCTATTGGATTTACCCTACTGTAGGTTACCTGTGCTTCCGGTTCATAGGAATGACCGAAAAATGAGTAAATAACGGCAGCAGGCATATTTCCGGGTCCGGAAATGATGGTTGGTTCTAAACGAAGGTGGTTCGGTTGAGGTATTTCTTTTATCATATCGATAGAAAACAAAAGTATAGTCCTGATTTTTGATCCGTACAAGATGTGAATGGCATATCTGGCATTTCATGTATTGATTTTGTATACTTACGCTCACTATGAAGCCCCAAAAAATGTCATTTGTGTTTGATTTTGACGGGGTGTTGTGGCAAACACGAAGGATGATGGAGAAGTTGGACGACAGCCTTACGAGGTTAGGAGTATTGCAGAATACGAAGGATATTTTTCCCCTCTATAACAAATGGAAACAGATTCCATCAAACCAGCGGGGAACGTTTGTGGAAGGGTTTCCACAGTGGCTTGCACAACAGGAACACATCCGGGGAAAAGAATATGATGTTACTGCGCTTACTTCGCTTGTTTGTGAAATTAGCGGAGGGAATTGGGTTCATCCGAATGCTGCCGAAGTGTTGGCACAGCTTCCCAAAGAACAAATATTTGTTGTGACATGTGGCGACACGGAGGGTCAAAAGAAAAAACTGATACCGTCCGGTTTGGTTGGCCGGTATTTGGATTGGAGCAGGATTCGGATTGTATCCCAAAAAAATGAAACAGCGTTTCGTCTGGCTGTTACGGAAATGGGAATTGTTGGCCCGATCGTCCATATAAATGACCGGTTGGATGAACTTCAAATTGGACTTCGGGCATTTCCCAATGGTATTCCCGTGTGGCTTGGCGACAGAACGGGAGAAGAGTACGGATTTCGGGGAAAGGAAATGGATCAACTGTTTGGTATTAGACATGAACAGCTACCGAATTGTCTCCACATATTCGATCTGGCGGAACTTCCCGGGGCTTTGAGACAACAGAGATTATTGTGATAAATATCACAGATTATTGGGTTTTTGCGGTATAATCTTGGGGCATATGAACACAACTTTGGCACTCTTACCGCCCTCGGGCAGTATTCAGGATAATATTCAGGATAACATTCAGATCCCACCGCTGACGTTTCCCACCGCTACGCCAACGCCGATTATTTTGAAACGGATTTCCGGACTTGATTTTCATGTGCCACTCGGATCAACCAATACGCCGGTGCCACCCACTGCAGCACCAACCGTGCCAGCAGCAACGGCTACGCCTGCAGTCACGGATGGGGCGCTTTCGACCACACCGGAAGCACAAACGAGCGCAACACCCACCGCGATGGTATCGGTTTCCCCAACACCAACCGGTACAGATCAAAAGCCACAAAACCGGAATATGACGGAAACGTTTTTGTGGATTGCTCTGATCGTATTGCTTCTGGTGATCCTCCGGTCCAATTGGGGCAAGATTACACAGGTGTTTGGGAAGAAATAATCATAGTACTTTCGTACGATTGTAGGATTGAAAGATTGTAGGACTACAAAATAACTGGCATCCCGTATGTAACAATGAATTATTTTCCCACTATGGAAACCACCATGGTGGAGCGCGCAAGAGTGTTCTACATGAGTAATGCGGTGTGGACTAAACGATTATTCTGACTGCCGTGTCGGTGCGATTTTATATCCCCCGTTAGGGCGTCCGTCACTACCATGAAGAGGTATGTGGCGTAAGTAGGAGTTATTGATTTCAGCTTGTGCATTTTGACTGGCACTCATGTCTTCAACTGCTCCTTCTGCGGGTGGTACCGCAGCCACAACACGTCTATCGTCTTTGTTTAGAATTTGATTTTTTGGACCTTCAATTATATTTGTCATAGCCTGCGTTATACCGCCGGAAAGAAAGATTGTCAAGATATGTACAACATAATTGAACTCAACATTTACATCAACACGTGATTA
>CAZVTJ010000045.1:0-7313 GCA_964630015.1 uncultured Gammaproteobacteria bacterium | reverse complement strand
ACAAAAATCTGGCCTTCCGATAAATCTCCACATTCTGCCATATACTCATTATCATCAATTAATTAAAATAATGCCACAAGAAGGTATACCCCCCATCATTCCCATTCCATCGTTGCCGGTGGTTTGGTGGTAATGTCATAGACAACACGGGATACACCCGGAACCTCGTTGACGATCCGGGATGATATCTTCTGTAGTACGTCATAGGGAAGCCTTGTCCATCCTGCCGTCATGATATCCGTGGAATCATAAATCCGAAGCCCTACCAATTCCCCATAGACACGTCCATCGCCTTTGACTGCCGTCGTATTGGCACCGGTAAGGACGGGAAAGCTTTGGAATACTTTTCCATACCAACCTTCAGTCTTTAGTACTTCCATTACAATCCGATCAGCCTGATGGTAACGCGTAAGCCGCTCATCAGTTACCTCACCCAAAATCCGGATTGCCGCCCCCGGACCGGGAAAGGGTTGCTTGGCAACAACGTCATCGGGAAGCCTCAGTTGGCGGCCAAGCTCGCGCACTTCATCCTTATAAAACTCCCGGGCTGGTTCAAGAAGCGATAACTGCATCGTTGCCGGTAATCCACCAACATTATGATGACTCTTTATCTTATCCGCATTTTTCGATCCTTTGCTTTCGATCACATCGGAGTAAATCGTTCCCTGCACAAGAAAATCGATTTTTCCCATTTTTTTTGCCTCTTCCTCAAAAATGGTGATGTAGAGCGCTCCAATGGTTTTTCGTTTTTGTTCCGGGTCCACAACGTTCCGCAGTGCATCCAAAAAACGCTGTTTGCAGTCAACAATCACCGGGGAAACACCAAGAATATCCGTAAATACATGCCTAACCTCATCAGCCGTTCCGTCCCGCATAAGTCCGTTATCGCAGTATACCGGGGTAAACCGTTTCCCCATGGCGCGGGCAACAATTGCTGCCGCAACGGTGGAATCAACCCCTCCCGAAACTGCCGCTACCGCCCGGCTGTCGCTCCCCGCTTCATCCGCCTGTTGTTTCACCGCTTTGATAACCGTATCAAGAGATATTATTTTTTCCTTCAGCGTTTCCCCACAGACAGCATGAAGAAAATTCGCAAGCAATTTCAGTCCGTACTGGGTATGGAGCACTTCCGGATGGAATTGAATCCCGTAAATCCTCCGTTTGTCGTTTACGACTGCTGTAGCCGGAACATCCGGCGTTGATGCAATCGTGGTAAATCCTTCGGGTGTCCGGACCACCTGATCGCCATGACTCATCCAAACGGTAAAGGACCGGGCAGGTATTTCACCGAAAAGTACGGATTGTTTCTTTATTTCAATCGTTGTCGGTCCGTATTCCCGGTTCCCCTGACGGACCTCACCGCCTAAGAGTTTTGCCGTCAATTGCCAGCCGTAACAAATACCCAAAATGGGAATCCCCAGGGAAAAAATCTTCGGATCGACAGTCGGCGCACTGTTCTCATACACGCTTGACGGACCACCGGAAAGGATAATGCCGTCCGGTTTCCGTTTCCCAACGGCGTGTATGACATCTGTTGGATTTACGATTTCGGTTACTACCGAAACGTCACGTAATCGACGTGCGATTAAATGACACGTCTGCGATCCGAAATCGACTATATATATCATAAAACTCCTTCCATATGCGCCAGAGCGTTACTTCATATAATTTCTCCCCGTATCCGTTATGGCAATTTCATGCGGATGGGATTCAACCAATCCCGCAGTTGAAATCTTTATTGCCCGGCTTGAGGAAAAAAATGTATCAAGATCGCTGGCTCCCAGGTAGTACATTGAGGACCGAAGTGACCCTTCTGTCTGAACCAGAAAATCGGCTACATCGCCCTTATAGGAAACCAGCCCTTCCACGCCTTCCGCAATCAGCTTTTTTTCTTCCGTATCCCGCTTTTGCCCATACCGTTCGGCCCCGCCTTTTTTCATTGCCGATACCGAGCCCATACCACGATACATTTTCCACCGTTTTCCTTCCTTTTCCACCGTATCGCCGGGAGATTGGTCATACCCTGCCAGCATACTCCCAAGCATGACCGCATGAGCTCCAAATGCAAGCGCCTTTGCGATGTCCCCCATTTGCCGGATTCCGCCATCGGCAACAATAGTCGTCGTTCTTCCGTCCAGTGCACGTACAGCCGATGATACTGCGGATATCTGCGGAACACCCATGCCCGTAACAATCCGGGTCGTGCAGATGGATCCCGGGCCCATCCCGACGCGGACAATATCCGCTCCAGCATCCGAAAGCGCACGCGCGCCATCAAATGTCGCAACATTGCCGGCCATAACGACCAATTCGGGATATTTATTTTTTATCGTTTTCACTGCGGAAATCACAAACGACGAATACCCATGACTGGAATCAACCACCAAAACATCGACTCCAGCGGCAACCAATGCATTCGTTCGGTCTTCCAAATCACTCCCGATTCCCACAGCAGCAGATACAAGCAACCTGCCTTTTTCATCAATCGCGGAGCGTTCTTCCGGTTTTTCCTTTTTTACCGCTGCTACCATTGCGCTTTGTGCCTCAATGCCCATATTCCTATGGATACATCAAGCCTCCTGCACGGGCAAGCGATACGGCCATATCCGTTTCCGTTACCGTGTCCATGGGGGAAGAAATAATGGGAAGCGGGAGCACAATGGTAGAATGCAGCTTCGTTGCAAGGGACACATCCTGCCGTTTTATGTCCGTATAATTGGGAAGCAGTAATACATCATCAAACGTCAGTGCCTCGTGATGGACAATCTTATTTTCGATAACGCCCGTTCTATTTGTTGTCATGGGTGTTTCCTCCTTTGGTAGATAAAAACGATACCGAATGTGCCAGTGTATTGGCTGCCAAAATTTCTTTCGGCGATAAAATCGATTCCTCAAGCAGCATGGCATATTCCCGCCGCAGGGATGTTTTGTTCATTTCCGGCCCATCCGTATTAATCGTAAACAAAACTCCATGATCTATCAGTGTCCGGTACAGCTTCTTCATTGCGGAAAAGTCCTTTACCGCCCCAGTGTGCAGATTGGAGGTTGGGCAGGTATCTAGCGGAATACCATTCTTGTGAAGAACTTCCATCATTTTTTTATCCTGTATACAGGCAATTCCATGGGCTATCCGATCCGGACGAAGTGTTTCTATGACTTCCCACATTTCGTCAATATTGGTAACTTCCCCCGTATGAACCGTTACTCCAAGTCCGGCACTTCGCGCTTTTTCCACTGAAGCAACGATATTCTTTGGCGCAAATTTCCTGCTTTCGGCAGTGCGCTCGATCGGGCCGGCCAAATCTACGCCGATAATTCCCCGCGGCTTGTACTTGATTGCTTTTTGGACAATGATGTCATTTTGTTCCGGAGTAAACCGGCGATCCATCATAAGAATTATTCCTGCCCTCACCGGATACATAAGCATTGCCCGTTCGATTCCCTGAAGCGCAAACACGATCAGGTGATCAAGATCCCGTTCACCGCCGCGGTTTCGAAGCATCGGATTAAACCGAAGCTCCAACGTTGTAATCCGGTTGATCCGGTACGCTTGGGAAACCGCATGTTTTGCCGCGGTAAACAGCGCATCCGGTGAAGATTGGATTTTTTCCGTCAGATCATACATTATTGCTCCTTGTGTTACCGTCTTACTTTTTTGTTTTTAAAAATTCCCGGAGCGCCTCATCGACACCCAATACTCCAAAAACCCCCGGGATAAAATGTTTATGTAAATGGGTAACGGATTGCTGGTGAGGCGGATTAATAAATACCAGAGGATCATACGTATACGTTTTTCCAATCCATTCATATGCTTTTGCATTTGCCTCCCAATACTCCGCATGGTATGCATCAGGTATTTCCGACTCAGAGCGGATATGAAACGATGGTATAAGAAGTGAATGACCGGGAGCTATTGGCTTGTAGTCACGGAAAAAAATAAAATGCTCCGTAGTAAAAATGACATCATGCTCAAACCGTTTTGGATTACAAAAAGGACATTGTTCCATAAGACTACCTCTATAAACTTAAACACGATTGTACTAATCGTAACGACCGTTGAATTGCCAATTTCGCAAGTTCAGGATTCTTCTCTCCATATCTGCCAAGTGACTTCCAGTTCAATTCATCACCGTTAAATAAACGACTCATTGCCCGTTGTGTTATTTGTGAAGGAAACGTACCTTCCGGATCATGGGCAATAAGTGCTTCTCCTCCACACTGAAGATACAGATAGGATTGTCCCTTATATTCGTGCTTAAGATTGTTGGGGGTACTTGGATCAACATGATCGATGGTCTTAAATTTAATTTGGCGTCGTGCTAACTCATCCTTCATATATGCAAGCGGATTAATGCCGCCGGGTATTCCGAATGCATGGGTATGGGCATGATACACGGATTGTATACTTCCCCCTTCCTGATGTGCTCCGTGTTCGGCAAGCAGTATTGGCTTATTTCCCCACTTCCCTTCGAGTTGGCGCACAATAGATCCTACTTCATCAGAAAATGATTGAAGTGCGGCAAATGATAGCGGATGTTCATTGCCTATATTCACTTGTGGAATAATAAGTGCATGATAACCATCTGGTTCAAGCGGTAATATATCGGGCTTTGCTATAAAATGCGAAGTTTTAATTATTGGAACCTGATCAACCGGAAAATTCAACCCATAATCCGCATGGAAGTGAAAGAGACCTCCTTTTTCCGGATCACAAAATGTGCAGACTTTCTCTCCCATTTCGTCCTCCCTTCAAAAAACCCCGCAAAAAGCGGGGTTAGGTATACGAACCACAATAACAATAGGTTTGTTTATACATTTGGCTTACGAATAAATACTTTTTTTGTAACAAAAAAACGCTCTTTTTTTTAAAAAGCACGAGCGCTTTTTACTAGTAAACGACAAATTCGTATGGGCGTCAAGAATCAAATTCCCCCCGCATCACGGCTATCTCCATGGGGATCAATTATATGGTTACTATTTGCTGACCAACCGGTTCCTCCAAAACTATCCCATATTTCGTCGCTGTTATATGTTTGGAGTGCTTTCGCAAAATCAGGATCAGACTGAGATAACGCTCGTAAGAATCCTTCAGTTGTACTATCCACTGTGAATCTGTCTTCCTGAGTATATCCAGTATCCCCAATCCCCGAATGCTCCTGTTTGGCCTGAAACGATTTTGCAACTGCTGATGCTTCATAGGTAAAGTCTATTAATTTAGATTGCAAAGTTGGCAACAATAGATCAAGTGTGCCTATACCGGTAACCGTTGGAAAATGTTCCAAGTCTATACGAAACCTTTGTTCCGAAGGAAGCCAAATGAATTCAACATGAGATAATTGTTGTATTATATTATTAACGTCTACTGACGATAATATTTGATTACCAATTTTCCTTCGTACAAAACTATTAACAAAATACTCAAAACGTTTTGAATAATGTTCAGTCAAAATTGTAGGATAATCCTGTGACATAAACTTCTTAAAAATCTCCGCACCGAAGTGACTGCCGCGAACAATCATTGTTCGGATTTCACCCATTACCTTCGGAGGAAGATCAAGTTCCTTTGCGGTAAGATATAATGAACGGATTTCCCACAAAAACCGTTCGAAATCAGTCTCACACCTGTCACCATTAGGATCCATTATGCGCGATAACGAAGTAATACCTGATGTTGTGTCATGAAGTTTACGTGTGATGGATTTATCCGTCGTTACTTTTCGGATTGTTGATGACTCAAGCGGAAAGACCATATCCTGCAAATCACTAAACAACATTCTTGCTGTCAACGCCCTCGCCCGACGATCCAAGTCTTTCCGATGTTCGGGTGTATCGGTGGCGGAGTATAACAGCATCTCGTACGATTGGGAAAGTTGTGCTAAAACTGTTGCGTGTGCTCGTTCAAAAAATTTCGGTAATCCGCTTTTTGTCTTAAACCCATGATGTTTTTTCCGCTCTCCGGTTTGTTGCATGGTTTTGATTAATGCAAACAGTTGGCCATATTGAATCGTTTGAGGCCGAAGCACTTTCCTATCATAATCAGACCGAAAATCAGTTGACCACTCTGCATATTTTTCATTTTCCAATTTTTTCATTGCCCGAAGGGGATCTGGATGGATAAGCATTACGGTTTGGGCTAAACCCAGTGATTCCTGGACAATCCCGGAAAGAATTTCATCCGGTACGAATACTTGGAGAATATCACGAAAACTTTCCCTGTATGTTTCAAGAATTAGTACGCCAAATTCCGCATGGAGCTCCTTCGGGTCAATTTTTTTCGGGATCTTCCCATCCTTGTCCGGATGTAAATGGAAATTATGATCCGTTGCCCATGCCTGATATGTATCGTGGAAGCGATACGCGAGAATTTCTGCAAGATCATCGGAAAATGTCTGTGACGATACTATATCCGGTATTGTCCGCGTTTCACGGGAGTATTCGGCATCATAGTGCTTTTTCCAATCCGTTTCATACAATAAAAAAAGCAGTCCATTTTCAATCAACCTACGCTCATGTTTTCCGTTATGGTCTGCGTATGCGCCGTTTTCATGAATTTGATATGCATCACCGGAACGGTGATGCGTGTGTTTTAAAAGCGAATTGACCGCGCGTTTTGCAAGCTCTCTTGACTGAAGTCGATCATAGACAGCATCCAAAAACTCCGCTATCTCCATAGTGTCGCTGAATCCACTCGTATAAATATGCTCCAAAACCGCCAAATGTTTTGTCATCTCCGTGCATACTGCCTGGTCTAACCGTGTTTCGGCATGTTCCCAATCCTCCGGGGTCATATTCGTTTTGTTCGGAAACAATTCCCTTTCCTTATGTGTTCCTTCATATCCGAGGGAATGAAATGTATGTACAAAAGGAGACTCCGAAAATTCGGGTTTATTTGTTTCTGAAGAAGCGGTCAATAACGGCTGACTACCCCTATTATCAAATTCAAGTCCCATATTAAAATTATAAACTATAGGATAATTTTATGCAAGAAACTTATCTTATTCGTTCCGTATCTACAATGATGGATATGACTCATGGTATTCCGTTCTGTTTGCATCCGATAAATGCCCATACAGTGTTCGTGAACGTTCAAACAGCACCGAAGGATCTTCTGTCAATATATTCCCAACCGGAAAGTAATCATCGACTGGTCCATTAATCTGAAGCGTTCCATCGGGACGGATAAGAATCGTATCCGGTTCCGGCTCCGGCCATGCACGTTCAACTGTTATCACTTGCGGATGCGTTGTGCGCATGGTCGATACAACCCATGAAAATTGTTCTGGAGAAATAGACCATGTATTTGTAACTCTCCT
>CAZVTJ010000044.1:0-7452 GCA_964630015.1 uncultured Gammaproteobacteria bacterium | reverse complement strand
CCACCACGGAAAAGTATTTGGAGCTCATTAAGGGGCAAAAAACCGACGGCATGAAGCTTGAGGAACTGTAACATCCTTGTTCCGATACCTGGCTCCCCGTACAATAGAACTATTATGTGTGCAGTATCCCAACAAGAGGCAAACGCTATTCTTCGTGAAGCTGATATCTATAATTCTGAAGATTTTTGGGATGAACACGGTTTTGTGCTTACGGATGGGAAAATATTCCCGGCTGTTCATATGGGTCGCAACGATAGGACAAATCCGGTTGAAGGAAATCCTAATGGACGACCGCATCAAATTTTTCCGCAAGAATCCCAACTATTTGGTGGAGAAGTTGCTGCGCGGCGATCATAACTATGGATAAAGCATATTCACCACAGACAACCGAGCAGACAACGTATGCGCTATGGGAACAGGCTGGCGCATTCACGCCAACGATTGACCCAACCAAAAAACCCTTTACCATTCTTCTTCCCCTTCCCAATGCCAATGACCCGATGCATATGGGGCACGCGCTTTTTACCGTTCAGGACATCATGATCCGCTTCCACAGGATGTGTGGGGATCCGACCTTATGGCTTCCAGGGGGTGATCATGCGGGCATAGAGACACAGTTTGTATTTGAAAAACGACTGGCAAAAGAAGGCAAAAGCCGGTTTGATTTTGACCGCGACACGCTTTATGCAATGATTTCCGAGTTTGTCGATAAAAACCGCACGATTAACCGCGACCAGATGAAACGGCTTGGGTTTTCCCTTGATTGGACACGCTACCACTACAGTCTGGAGCCGGAAATCGTGGCAACCGTGCTATCTACGTTTAAAAAACTCCATGATGACAATCTGCTCTACCGCGCATCGCGGCTGGTAAACTACTGCACCCGTTGCGGGACGGCATTTTCCGATCTGGAGATTAACCACGAGGAAAAACATGATTTCCTTTATACCCTTGACTACGGCACCATACAGATCGCAACAGCGCGTCCAGAGACAATATTTGCCGATGTTGCCGTTGCCGTCAACCCAAAAGACAAGAGATATAAAGATTTGATCGGAAAAGAAGCCATGATTCCTTTGACGGGCAAAAAAATCCCCATTCTTGCCGATGAATCGATAAAAATCGATTTTGGAACAGGGGCGCTTAAAGTGACGCCCGCCCATGCGCAGGAAGATTACGAGATTGGCCTTCGACATAACCTTCCGATGCCAAGCTGCATTGATCGATTTGGACGCCTTGTGAACGTTCCCGATGCATATGTTGGACTCAAGGTGGCGCCCGCCCGGGAAAAAGTCGTTGCGGATCTGGAGGCACAAGGGCTGTTGGTGAAAAAAGAGCCGCTTACTCACGTGGTGAGCGTATGTTACCGCTGTAAAAACACGATTGAGCCCATGCTTTTACCCCAGTGGTACGTCAAAACAAAACCGCTTGCCAAGCCGGCAATAGAGGCGGTAAAAAATGGAACCACAACGATTGAGCCGCTTCCCCGATTTAAAAAACTCTACTTTGACTGGATGGAAAACATTCTAGACTGGAACATCAGCCGGCAGATCGTGTGGGGGCCGCGGATTCCCGTATGGTACTGTCTTGACTGCACCAAATCAATCGAAGTGACGTTTTTGACCAAAGACAAAACGAAAAAATTTGGGAACTACGATACGCTTTCCAAAGAACATTCTTACGAGGAGATTATTGCCGGGTTGCAGGCAATCGTTGCGCCGCTTGAGGCACAATACTCCCTGACTCCGGGACCGTGCCCACGCTGCCATGGGAACCACATTGTGCAGGAAACCGATACGTTTGATACCTGGTTTTTATCTGGCCAGTGGCCCATTACGACTCTGGGATATCCGGCTTCAGCTGACTTTTCCTATTTTTACCCCACCAGTGTACTGGATACCCTGTGGGATATTTTGTTTTTCTGGGTTGCGCGCATGATGATGTTTGGGCTCTACCTTACCGGCAAACCGCCGTTTGAGGTGATACACCTCCATAGCCGGGTAGTGGATAAGTTTGGACAAAAGATGAGCAAAAGCAAAGGCAATGTGGTTAATCCCCTTGAAATGGTCGATCGGTACGGGGCCGATGCACTCCGGATGGCGCTTGTGTTTGGTGCGGCACCGGGGAGCGACATCTCCCTTTCGGAAGACAAGGTGCGCGGGATGCGCAATTTTGCCAATAAACTTTGGAATATCGGACGGTTATATGAGTTGTCCGTATCAACCTTAAACACACCGGTTCCCGCCTACTCCCGAGCCCTGCACCCTTCGCTTCCTGATCCGGACAAACAGATGTTATCGGAAGTTTCCATGCTTACCGCTTCCGTCACAAAAGCCATTACCACATACCGTTTTTCTGATGCGGCGCAGTCGCTGTACGAGTTTGTGTGGCACCGGTTTGCGGATGTCTATGTGGAGGAAAATAAGAACCGATATAAAAACGGTGATATACAGGCGCTTAGCGTCTTTGCCCATATCTACAAAACGCTTTTAACCCTTCTTCACCCATTCATGCCGTTCGTAACGGAAACGATTTGGCAACAGCTGCGTTTTGGTGAAGGCATGCTTATATCGCGACAGTGGCCGGGAAAATAAGAATGTTTTTGTTTGTTCCTTACTGTTGAAGCGGCATCGAGGATACAACGGGTGCAATCCCCTTTTCTTCCCCACCAAATGAAAGGGTTTGAAGAATCGTTTCAAACAACGTATCATCCGATGCAAAATCTGCCGTGATGCCAGCCGGGGAAAAATGATTGATTTCCAGCGATAACACCCCGGGTGTGATTTCGATCATTACTCCATGAATTTTTGTGAAGGGGTATCCCGACACCGACGAACCGGAGAAAGCGCCCACATAGTCTTTTGCCGGTTTTCCCAGGATAGTTCTGTCTTTGGTTGTCATGGCAACGCCTTTGGCATCCGTAATTGTTTGATCCGTAAACGCCGGAAGCATTTGGCCGGTACCTCGTGGAGCAATGGTGAGTCGTGATCCACCTGGAAGATAGGTTCCTTGAGATAAACATGCCTTGTCATCACAAATCGGCGGCAGGACTTCGTTAGGAAGGGAAAGAAACAGGGAGTCTATCTGCTGTTTTGTTTTTCCGTTCACTATCGGATACTGGGTCCAGGATGATGCAGACGGGGTGCCTACCGGGAATTGATCCGAGAGCATGGAGGCTGGCATAGGTGTTGGCGAAACGGTAATTTTTGTTTGCGTTGTTGGTGATGATTTCGTAAAAAACCGGCGTACATACCCGCTTCCCATATAGCCAAGAACAAAAAGAAGAGCAAACAGAAGGAACAATCCAAGGATATTGAAGCGTTTCGGCGGTGTTTGTTCCTGAATGTGCGGCGTTTCTTGGGTAAACGGAGGCACCTCTTGAGCGACGGGTTTTAAAATAGGTGTTTCTTCGTAGGTAAGGGGCGGATTGCTAGCTGTTTTTTCCTGTGTTGTCTCCGGTTCGGAGGGAGCATACAAATCTTGGGGAGTTATGGGTTTTTGGTTTGTATCGTCCATATACCGATATTGTTTCACGCTGTCATAATGCAAGTCAAACCTTCGCATAAGCGGAGTTTTAAAAAGCGATAGAATTTGGATTCTGGAGTCTGTGCCAGTTGGCGGATCCCCAGAATGACCCAACTTTGCTTTGTTAAGCTACGCGGAGCAAGCAGATTCTGGTGTCTGTGCCACTTGGCGGATCCCCAGAATGACGGGTACTGGTAAAACAACCGAAACTATATTCCCTAGAATGACGGGAACAGGAGATAAACGCATTATGCCCGCTCGATATATTCACCGGTTTCGGGATCGATGGCGATCGTTTCCCCTTCCTTAATAAACAAGGGGACGTTGACGATGGCGCCGGTTTCCAGCGTTACCGCTTTTTGGGCGCCGCCGATCGTGTTTCCTTTTGCGCCGCCATCAGCCGCTTCAATAACTGTAAGTCGTACTTTTTTAGGAAGGCGGACGCCGACCGCTTCGCCATCGAGTAAAAGCACCTGATAGGTATCATTTGCCCGAAGAAATTTGGAAAAATCGCCAATGTATTGCTGTGGAACCGTGACTTGATCATAGGTTTGGTTGTCCATAAACACAAACCCCGTATTTTCCGGATACAGATATTGCATTTCGTGTGTTTCGACCGCAAGTTCCTCCACCGATTCGCCGGATTTGTAGGTAAATTCCTGGACTTTGCCGGTTTTGAGGGATTTTACCCGTGTCCTGACGAACGCACTCCCCTTCCCCGGGTTGACGTGCTGGAATTCAACGATTTGGTGTGTTTCGTTCTTAAAAAGAATAAACATTCCCTTTTTAAAATTTGCCGTAGTGATCACTGCCATATGTCCTCCAAAAAATAACGGGCCGACACTGGGCCCAATCTGGTTTTTCGTTGTTATATATTATCCCAAATTTTTCCCTGTTTTACAACGGGGCTACACAAATGGATAAACGGAAGAATTATTTTGCCTTGCGCAGGGGTTTTTTGGGTGCTTTTATACCCGTCGCAAACAGTTTTACAACCAAGAGTAAATACAGCATTTCAAGAATCCCCATGGTGTTTACGACCAGAAGGATACCAAACCACCATTTCTCCCCGCGACGGGCGGCGTGCCAGAGCGCAAGACCCTTCCAGATGATTGACCAGAGGAGGAAAAGAATGATCCATCCGCCAAAGTGAATACCACCAAGCCATAAAAATGGTTCCGGGGCGCCATACCCCATACGTCCATAGAACATATTCCCCCCTTTGTGTCTGAGGTTTATTTCCCCAGATATGTTGTGACTGCTGCTTTTGAGCGAAGCTGGGTGAGCCAAGGCTGCACTTTTTCGCTCAACTGCTGATTGGTAAGCGCGTCTTTTGCTTCTTTTGTAAGTCCTGCCTCATCGGTTGCCGTCATGGTTTCCCGATTCTTTTCAATGTATGCGGCAACATCCGCATCGGTGACCTTAATGTCTTTTGACAACATCTTTTGAACAAGGAGCTGGAGCCTGATTTGTGCATCAAAATCCGTTTTTGTCATCCCCTGATATTTGAGTAGTTCATCGATAGACACCTTCCCTCCAAAACTTTTAACGATTTTGTCCTCTTCTGCCGTAATATCGGTTTGGGAGATGACAATTCCGTCTTTTTGGGCGGATTCGTTAATCAGGATTTCCGTGACCATACTGTCAAGCGTCTGTTGGCCATACCGATCGATTAATATCTTGGTCAGCGTCCATCGGTAAATTGGTTTTCCGTTGACTGTTGCCGCCAAAAAAAGATCCTTTTTGGAAACAAACAACAACGCAGCAATAGCAAGAATGCCGATAACAACATATCCGATTTTATTTTTAAAGGAATGTTGGGAAACAGGGGCAAAAGACTCGGAAAGTGGTGCCTCCGGCATGATTTCCGGTACAACCTTTTCCACAGACACTTTTCTTATTCGTTTTGCGGGTGCTTTTGTTTTTTTTGTTGCTGATGTGCGTGGTTTTCGTGCCATAGCATCCTTTCAGTAAGCAGGGAATTAATACAGCCACAGCGTACCACAGAAAACGCAGTGAAACAATCCCATAGGACGTGCCTACCGCGCAACAGGACACAGGGGTGCAAGCGGACATGATGAACACTTGGGGCCAATAGCCTTACACAGAGCCCGTCCATGTTCAATGATTTGATAGGAGATTTTGTTCCATTGTGATTTTGGAATACGCGCACACAGCTGTTCCTCGATCCGATTTGTATCGGGTTGTCTGTAATAATCCAGGACCGGCCGGTTCTTCCGTGTAATCCAAACGGGAGAACCGACTCCGATTGCGTGGACATCAACCAGACGGAGTCGTTGGCTGATTCGTGATACGTGGGTGTCAACCGGAATGCCGGTGGCAATGCCATATGCATTTGCAAGGACGATGTGGGCAGTTTTTCTCCCGACTCCGGGAAGAGCCGTAAGGTCCGCAAGAGTTTTTGGGACAGTGCCGTGATGCTTGTGGAGAATGATTTTTGCAGTCTGTTGAATGTGGAAGGCTTTCATACGGTAAAATCCCGTGGGAAATATGCGCTGTTCCAGTGTCCGTATGTCCGATGACGCGTATGCCTGAATCGATGGAAACTGACGAAACAGCGCGGGTGTTACCTCGTTGACTTTTTTGTCGGTACATTGAGCGGAAAGCATAACGGCAACCAACAGTTCCCATGGAGTGGTAAAGAAAAGCGCAATTGCGGCATTTGGATACAATCCGGCAAGCATTTCCAGAATGCGATGTCCGCTTGGGTTCGTATGGGTTGCATTTAGTGCGGTGCTTTTCATAGAATGAACCGTAGAGCCGGAGTAGTTTTTGTATGATACGACGTTTTCCAATTATTGTCTTTTTTCAAAATAATTCCCTTGCTACATGGAAAAAAGCAGGTGCAATAATTAACACATCCATTCCCCTTCTTAGCGTGTTTCTTTGCGGAGCATTTTCCATTCTTTTTGCAAAACAGACGTATTCTCCCCTATCATCACAACAGTTTGCAGTTTTACAAAATCCGCAGCGCGGCGCTGCCTATTATGAGGCTGCAGCCCGTTTTGATCCGCACTTCCTTTCCCCCACATCACGTCTTCTGGTCCGGTTAGCACTTGACCGGGAGCCGCAATCACACAACGTCCTGGGTGCAACTACACAGACACCGCTGGTAATCCTTGCCAAACAAAGACAAAAAGACGCCTCCCTGTTTGATCAATGGATGGCAGTGGTATCCAAATACCCCGATTATCCCGAAGCAAAGCTTCGTGCGGCGTATTACGGACTTAAACTGGGAAAACCCGCGGAGACGATAACCAGACTTCTTGATGGTGCATCACCCTTCCTCACATCCGGGCATGCAATCCGTGCACTTCGTGCACGCATCATCAAATAAGGGTGAAGGGTATTTGAGGAGACAAACGGTTTATTCCGTTTTTTCAGCAGGCTGCTGTGTGGTTTCCGTGGCTGGTTCCTGGGTTTCCCCTTCTGTCGGAGCGGCGGCGCCTTCTTCCGGAGCCGGAGGAGGTGCGACTTCCTCTTTGGTTTTGTCGCCGATTTTTACCATAATCAGTGTAGGATCCGTCATAAGCGTCACTTGGGGTGGAAGTTTAAGATCCCCTACCGTGAGCTGATCATCAACAGCAGCAAGGGAAGAAATATCAACCTCGATATGTTCCGGAAGGTCATTCGGAAGCGCTTCAACTTCAACATCATTGACAAGCGTCAGGAGTACTCCGGCATTTTCCTTGATTGCCGGTGATTGTCCAACCAGTTCAACTGGAACCATTGCCTTGATTTTTTCCTTTAAGTTCACTTTACGAAACTGAATATTCAATAAAGCATGGGATACCGGGTGGCGGGAAAGATCGGCAATGAGGCAGGGATATACCTGACCGTCAACAGCAACGTCCACAACGGATGAGTGTCCTGCTTTTTTGTACAGATCTTCCGCATCCTGCGTTT
>CAZVTJ010000043.1:0-7521 GCA_964630015.1 uncultured Gammaproteobacteria bacterium | reverse complement strand
CACCGTTTCTCGTGCTCAATTTCAGCGTATCAAGGCATACGGGTACTTGTCAATCGGGTACAAGAATTCTGTATACCTTGTCTATTTTTCCCGTATCGATAAATGCCCTGGTTGGAGCGGTAGTAGTGGTTTTCAGCGGTACTTTTTTTGCCGACGGAAGCGGAATAAGGAAAAAGCTTACGATGCACAACACGAAAACAAGTCCGATCCATACGGCCATGGACAATGTAATCTGCTTACCGGATTGAGAATGGATTTTTGACATAGACTTTCATCTGAAACGAATACTCCACAGTTTTTGTAAAGCCATCCGGTGTCCGGAGGGAAATAGAGAGTATATGCGTAAGATACGGCATTTTTTCGATATCCGAAAGCAGCTTCGTAAATTTCCCGAATTCCGCTTTCCCGCTTATCGTATAAAGCAAATACTGTTTCCCCGATTCCGTAATCGGTGCATCGGTGACCTGAAAGGTATTTTCAATCGTATCTGCTTTCAGGATCGTTTCCAACTCCCCGATAAACCGGATAATCGTCTCCTCATCGGGAAATGCACGGCTTATCGCATCGATTTTCGGCTGTTGCGATCCAAAGATTTCCTTCGATATGCCGATAAGCTCCGTATCACTTTGAAGCGACTTAATTTCATTACCGAGCAATTCAATTGATTTGCGCTGAGAGGAAACAACCGGCAACAAAATAACGGCAGTTATCAGTGCCACTCCCGAAAAAATCCACAGGAGCGTCATGACAGTCCGGGATGATCTGGTAATTCTTGGTTTCATAATGAACTCACCCCCACAAAACTCATTGAAAAATCCGAATTTGCTTCCGACTCAAGCGAACTAAGCGGTAAGACTATTTTCGTAAATTTCTTTGAGGATTCCAGAGCGTTTCGGAACGCAAGGAGCGTGGTCCTGTCCGATGAAGTACCGGAAATCGTATAAAGCTGCTTGCTGTCATCATATTCCAATTGTGAAATATGAATTCCGGCCGGTGTCAATGCCGCAAGCTGCGCAAGATGGGATGCCGGGGTCTTCTTCAGTGGCGCTAAAGCTAAAATAGATTCCAACTTGCCATTAAGAATCGTTACCTGCCCGATTGATGCATCCTGGGATTTAATGACCGACTGCAAAACCGCACTTTCTTTTACCAGTTTTTCCTTTTGCGTCAAAACAGATATCAATACAACAAACGGAATACAGCAGATGACAAGAAGTCCCACGAGCGAGCGTACCGCAAGTGACTGCACATAGCTTATCCTCCATGATTCATCATAAATTTCCTGGACATCCCTGGGCATGAGGTTAATCGATGAATCATCCTGCGGCGGACTCATTGTTTCCGCAGCAGATGCATACGCTTTATTGTATGCGGAGTTTCCGACAGGAGTCGAAAGAATCTGGATCGGATAGGCAACGCGCTTTGCCATATAGTCCGCCCATTCCCTGGAACCTATTTCCCCGGTTACGATAACCTTCGTATTATCCTTCCTGAGCATTCCCTTATTCGTGTAATATTTGGCGATATCTTCCAGAGACGCCGTAATATTTTCCAAAAATGCAACGGGGGTATCGGTTTTCCCATATGTGACAACCGTGGTAAATAGCGATTTTTCCCCTTCAACGAGGGTTACCGAAGCACTCCGTTTATTGACCTCCGTTACCAATCCGTACTGCTGCGGTTTGAGTCCGATAAGTCTGGCAACAGCCGAAGCGTCAGGTTCAAACCGGAGCGGTTTGAGTCCGGAAGCGATGATAGCATCAACAAGGGAATCCAACGTTTTTTTCTGGATGCCGACAACACCGATGTGGACCTGGCCGTCTTTTTCATCGAGTCGTTTCCAATCATAATAGATATCATCCTCCGGAAGCGGAAACAGATCTTTCACCTTCCAAGCAACCGCTTCATCGATATCTTCCTTTTCCATGTCCGGAACAGAGTGTTCTCTGGTATAGGCATACGCCTCGGGAAAACAGACGCTGACGTAGGTTGTAGAAAACCTGCCTTGGGAAACAAGCGCTTTCAGGGCCTGGATAAACGATTCCTTCTTTACCAGTGTCGCATCGGCAAACGTATTTTCATCTATTGCCACTTCCGCATATGTCCTGACTGCTCCCTGGGGTGATAATTCCACTGCACGAATGGTCATCCGGTCTATGGACAGACCGAAAAAGTGGATATTTGGAACAATAAATCCGGGCAGGAGATTCATACTCAGATTCTATTGTAGCATGCGTCTTGCGGGCAACCAAAGAAACACTCTACTATAAGAATAATGCCCCACCCGTTACCCATCACTTTCCGCACAAAAGCATTCACCCTGATCGAAACCGTTGTTGCAACCGGAATTCTCCTCATCTTCTTTCTTGCCATCTCGCTTCTGATGAAACAGGTTATTACGGATATCGGACAATCCCGGGTACGCTCCGTTGCTCTTACCCTCGCCCAATCAAAACTGGAAATTATCCGGAATCTTCCCTATACGTCAGTGGGAACCGTCGGCGGAATTCCGCAGGGATCCATTCCCCAAACGGAAATCGTGCCTATCAATGGCATGCCGTTTACCGTCCGGACATCAATCGAGTATGTCGATGATTCCTATGACGGGGTGGCACCTTCCGATCTTATCAACACCGATTATAAACGTGTCCGCGTGCAGGTTTCCTGGGAGGGGTTGTTTTCTTCAGGTACCATGCCCGTTTCGCTTGTTACCAACATTGTGCCCCGCGGTATCGAAACAATCGTCGGTGGCGGAACGCTCATGATCGAAGTCATCAATGCAAGCGGAAGTGCGGTACCAAATGCCACAGTACAGATAGACAATACCAGTGTTAGCCCCGAAATCCATCTGTCAACGCTCACCAATTCCAACGGTCTGGTCGTCCTGCCCGGCGCACCAATCTGCTCAACCTGCTATAAAATCAACGTGACAAAAACCGGATATTCCATAGATCGCACCTATGATGCAACCGAAGTTGCCAATCCCCTTTCCCCCCATGCAACGATTCTGGAAGGACAGATTACCAGCAGATCATTTTCCATTGATCAGGTTTCTACCATCATGCTGTATTCTTACGGTTCACGCGATCTTGGGTATCCGGCGATTGCCAACGTAATTTTCACACTCAGAGGAACCAAAGTGATTGGATATACCGTAACCGATGATCCGGTATACAAATACGAAAAGGTATTAAATACGGGCGGAGGAATCGTCAGTCTTTCGGGGTTGGAAACGGACAGTTATTCACTGGACCTATCGCTCTCCAACTATATGCTTGCCGGATCATCACCGCCGTTTCCGCTTGTTGTTGCACCCGGAACCACACAAACGGCAAAAATTGTCTGTATTCCGCGGACAAACGTTTCCTACCTTATTACCGTCCAATCCGCAACCGGAACACTTCTTTCAAGCGCATCCGCAAACCTTATGGCAACTCCTTCGGGAACCCTCTATACAGATATTACCGGGACAACAGGATCGGCCGATTTCGGACAGGCTTTTTTCGGATCGCTTCTTCCCGGAGCATATAATGTATCGGTCACGCTTCCGGGGTATACCGAAGCAACATCTACAGCACAGCTGACAAAAAACCAATCCGAATTATTCATTCTTAACCCAATACCATGAAACATACCTATACCATCACACATGGATTTACACTCGTCGAAACAATTGTCGCAACATTCCTTTTCGTCGGACTTATCGGAGCCGTTTCGGGATTTGCGATTTTTTTCTTCAAGAACTTTTCATTCTCCTATGAGGAGCAACAGTCAGTTAACCTTATTCAGGGAGCTGTTACCAGGATATCACGTGATATCCGCGAAGCGCGTACCGGCAACCAGGGGGCATGGCCGATTATTTCAGCAGGAGACAATGAATTTATTTTCTACAGTGATGTAACCAATGACGGCCGGACGGATCGCGTACGGTATTTTCTTGACGGAAATCTCCTAAAACGCGGCATTGTGGAACCAACAAACGTTCCCGTTGAGTACCCGCTTTTACAGGAAAAAATTACCGTTATCGCATCCAACATCGATCTTGGCAATAATACGCTTTTTACCTATTATAATGGGCTATATCCGTCCAATATGACGAATAATCCCCTTCCTGCCGCTTCACGGCTTCTTTCCACACGGCTTATTACCGTATACCTCCGATCAAATATTTCCGGCAATACAGTAAGCGAAGCGTATGAAGCATCCGCATCCGTCCAAATACGAAGCATGAAAGATAATTTATGACACACAAAACCGATCAATTAACGAAAAATATTACCGGTTCGATTTCCATTCTGGTTCTGATTTTTGGCATACTTTTTTCCACGGCCATCGGAGGACTTGCCCTTATTGCGGCACTATCCCGATCATCCAGCGTTCGAACGGAAAAATTCGAGGAAGCCCTCGGTATCGCCCAAGCAGGTATCGAATACTACCGGTGGCATCTTGCCCATAATCCGCTCGATTTCCAGGATGGAACATCCCACCCGGGTCCATATGTCCATACGTTTACCGATGCGTTCGGTCACGGTACCGGTTCATTTTCCCTTACTATCGACCCACCGGCATCAGGATCATCCATTACCACCATCACATCAACCGGATGGAGTTCGTCCCATCCCGACATTACCAGAACTATAAAAACACGATTCGGTATACCGGCACTCTCGAAATTTGCATTCCTGCACAATGCCAATGTCTGGTTCGGAACCGGAATTACAGTCAACGGAAAAATATTATCCAATGGCGGCATCAGGATGGACGGCGTGAATGCGTCGACCGTCCAAAGTTCAAAAACGACCTATACGTGCGGTACGGAAACAGGCTGTTCAACCCCAACTACAAAAGATGCTGTATGGGGGAGTGGTGGCCCAAAGGAACTTTGGTCTTTTCCCGTTCCCATGATAGATTTTGCCAGTATTGCCGTTGATTTTTCCACGATGAAATCGTCTGCACAACATGGAGGAGTATATCTTGGGGCATCCGGAGCATATGGCTATCACATTATTTTCAATGCCACAGGCACATATACCATACGGAAGGTAACTTCTGCACTTAACCGAAAAGGATACAGTAGTGAACACGGATGCGAAAACCTGTATCAATATATCTCATCGGAAACTACGATCGGGACATACTCCATTGCCTCAAAACCGATCATCTTCATTGAAGACCATCTTTGGGTTGAGGGAGTCATTAACGGACGGGTCACTGTTGCCGCAGCCCGTTTTCCGCTTGATGCAAATGCCATGAATATCTGGATTCCCAACAGCATTACCTATCTTGCAAAAGACGGACATTCATCACTTGGGCTTATCGCGCAGAACAATATCTACTTCGGATACAATGTTCCGACATCTTTTGAAATAGATGGCGCGCTTCTCGCACAAAAAGGCAGGGTCATCCGCCATAATTACTCCTATGGTGCATGCAGCATATATTCATCGGCAGTCCGCAATACTCTTACCATGTACGGATCGCTTATCAGCAACCAAAAATCCTATTGGAATTGGGGGACACCGCCATCATCGGGCTTTTTAACACGCAATATTACCTATGATGAAAATCTGTATTTTGAACCCCCACCCTACTTCCCTACCCAGGGGGAATATGAATTTATTTCGTGGGAAGAGGAATAAATCCGAAGCATCGTAGTTCGTGCCTTCGTGGTTCGTATCTTCGTAAAGCGAAGACACGATGCTTAAAACTGCGAAGATGCGAATTCCGATGATGCGATGCTTCGATGCATCGAAATTGAACTATCTTCCTCCGGCAGCCTGCTGGACGCTTCCGACAAGCGAATATATAGGAGAAATTACCGAAAGGATAAGCGCGCCGACAATAACGCCTACCACAAGCATAATCACCGGCTCCAGAATCTGCGTAAGACTTTTAAGTTCCTCATCCACTTCTTCCTCATAAAATACAGCCATATCCAGAAGCGTATCGTCAAGTGTTGCCGTCTTTTCCCCTGCCGCAATCATCTGTACCATAAGCGAAGGGAATACAGGATGCTCCTTTATCGCGGCGGAAAGCTGTTTTCCTTTACGGATTTCATCGGGAAGAATCGTTTTTAATGAAGAAAATTCATACCAGGAAAGTGATTGGAGCGATATTTCGAGTGCGTCGGTAATGGGAACAGCGGCTTTCAAAAGTGTTGAAAATATCCTGTTAAACCGTGCCATATCAATTTTTTTGATAAGATCCCGGACAAACGGTATTGGTCTGATGACATATGAAACAAACCTCTGGATTATTCCCTGCCGGAACAGAACAAACAAAAGGATTCCAAGTACCAAAAATCCCATACCTACAAAGGCTATCTGTTTGGAAAGATAGATACTTGCGTCAAACAGGAATTTCGTCATCGCCGGTAACGGCATTTTCATGCTTAAAAATACCTTCCCTATCTGCGGAAGGATGAAGAAAAACATAAGAAGTCCGATTCCGCCGGATGCGGACAATACGATAACGGGATACATAAGCGCACCTTTTACCTTCGCATTTAACCGATATTCCGAGCGCATCTCGATTTCCAGAAAATGGAACACATCGGCAAGTTTTCCGCTCATCTCCCCGGCTTTCGTGAGGGTAAGAAAATACGGTTCGAACACATCGGGATACCGGCTGAAGATATCCGACAACTGCTGACCCTGCTCCAGACTATAGAGCATATCGCTTAATATCTTTTTCATAAGCGGGTGTTTCGTTTCCTGTTGAAGCACTTCCAAACCATCCGACAGCGATAATCCGGATTTAAGCATAACGTTTAGGTACCGACAGAAGGTAATTTTTTCCACCTGAGGAACCTTCCCATGAATGGATGCCGCATCGGTAACACTTCGCACAACAAGCGGGGTCAGGGATTTTTTCCGGAGCATTTGGGCAACTTCATCCCGATTGTGCGCCGTTGACACACCTTCAACAATCTTTTTTTCCGAGTCAAGTGCTTTGTAGGTAAAATTCGGCATACCGTCCTTTATTCCCGTACTACCCGGAGTACTTCTTCAATAGTTGTTGCACCGCCGCTTGCTTTGTTGATTCCGTCCGTCAACAGGGATACCATTCCTTCCTGTAGCGCCTGTTTATTGATTTCATCCGCCGGAACACGTTTGATGATGATATCCCGAATCGTATCGGTTATTTCCAACACTTCATATATCCCGATCCGTCCTTTATATCCTTTAAAATTGCATTCCTGACATCCCTTACCGCGGTAAAACTTTGTAAGCTGTGTCGAATCCGGAAGTGTTTTTGCCAAATATTCCCTGATTTCCCTGCTTGGTTCATACGGTTCGATACAAGATGTGCAGATTTTTCGGACGAGACGTTGGGCGATGATAAGATTCAGTGTTGATGCAACCAAAAATCCTTCCGCTCCCATATCCAAAAACCGCGGGATGGCGCCTGATGCATCATTGGTATGAAGGGTAGATAGCACCAAATGTCCCGTAAGGGAGGAGTGTATTGCCATTTCCGCCGTTTCCTTATCCCGGATTTCCCCAACCATGATAATGTCCG
>CAZVTJ010000042.1:0-7619 GCA_964630015.1 uncultured Gammaproteobacteria bacterium | reverse complement strand
TACTTTTGGAACAATACACATCTATGGAAGACTTTGCAGTGAAAAAAATTACCCTTCCAACGCAGGGAGGCACCATGAAGCAAAAAACCAAAAAGAAATTTCCCGTCGTGGCAGCAGGAATACTGCTTGGCATTATCCTGCTTCTTGCCGGGGGTGTGTTTGCTCTGATGGCGCCTGTCCGGGAAGTGAAGGCAAAAGCCGATGCGCTTATGGTAACCGCCAGGGAAACAATGACGGCCGTGAAGTCGCAGGATATTGACGGTGCAAAAACAAAACTTGCCGAAACGAAAGGAAAGCTCAATGAATTTAACGAGTCGTATAAAAAGATGACGTTCCTTACTTCCGTTCCCTTTGTCGGTGCGTTTGTGGGTGACGGAACGCATGCCATTGCTGCAGGATATTCGGCAATTGCAGCAGGGGAAAAGGCTATTGAGGCAATTGAACCCAATGCGGAACTGTTGGGACTCAAAGGGAAAAGCACATTCGTTTCGGGAACGTCGGTCGAACGGCTCCAGATGGCAGTTAAAACCATGCGGGCACTCACGCCAAAAATAGGCGAAATGGCAAAAGACATCGATACGATGCGTAAGGAACTTTCCGCCATCGATCCCAACCGCTACCCAGAGAATCTTCAGGGGAAACCAATCAGGAGCACGCTTACCACCATACTCTCCGTTGTTGATGAATCGGCAAACCTGTTCGTGAATGCCCAGCCGCTTCTGGAAAAAATACCCGATCTTTTGGGTGATCCGACGGATAAGCGGTATCTGGTGTTGTTCCAAAATGATAAGGAGCTTCGGCCAACCGGCGGCTTTCTGACGGCATATGCCAGATTCCGCATGGAAAAGGGAAAACCGATCCTGGAAAAATCGGAAGACATCTATGTGCTTGATGCGGCAATGAAAAAAACCTATCCGCCAACACGGGAAATCACCACGTTCCATAAGGGCGTGTCACAACTTTTCATCCGCGACAGCAATCTATCCCCGGATTACAAAACATCCATGGAGCAGTTTTTATCCATGTATAAAAATACGGCCGGGTATGAACCAATTGACGGAATCGTGGCTGTCGATACACACGTACTGGTTGAGTTCCTACGTGTTCTGGGACCGATCAATATTTATGATGATACATTCAAACGGAACCGTCTATTTTCCGCCGATATTGCGCCGATCTGCGATTGTCCGAAAGCCGTGTATGAATTGGAGGATGCATCAACCCGGCAGGTGAATTTCGAGAGGTCAGATCGGAAAAATATTATCGGACTGCTTATGAACCAGATATTGAATATGGCACTTGGAACATCGCCATCAAAATACTGGGGGAAACTGATGCAGGTTTTGGCCTCTGAAGTCAACCAAAAACATGTACTGGCATATTTTACCGATCCTGTTGTTCAGAAAGCGGCTGAGGATTTCAATATGGCTGGCCGGATCATGAACAAGACAACGAAATCGGCAATATCCAAATATCAGGATAACGGAACGTGGGATTATATCCACATCAACAACAGCAACATGGCAGGTGCAAAATCCAACATGTTCGTATCGGAGGATGTCGTCAAGGATACGACGGTCAATTCTGACGGAACATTGACGACCAACCTGACAATTACCTATAAAAATCCCTACGAACATTCCGACTGCAACGTGAAGCAGGAAGTCGCGGGACTGTGTCTGAATGCACCGCTTCGCAACTGGGTCCGTGTATACGTGCCGTCGGGCAGCACACTGGTTTCCAGCAAGGGATCGATCAACCCCAAAACATCAAAAGCGGAAGATATGTCAACATACGCCGATCTGGGAAAAACCATTTTTGAAGGGTTTTTGATCGTCAACCCGATGGGGACGGCGAAGCTGGAACTTTCCTATACATCAAAGATAAAGCCCGAAGGGAAGTATTCCGTCCTTATCCAAAAACAACCCGGTACGGACAAACAACAATGGACCATACGGCTAAACGGAAAAGACAGGAAGCGGATGTCACTTGATGCGGATACCGAGCTGGCGCTCTGATCCGGAAAAATCCCCATGAGTTCACCCGTCTATCGGTTGACCGCCATTATTCTCAAGCGGAAAAATACCGGTGAATCGGACCGCGTGATTACCGTGTTTTCCAAAGAAAAGGGAAAAGTCCGTCTTCTTGCCAAAGGGGTCCGTTCCATCCGAAGCAGACGTGCATCGTATCTGGAGCCTCTTTCAAGAAGTGTACTGATGGTACGCTCATATCCGGGAATAGACAGCATTACCCAGGCGGAAAGCTATGGGAAAACCATGGGTACGCAGGAATCGATGCATACCATCGGTGCAAAATACTATATCGGTGAGATTTTGGCGGGGCTTATTCCGGATAACGAAGCGCATCCTTCAATATTTGACGAAACGGTATCGCTACTTGATAGTCTTGAGGGAAGTTCGCGGGAAGCAAGCCATACGCTCCTGTGTGCTTATACCCAGTCCCTGTTGTGGCAACTCGGGTTTATTTCTTCAAACGTCCGGTTTGGTAAAGTTGAGGAAGCGGCAGCGAAAGTGGAGCAGATTCTGGAAAAGCGCCTCAAGGTCCGCAAATACCTTGCCTTGACCGTCTCATAGTGCAGGACAAGCGTATTTGATACAATGGAACCTATGATTTCCCATCTTGATGCACTCGTTTCCTTGGCAAAACGCCGCGGTTTTGCATACCCGACCAGCGATATTTACGGCGGTCTTGGGGGGTTTTGGGATTTCGGACCGCTTGGCGTCCGGCTTGCCCGGACAATCAAAGACCGGTGGTGGAAAACAATGGTTGATACCCGGGATGATGTGGTGGGTTTGGATTCAAGCATCATCAGCAACAGCGCCGTGTGGGAGGCCTCCGGGCATGTGGCGACATTTTCCGACCCGCTTACGGAGTGTAAAGTATGCCATATGCGGTTCCGTGCGGACCAGACTGATGAAATCCTGCAGCATGAAAAGGAACATAAGGGAAAAGGTGATACTGCTGTCAGCTGGACGGAACCCAAGCAATTCAATCTGCTGTTTAAGACATATGTGGGAACCATCGAGGATGCAAAAAATCTTGCGTATCTCCGCGGTGAAACCTGTCAGGGAATTTTCGTGAATTTTCCCAATATCCTGTCTTCCACCAGACTGCGGATTCCGTTTGGCATTGCCCAGATCGGGAAAGCGTTCCGCAATGAGGTTACGCCGGGGAAGTTTTTATTCCGGCTTCGCGAATTTGAGCAGATGGAACTGGAGTATTTTGTCCATCCGACCCAGGCGGCAGAGCTTTTTGAAACCTGGAAAAATGCCCGGTTTGCCTGGCATAACGCTATGGGTATCCGGAAGGAAAATCTCCGGTTGCGCCAGCATGAAGCATCGGAACGGGCCCATTATGCAGCCGATTCCTGGGATATCGAATATAACTTTCCCGATTGGGGATGGAAGGAAGTCGAGGGGATCGCAAACAGAACGGATTATGATTTGAAGACTCATGCAGCTCACAGCGGGAAAGCCATGACCTATACGGATCCACAGACGAACGAAGTCTATATCCCCTATGTGATCGAACCGTCCCTTGGCGTGCAGCGGATGATGCTTGCTTTGTTTTTTGACGCATACGAACAGGACGAAAAACGAACGGTACTCAAGTTCCATCCCGATGTTGCCCCGTTTGCTGCGGCAGTATTTCCGCTTCTTGCCAACAAGGATGCCCTGATTACAAAAGCCCGCGGGATATACGAAAACCTGCGCAGAACGTACCAGGTTGCCTGGGACGAACGGGGAAATATCGGCAAACGGTATTTGGCGCAGGATGAAATCGGTACACCATGGACAATTACCATCGATTTCCGGACACTGGATGATGATACGGTAACCATCCGTTCCCGCGATACGACCAAACAGGACCGGGTGGGCCTTGGACAAATTGAAACGTATATTCAGGAAAATAACAGCAAATATGTGAGATTATAAGGAGGAATTATGAAAAAACCGGTTCTTATCGGGATTATTGCTTTTGTCCTTTTGGGGCTTGGGGTCGGTGGATATTTCAAGTTTGTGAAAAAACCGGTACAGAAACCGGTTGTCCAGGAAGATGTTGTGGAAGATACGGTTGAACCGGCAGACCCTTCCATTTCCCTTACCCTTACAAAACATCCTTCCAAGGCAAACACGATGATTTTAACCGTGGATGGCCTCAAAAAGGAATACGCAACCATTGCTTACGAATTAAGCTATGACTCCGCAGGGACATCACAGGGGGTTATCAGTAAGGCGCTTGACGTATCGAATCTTGAAAGTTTTACGCGCGATGATATTTATCTGGGAACATGTTCCAGAAATGTGTGCCGACCCCATCCTGATGTTGGGGCGATTACTGCAATCGTGGAACTGACGAAGCCAAACGGGAAAGTAAGCCAGCTGTCGAAGGAATTCAAATAATTACTAGTAGATAGTAGTTTGTAGATAGTAGCTAGCAAAAGACAAACAAAAGATAGTAGATAGCGCAGAAAAAGTAGTGAGTAGTTTGTATATGTTTGTTAGCATAAAAAGCAGGAGTTAGTCCTCCGTCGCTAAAGATCCGGAAGTTTATAACGAGATTTTCCCCAATATCTCTTACTGATCATAGAATGTTCTTTTATTATGTGTTTATCTCTTCAAAGTGTGTCCATTGGCTATCATTCCTATCCTAGCTGCTAACTACTAACTACAATCTACTATTTTTTTGTGAAATACCCCTTGACACGATGTGAAAAATGGGTGACTATGGATATAAATGGGAAGAAATGGTAGAGTAAGAGCATGAAACTATTCCTTGGGGAATACGAACATTCACTCGATGACCGCGGACGCATCACGCTTCCGCGGAAGGTGCGGCAAGAGATTACGGGGACAACGATCGTCATAGCGCGGGGGTTTGATACATGCGTTTTTGGATATGACCTTTCTCAATGGGAAGCGGAATCGGCAAAACAATTAGTTTCGCCGATCACGGATAGGGACGGACGAAGCGTACGGCGATATTTGTTTTCCTCAGCGGAAAAAGCGGACATTGATAAACTCGGGCGGATTGTTTTGCCTACCCACCTCAAGGAATATGCGAGGATTGGAAAAGAGATAACTGTTATTGGAGCAGGAGACCATTTTGAACTGTGGAATACCAAGACCTGGAATACGTACAAACAGACATTGGAAACAAACGGGTAAGGATATGGAATACCACACAAGTGTGATGAAGGAAGAGGTGTTACGGTTTTTGGCGCCGAAGCTAAACGACAGAATAATAGATGCGACATACGGAGGCGGAGGACACAGTAGGGCGATTGCAGAAAATGGGGCATTAGTTTTGGGAATAGACAGGGATTGGGAAGCGGTTGAGCGGTCAACATCCATGACGGCACAAGGGATAACGGTCGTTCATGGTAATTTTGCCCATTTGGCTGAAATTGCTGCGCAAAACGGATGGGATAAGGCAGACGGGGTGTTATTTGACCTTGGGGTTTCCGGACATCAGTTTGACGAACCCAGCCGTGGCTTTTCCTACCGGTTTCCCGAAAGCGCGCTGGACATGAGGATGGACAAAAAGGAAACGGAGAGTGCGGCAACAATAGTACAGACATATCCGGAAGATGCATTATATGAAATATTTTCAACTTATGGTGAGGAAGAGCGTGCTGGGAGCATTGCTCATGCTCTTGTTCTCGCCCGTCGAATAAAGCCGCCCACGACAGTGGGGGATTTATTGGACGTGTTACCAAAAGGATTCGGGAAGAGGAAATACGAAACGGCAACACGGATCTTTCAGGCACTGCGGATTGCGGTTAATAAAGAACTTAAAGCCTTGTCCGATGCGCTTTTGCAACTGCCTGAAATCGTTAGTCCAGGGGGAAGAGTCGTTGTTTTAACATACCATTCTTTGGAGGATCGGATCGTAAAACGGAGTTTTTCGGACCAGAAATTCTGGACTCCGCTTACAAGACACCCGGTCTATCCGACCGAAGAAGAAGTAGTACGCAATCCGCGCTCCCGCAGCGCAAAATTACGTGCCGCAGCACGCATATGAAGGACACATTACAAACACTGCTTACCTACGCACTTGTTGCCTGTACCGGTGTCGTTATTTCCCTTGTCGGTGTCCAATGCTTCGTTTCCAACGGATTGTCCGAAGAAGGAAAGAAGATCTTTTCAATGGAGAAGGAAATTGAGATACTCAAGAAGGAGAATGGGCTCCTGTCGGAATCTATTGCAAGCGCATCGTCGATGATAGCCATCCGGCAGAAAGCCCTGGATATGGGATTGACCGATTCGCATGTGACAGTGAGTCTTGGAGATTTTCCGGTCGCTGCACGGACAACCCGATAAACAACATTACCTATGTGGAGGATCCGCGCCTCCATCGTGTTTTTTCTTGTTCTGGCCGGCATAATTATTGCCCGGCTTTTCTATTGGCAGATTATTTCCCATAACCGGCTATCCCGGGATGCGACGTCCCAGCATTTTGTCCGTATGATGCTTCCCGCCAAGCGCGGTTCCATCGTAACATCGGATGGATATCCGCTCGTTATGGGGAAGGATGCATCGCTTGTCTATGCAAGCCCGAAAGAGATTAAGAATCCTGCGGAATTTTCCCAAAAAGTAGCCCAGGCACTTTCCATGGACGTGGCGTCCGTGTCTGCCATTTTGGCTCTTCCTGACCGTGTATGGGTACCGATTGCCCATAAAGTCGATTCCCATATTGTTGAAGCGCTCAAGAAACTTTCCATCCCAGGTTTGGGATTCGAACCGGAACCCAAACGGTATTATCCGGAAAGCTCCATGGCTGCCCAGATCCTTGGGTTTGTGGGGCTTGATAATAACGGTAAGGATACGGGATATTTCGGTCTGGAGGGATTCTATAACAGGGAACTTTCCGGGAAAGACGGATCGCTCATGCTTGAAAAAGACGTGACGGGCGCGCCGATACTTTCCGGAACGATTTCCCGTATCGATCCGGAAAACGGCAGGTCAATCGTTTTGTGGATGGACAGGACTATCCAGTCGATTGCGGAGATGAGGCTTCGCCAGGGATTGGAAAAGTACGGTGCAAAAAGCGGAACCGTGACGATTATGGATCCTGCAACCGGCGGCATTCTTGCTATGGCATCATTTCCCTCCTATGATCCCCAATCCTATTGGGAGTATGAATACGGGCTGTATAAAAATCCGGTTGTCGCCTCTACATACGAACCGGGGTCTACATTTAAGTCCATTGTCATGGCTTCCGGATTATCCGAAAACGTAATTACCCCGGAAACGAAGATCGACGAATCGGGGCCGGTTACCATTTCCGGATATGATATCCGTACCTGGAATAATAAATACGCCGGGATTATTACCATGACAGACGTATTAATCCATTCCTCAAACGTAGGAATGGTCCATGTGATGCAAAAACTCGGCGAAGATAAATTCCTTAGGGCACTCCATTCATACGGAATCGGGGAGGCTACCAATATCGATCTGGAAGACGAAATGTCGGCAGCACTCCGTCCGGACGGGGAGTGGAAGGAAATCGATCTTGCAACCGCATCGTTTGGGCAGGGAATTGCCGTCACACCAATCCAGATGATCCGTGCCGTTGCCGCACTGGCCAACAAG
>CAZVTJ010000041.1:1691-7980 GCA_964630015.1 uncultured Gammaproteobacteria bacterium | reverse complement strand
ATACCGTATACAGTATACTGTATACAAAATATGGTACGCGTTTTGATCCAGACGGAATCCCACTATCCCGTGAGCAGGGAAAAAATTACGGCGTGCGTAACGGATATGTTATCCAAACGCATGAAGGGAGACGTGGAAGTCAGTGTGACGATCGTTGGTGACCGGAAAATGAAAGCGCTTAATAGTTCCTACAGGAAAAAGGATTACGCAACGGATGTACTGTCTTTCCCGCAACAGGATCCCAGCCAACCGACTCCTATACAGTTTGTTTCCCCTCCGGACCATACCATGTATTTGGGAGATATCGTTGTGTCATACCCACAGGCTGTTATGGAAGCGCAACAGGAAAACAAGCTGGTTGATGATATGATAAATTTCCTGATTCTACATGGAATCGAACATTTATTGGGGAACCATCATCCGGAATAACCTATGTCATTTTATAGAATGTACCGTCCAACCGTTATCGATGAAGTCGATAATACCGAAATAAAAAAGCGGCTTCACGAGCTGCTAAGTAAACAACCCTCCGATTTACCGCATGCGTATTTACTTACCGGTCCTAAGGGGACGGGCAAGACAACATCGGCCAGGATTATCGCAAAGTTGTTTGTTTGCACGAACAGGACAAAACACGGACCCTGCGGAACATGCGACCAATGCACGTCCGTCACTACCGGGAAAAATATGGATGTTTTGGAAATGGATGCGGCAAGTAATCGCGGAATAGAGGAAATCAGACAGTTGAAGGCCGGAATTGCACTTGCTCCGATTTCCGCAGCCTACAAGGTCTATATTATCGATGAAGTCCATATGCTCACGACGGATGCATTCAATGCGCTTCTTAAAACATTGGAAGAACCTCCTGCACATGCAGTGTTTATTCTTGCCACCACCGATCCCCAGAAAGTTTTGCCGACAATCAAAAGCCGGTGTATGGAGCTTTCATTCGCCAAAGCTCAACCGGATGAGCTCCGCAGTGCGCTTTCCCGGATTATTGCATCCGAACATATGACGATTGATGATGGAGCAATTGAGCGGATTATTGAGCTTGCGGATGGTGCATACCGTGACGCAGTAAAAATGCTTGAACAGATGAGTTTGGTCTCCAAACCGATTACGCGCGCGCTTGTAGACGAAACACTATCCGTACCGACGCAATCACTGCGCAATGAACTCTTTACTGCCCTTTTCCAAAAAGATATATCCAAGGCACTTCAGTCTGTTTCAACACTTGTTGAAATGGGGCTTGATGTCCGGGTTTTTGTTTCTGATTGTGCTGTCTATGTCCACTCGCTCCTTCTTGAGCGTTTTATTCCGGGAAAGTCACAAGATAAACATATGAATCAGTTTTCTACGGAAGAATTGACGACATTGGCGGATTTGTTTACAAATGTCTATTCACTCCTGCGGGTTTCACCTGTTGCCCAACTTCCTTTGGAAGTGGCTCTGGTGAACTACTGTGGGGTGAAGTCGGGTGGAACAAAGAAAACAGAACAACCGGATGAAAAAAAGACTAAAAAATCGCAGGAAGAAGCAAAGGTGGCTCAAATAAAACAATCTCCCCAGGAAGAAGATCCCGTTTTCGAGGATATACCGGCAAGGAGTGTCGAACTGACGCTGGAAAAACTCAAAACGCATTGGAGTGACGTGATCGAGGCAATGAAACCCTTTAATAATTCAGTGTCCGGGGTTCTTCGTTCAACGCGGCCGGTCAGCACGGATAATGGGATGATTGTTATCGAGGCGTTTTATCCGTTTCATAAGGACCGCTTGTCAGATGCAAAGGTGCGTGATACGCTGTCTTCCGTCTTCAAAAAATTGTTCGGAGTAACGGTCGGAATTCAGATCATATTGGGGAAAAAGTAAAAAAAGATTTTCCATAAGGAGGGGACTATGATAAATCCGTTTAAGGCACTTGGAGATATGAATGCGATGCGTAAACAGGCTCTTGCCATCCAGCAGGCGCTTGAAGGTCAAGAATTTACGGCAACAGACGGCCCTGTCAAAATCGTGATCAACGGCAATCAAAGTGTAAAACTTGTGGAAATCGATGGTGTTGCCAATGAGGCAGCCAAACGGGCTATCAATTCCGCAATCAAACAATCCCAACAAGCAGCCGCTGCAAAACTTACCGATTTAACGAAAAATTTTAATCAGTAACCTTGTGTATGGAACCGGGGACAATCATCGCAACCCTTACGACAAAAACCGGTAAAACCGTCCATATCCGTTCACTTGGTGAACATGATACGGATATATTACTTTCCTATGCTAATGCCCTTATTGATGAGGATACGTTCGTGTTGCTATCGGGTGACCATTTAACGCGTGAGTATGAAGAGGAATACGTAAAAAAAGCGGTCGCCGATTGCTCAGCAGGCAAAAAAATTCATCTGCTTGCTTTTATTGACGATGAGCTTGCGTCGTCGTTTGAGATCAGAAGGTATTCACTTCGTAAATCTCATGTCGGTGAGGTAGGGATTTCCGTTACAAAAAAATTCCGCGGTGATGGCGTGGGAAAATTGTGTCTCGCAGCGCTTATCCAAGAGGCAGAAAAATTAGGGCTGACGCTTCTTGTCTTGACGTGTTTTGCATCAAATGAAAAAGCGATGAATTTATATAAAAGCCTTGGCTTTGTCGAATGTGGGAAGGTACCGGGCGCATTGTTGTACAAAGACGTCTATATTGATGAAGTACATATGTATAAACCCTTAGGAAAGGAAATTCATTCATGAATAGTCAGCACATGATTCATCTAATTGCCGATTATGGAGTTGGTGACCCAGCATTTACAGAAGTCATGCAGAAATTAACTCTACTGGGAGGTGATGTCAGGATTTCTCCGACCTCCGTTCCCGCATTTTCTACCATTGCGACGGGGTATTGGACCGCTCAGTTTGCCATGGTTAATCCAATTGTGGGAATGGTGATTTATACCAATACCGCGCCAAGAAAGGACAAAAAGGAAGTCCGGGTACAAAATGAAGGTGAAGGGTTGGTCTATGCAAAACTCACCAACGGGAGTGTTATC
The DNA here is from genome assembly GCA_964630015.1 of uncultured Gammaproteobacteria bacterium. Lineage (GTDB taxonomy): Bacteria > Patescibacteriota > Microgenomatia > UBA10105 > UBA927 > CAZERT01. Next base: position 4,946 of record CAZVTJ010000041.1, on the reverse strand, counting down.
GTCGGAGTGAACGCCGGGTATTGTTTTTCATTCGTTAAACCGTTCATTACGGAATTTGTAAAAGTAAATGTAGCAAATAAGGGATCGCAGTTCCGGTCACGCGATTTTTATCCGGAAGCCGTAATTGGTATTGGAAGGGGTGACACCTCATTTCTTGGTGAAAAGTTGGATATTTCCCTCATTCCTGACGTTGGGGAAAATCGAATTGCTTGGATAGATGGGTATGGAAATATTAAAACGACAACACGATCCTCAACTGTTCATTTTACACCCGGGCAACCGGTTCTTGTAACACTCAATGGCATCAAACGTACGGCATTTTATACCGGCGGCACCTTCTCCGTACGGGAAGGGGAGCTTGCGTTTGCTCCAGGATCAACCGGTGGAGACGATAAGTTTATGGAACTCTTTTTAAGAGGCCTCAATGCCTCCAAGGAATTCGGTAAACCTTCCGTAGAAATGGAATTTACCATAGAGAAAGAATAATGTATGAACCCTAAACTTTCCAAACGGCTAGATACTGTTCCGGCGTCTCCGATTCGAGCACTTGTTCCGCTGGCAAGTGCCGCCAAAGCCCGCGGTATAACGGTCTATCACCTAAACATTGGCGATCCAGATATCCAAACCCCCAAGGAGATGCTTTCCGTGCTGACGAAATGGGAGAAAAATCCGATCGGGTATGGACAGTCACAAGGAGATCGACCGCTTCTTGAAGCATTTGCTGGGTATTATCATACACTCGGGTATGGCTTTATCGGGACGGAACATATACAGGTAACAATCGGCGGATCGGAAGCAATCGCTATGGCGCTATTTGCCGTCTGTGATCCGGGAGATGAGGTTCTTGTGTTTGAACCATTTTACGCCAATTATGCTTCGTATGCGGCAGTGTATGGCATCAATTGCATTCCGGTGACAACGTCTATCGCCAACGGGTTTCATTTGCCCTCCAGAACGGAAATCGTACGACACATTACAAATAAAACAAAAGCAATTCTTGTATGTACGCCCAATAACCCTACAGGTACCGTCTATACCAAGGAAGAGATGGAAATGCTTGGTACTATTGTATCTGAGCACAACCTTTTTCTTATAAGCGATGAAGTGTACCGGGAATTTGTCTATGATGGAGGGAAACCCACATCAATTCTTTCGCTGATGGAGCGTATGCCGAAGCACTGTATTTTGGTAGATAGTCTTTCCAAACGGTATAGCGCATGTGGCATAAGAATTGGCTGTCTCGTGACGCTTCATCCTGAAGTTCTTTCAGGAGTATTGCGGATTGCACAGGGAAGATTATCTGCAGGACTCGTGGATCAGGCAATTGCCGCTTCCATGGGGGATGTTCCGGCCTCCTATACGGAAGATGTCCGAAGTGAATACAGCAAGCGCCGCGATGTTTTATATACGGGGCTTCGGGCAATTCCCGGCGTTACGGCAACACTTCCGGAGGGCGCGTTTTATATTATCGCCAAGCTTCCCGTTTCCGACGCGGTAGATTTCTGTCGGTTTTTGCTTACGGATTTTTCCGATCAAAACGAAACGGTCATGCTTGCACCTGCCCAAGGATTTTATAGAACCCCCGGGAAAGGGAAGAATGAGGTACGGATCGCGTATGTTCTTCATACAGATGCAATTCGAAGGTCAATAGAACTACTTACCATTGCATTGGAGCAATATAAGAAGAAAAGGAATGATGTGTCATGAAACTTGTTTGTTTTGATATTGATGGAACCTTAGTAACAAGAAAAGGCATCATTCCCTCCGGATACCCAAGGTTTACCTATGCCATAAAAAAAGTATTTGGTGTCGATCCAAAACAGGATCCTTCAATGTCTTTTAACGGATGGGTAGACCGTGCAATTACCAGGGCTTTACTTGATGGTACCGGGGTTTCCGAAACCGAGTTTATACAAAAATGGCCACAGATTCCTTTGGCATTTATTGAATATATCACTATGCACGCAGACACTGACCCGCAGGAATATGCAGTAATTTCGGATGCGGTATCGTTAGCAAAAAAGCTTAGAGATGACGACAACTATATTGTCACTGTTATGACAGGAAACGTGAAGATGATCGGACAATGGAAGTTGGAAAATGTAGGAATTAACACATTATTACCAAATGGAATTTATAGTGATGATGTGGACGATAGGAATGCTTTGGCACAAAAAATTTTTTCATGGGGAAGGGAATACTATCATACGGATTTTGCTCCTGGCGATATTACAATTATCGGTGATACAAAATACGACATACTCTGTGGACAATCGATTCATGCTCAAACAATAGCAGTTTCATATCCAAGCCAGAGTATCGGGATCCATGGTGGAACTACATTACTATCAGATTTGAAAGATCTTCATCCGACACTATGTGTCCGTTCTCTTATGGATCCGGCTGTCCTTGCGTATTTTCACCTCCACACATAAACGTCAGGTCTTGTTTACCCATACTCTCCGCAGTATGCTTAAGGAATGAAAGATTTTCTTTTGTTTTCCGGCAGCAGCAATATACCCCTTGCCCATGAAGTGGCGAAAATATTGGGAGTGACGCTTGGTACGGTGGACCTATCCCGGTTTGCCGATGGTGAACTGCGTCCATGGATTCAGGAAGATGTACGGGATAAAACCGTCTTTGTCCTGGAATCTCTTTCACATTCGATGGATGAACATATTATGGAAATTGCCCTTATGGGTGATGCAATACGGCGAAGTGCCCCAAAAAACATGATTGCTATCATTCCGTATATGGGGTATGCCAGGCAGGATAAACAGCATCGCATTGGGGAGCCGATTTCAGCGCGTGTCATTGCAAAGTTTCTGGAGGTTTCCAAATACAAGGAAATCATCGCACTTGATCTTCATAATGATGCAATCGTCGGATTTTTCCAGATTCCCGTGACGCATCTTTCCGCTTTGCCACTGCTTCAACAGGAGATTATCAAATTGAATCCCGTAGATCCGGTTGTTGTTTCGCCGGATGTTGGTGGGGTTAAGCGTGCTCGGAATTTGGCATACCAGTTGGATGTTCCGCTCGTCGTTATGGAAAAGAAACGGTTTTTGGATAAGCACGACACATCGGAAGCATTCCAGATTATCGGTGAGGTTCGCGGGAAAACTGCAGTCATTATCGATGACGTTATTTCAACAGGTCAAACGATAGTCCATAGTGCATATTCACTTACGGAAGCGGGAGCAAAGAAAGTCATTGTTGCATCAACACATGGTCTTTTTGCTGGTTCAGCAAGCG
>CAZVTJ010000041.1:0-1681 GCA_964630015.1 uncultured Gammaproteobacteria bacterium | reverse complement strand
GCGAAGAAATGGATAAGGCACCCATTGATACACTTATCGTTACAAATTCAGTGAATCACGAAGGACATCCGCATCCGAAAAATATGCATGAGATATCCGTTGCATCGTGTATTTCCCAAGCAATTACAACGATAATCAGGTAAAATAGGTGCGCCATGAATATTCTTCCCGCACCACTCACGAAAGTCATTGAATCGTTTGAAAAGCTTCCCGGAATTGGGCCGAAAAGCGCGCAACGGCTTACATTCTACCTTCTGCACCTACCACAGGAAGAGTTGGAACGATTTGCCAACAATCTCATAGGACTGAAGAAAAATACGGTTTTGTGTAGCGTCTGCAAAAATGTTACCCAAAGTGACCCCTGTCCGGTCTGTTCCAATCCAAGCAGGGACACAACAATGATTTGTGTGGTTCAGGAACCTACCGATGTACTGGCTATGGAAAAAACAGGAGCCTATCATGGACGGTATCATGTGCTCCATGGTGCCATTGATCCGCTTAATAATATCGGACCGGATGAAATCTATCTGGAGGATTTAATCAAGCGTCTTGTGCAACTGGGAGACGGGACGCAGGAAATTATTTTGGCACTCAATCCATCCATGGAAGGGGAGGCTACGGCACTCTATCTCCAAAAGCGGATTTCTCAAGTAGCTGATGATAGACAGAAATCTTTTCGGGTAACACGGCTTGCGCATGGACTTCCAGTCGGTGCGGATATTGAATATGCCGATGAGGTTACGCTCCGGCGAGCGCTCGACGGGAGGAGGGAGTACTAAATTTACAACTTCGTAATTCGAAGTATTGTTGTTCGTATCTTCGTTTTACGAAAGTATGAATTACGAACTGCGAAGATGCGAATTACGAATATTACTATGTCCAAACAACAACCCATCACAAAAGATACAGTCATAGAAGTATTAAAAACCATCCCCGATCCGGAGTTAAACATAAGCATTTGGGATCTTGGGCTTGTGTATGATATAGAAGTGGATTTTAAAACTAATAACGTGAGAATTCTCATGACACTTACCTCCATCGGATGTCCATTATTTTCTACGATCGAATCCCAAATGAAAGAACAATTGGAGCGGATACCCGGAATCGGCGTAATAACTATTGATCTTACCTTTGAACCACCATGGACAATGGAACGAATGTCACCCGATGCTAAATTAACCCTGGGCATGGCATAATAGCACTATGGGTGTTACGCGTCAGATTTTTGGATCATTTGAAGATATCGGAAAAGATATTGCCCGTGAAACCGCACAGGTTCCCAAAGATATTGCTGGAGCCGCTCTTGAAAGCCTTGGCGCATCATCGGGAAAAAAGAGCGGAAATACGAAACAAACGCACCCAGTATCCCAAAGTCCGAATCAACAGGATCCATTATCGAAGTTGGAACAAACAAGCGACGAGGGGATAAAGAAAAGTATTGCCAGAGCTGCCCTTTCCCAGCTGGCAGGTCAGAAAAGAGAAGCGGAACCATCAATTTGGGATCAAAAACTTCGTGAGGAAGCACAAAAGAAACAGATAGAGGAACAGAAGAAAAAAGAAGCACTTGGTGCACTACCGGTTATCAAGGGTAAAACAAAACGAGGGAATCTCTACGGTGTCAAGCAAAAAGCCAGTTCGGAAATGTCAAAGAATGTACGGCAAGACTAATACTGTATACAGT
>CAZVTJ010000040.1:0-8236 GCA_964630015.1 uncultured Gammaproteobacteria bacterium | reverse complement strand
CTGCAAGGCCAGGCCTTGCAGCCTCACATTTTTTGAAACTAATATAGGATATATATTAATACCAACACGATACACCAACTCTAAAATCCATTTCATTTTAAAAAAATCATACCTCGTAAAAATTCTCCCCACGATACTCCGCTTCATTGCCCGAATAAGCCACATTATCTACTTGTACTTCGTAATCAGTTTCATCACCAAAGAATATTCAACGTGCTGATTATAATATTATAGGATATAATGATACCCGTTTTCCCGATTGCCGATGGGAAGTTTCCATTGCGGATTCCGTCCCGTTTGTAACCCGGAATACACCGCACCATAAAAAGAAAAGACACGAAACATATCCAAATCGGAAATGATTGATAGGAAGCTCCATTCTATCCCGACGGGGGACGGATTTGACCGAATAGATCATCTATTCGATCCGGCCCGTCCTTCGTCAAAGGATAAATTCTATATAAGGAGTTGCCTATACGACATGACTTTTTCGCGACGGTGTAGGGACACATCTGCCCTATCCCGGGATCTTCCAATAGATCCGAAAACTGAATGTAACCCTATCTTTTTTACGATGTTGCCGGCCACGCGCGAGCTCGCAACACAAAACTCAACCCGATTTGGAGAAATTGGACATGAAGACTATTATTTTGAACAAAAAGTTATTGATCACGGTCTGCGTGATCGTTGGAGCCTTGGTTGTTCTTGGCTCCGCGGTTGGAAGTGCTTTCGCAGCCGGTGATACACCCTTCGAAATTTTATATTCGAAGGAGGGTTATAATAATCCCGGCCCCAGCGCACTGTGGACCATCCCTGACTGGGGATTATTGTGCGTTGAGGACAACGGGGAAACCCGCTGTTACTGCCGGTGCAGCAATGGGGCATGCGAAGACGCTTTAATTCCTGTCACTGGCCAAAACCCCGCTCCAACACAAACACCGACTATCCCACCGAACCCTTCGGGTACGAAGCCCACCCCGACGGTAATACCCCTCAAAACATCCACACCCACCATTGAATATGGTGAATGGGTCACGCATAGGGACGCAAACGGTAGAGAAATTTGGACCCGCTGCGTTTCTACGCAAAACCTGGAGTTCCATCGAAATCATGGCCATGAAATTCCCGATGATTTCGGTGGAGCATGTATTATCGCCAAGTAGGGTGACTTGTGTCTTTTCCCTCCACGTTTTTCGTGGAGATGGTGCGAAAGCACTATGCGAAACGATTTCCCGGCTCTATAGCTACAGGGAATTGTTCTCGCTAACGTGCTTGATGTATCTGGGGTTGGTGCCCGAAAGCTGAATTGTCAGGAATCAAGATCATTTTGATCTCCCGAGAGTCCATCTTCCAGCACCACCCCAGCACGTTATTCCGCCAAGCGGGACTGATGAGGTTTCCGGATGATCCGGAAAACCGAAAACATGCACGAAGCGTCTCCTAAACATGCAAGATATATTTTATCCGCCAAAGAAGTAAACGAATGATTGGCTCGTGTGGAGCTAAAAACCCGTTCCTTGTTCTTCATCAAAAAATATCCTATAATATATTCCATGGTCGAACGGCTCCCAGGTTCTATTATTGATATGGCACAGAAGAATTGGAGAACGCTTGCCGCACTTGATGCTCCGTCTTCATTCCCCGATATCCAAACAAGTTCCGTAACGGGCAATGCATATCTGGAACAAACCTATCCCCGGTGGAACGATCCGTCATGGAGTCCGTCAAACGACCGGACTCTTAGTATTCCCCCGGAAAAAAGCGCGCTGGTTGAAGAAATGCTGGCCGTGCACGATATCGGGCTTGCACTTGTCCGACCGGAAATGTACCACCATACACCGGCAATTCTTGACGCGCTTATGACCTTTGGTTTTACTATCAATCATGTCGATGACCGCACCATTACCCCCGATCAATACCAAGCGTTGTACGGATCTGTATTTAAACATCCAATCGTTACGGATACCTGGGCAACACGCACCATGGTATACCTTAATTCACCCTGTAGTATGATCATATTTTCAGACCCGGAACACCGCTTTGTACCAATAAAACTTGCCGATGCGTTTGTCCAAACCTATAAAGGACGGGAAGGGATCCGGGATCCTGCCACAATCCGTGGTGGTGTCGTATTTGAGGAAGCAACACGATTGGGTTTCCATTCGCTTTCGAATCCGACTCTTGAGGGGGCGCTTGATCCGCTGGTTGCCTATCGGCATGTTGTTGCACTTCCCGGGCAGCAACCCCATTCGCATATTCCAAAACCATACGCACTGCTTAAATATGTTGCCGTCAGCGTCCATGCGCCAAATAGCGAAGAACTCCCCCGTGATTTGGCGGCACTTAATTCATACGGGGAATTGCAAACAATCTATGAACAAGTACGAAAATAACCGTCAGGCAATGTATGCATATTTCCGTAAAATGCATTCCGGTGAGCTGGAACGGAGAAGTGAAATCCGGGAAACTCCATATATCTCGGAGTATCTGCGTTTGTGGGAAGAACGGCGTATACGGACGCCGCTGTTATTTCTTATAGGAGGCTATGCGGGAGTCGGAAAAAGTACGCTTGCTCAAAAAATCATGAACAGGATTCCCCATAGCAACCTCGTTCCCTCGGGCATTCTTCGTGCGGATGTTCAGGCGCGCAATTCAAAAGATGAAGTGCCGGAGCTCTATAAAAGCACATTTGACCTGCATACCCTTCTTTCCCCAACGCTTCCCGAAGAACAGCGTGCGGATGGTGTGATTGAATTATTCAAAAAACAGCGCGATCTGGTCATGGGGAACTTCCCGACAATAGCCACGTTCGCCGAAACCGAACATCAGCATCTGATTTTTGACGGTAATCATATATCACCCACCTGTACGTCCTGCACAATCGGCGGTGGAGTCATTCCGATTGAAGTGTATCTTATGGTAACCGACCCGGACACGCATTACCGTATGATTTCCGGACCAACCCACAACCGGCCTGACTTAACGATGGAACAATGGAAAACAGCACGGACACTTCATGAATTTATCGTCCACGAAGCGGAAGACGCAGGAAAACCCGTAATTGAATGGAATGAAGCATATCCGAAGACCCTGCATCTGGTGGATTCCACACTGCAACAATTCCTTGGGCAGGTCCATTTCCCACCAACCGGAGAATAAACAAACAGAAAAACCTGAAAATTTTCTTCATACATCCACAGACGTACCTCCAATGATGAATCTCTTGAAAAAATCCCGTCCATATGGGATGATTGCCCGCTATATGGGAACTGTTGAACAAAACGATGGTAATACCCCGCATAAAAAAGAAAAACCACAAACGTATCGTGCGTTTGCCGTGTGTTCCCATTCTGCACACAAAGATGAACGCGGGATTCCGTTTGTCTGGGAGAATCTATCTATCCCGATTTCCATTTCCCCCCCAACGGACTCAGGAATCGAGGTTGTGGCGACAAATCTGTCCTATGCTGCCCACTCCGCAGCATGTCCGGAATGTCCGTTACAACCAAAGGTAACACTCATAGTCTTTACCGGTGGAGATAATTCGTAACCAACCCAACGGGGAAATACATAATCCTTACGAAGCGGGATCCGCTGAAGTAGTAAACCATGTCTTCAGACTTTCGATATACTCCAGAGCGGAAGAAGTTGCCTTATATCTGCGAAGCCTCACGACGATATTTTTCCGCTCATCATCCGACATTTTCGGACTTTCGTACCCCGATACCTGCGTAGACAGATAGATGGGCTCTCCGGTGATCGGATCCGGTATTGAATCGAATCCGGCAAGAATCGCATCCGGAAAATCCTTTTTTGCATGGGCGCCGAATTTGGAAATAACCCGGTCGAGCAATACCCCAAATGCCTGACGGTTTTCTTCGTTCATGTCTGTAAGATCAAAATTTGCTGCCAGACGCGTGATCGTCTCCCGAAACTCCCTCCATCCGGGTAAATGCCGTGGATAGGTTGTTACCATGCGCGGTGTAAACGGCCGGCCTTCCGCTTTTTCGCGTCCGATCCGTTTGGAAAGTTCATCGGAAGGAATACTTTCTCCGGGATTGTCTCCCATACCGCTCCCCTCCTGAATGGGACCCAAAATCGATCTGTGTAACGGTAATGGTCTGGAATGTTCCCGCGACGGCCATTTTCGTTTCCGTACCGGAGTATCGGATTTTGAATCAGGTTCGGATGTTCCCGAAAAAATCTGACGTTCTGCCTTCCACTCAATGACCACGCGGTCCTCCAGATCGCGAAGACCTGCCAATGCAATCATATCCGCAAATCCAACGGCCGCCTGTTCATTTTTCCCGTCCGCAAAGCATTCCGATCGCTCAGGTGATCCGGAAAAATGACCTGTAATTGGATACTCCCGTTCTTTTGTCCGGATCCGATACCACACATCCGTCGGTTTCCCCGCCGCATCAGCCGGACCGACCATAAGTTCAAGGGTCCGGAGTCCGACTATTTCCGGTAATGAACCCGGACTGAAGGTAATATGGTGAATCGTGTTTTCGGCAGGAAAAAACGAACAATGCCGTCCGATGTCTTCCCATAGTTCGCGTTTCACTTCATGAATTTGGTCGGTATGGGCAATTAAATTATTAAAAAAGATTGCACCTGACCATTCCGCAAGACTTTCCGTAAAAAACACCCGTTCGACAACACCTGCATCCAACGCCAAATCAGGCTCAATATATGTGGCAAGAAGGGATCGCAAGCGAGTATTCCCGACAAACCGACGATCAAATGAATCATGGATGTGCGGAAGGTGGACACGAAGAAGATTCTGCACTGCCTGTTGGTATCGGGAAAATTCCTCTTCATAAAACGGTATCGGTTCAGTCATCCATGTATCACCAAGCCACCGGTCCACAAAAGGATTCTGCGGAAGTTCCGGGTGTGCAAGCAATAATCCGTCAACAGCAAGTTGGCTGAATCTGTCTGTCGGGAACGCATCCGCAACACATTTGGCAAACGTAATTTCGGCAATCGGGGAACTTTTTGTTAACACCGTCTGCACGAGTGCATCAAATCCCGGCACCGGTTCCTCCCCGAATGCAGGCGCAATCAACCGGTCGGCAAGCCACCGTTGGAAGAAAAGAATCCGCGCACTGGCAGTATCTACACCCCCCAAACCGTACCCGTCCGTATTCATCCGCGATGCGCTCGTCAGGAACAATACTTCGGCAAGACGCTGGTAATACAAATCCCCTTTAGGAAGATTGGTAAGGAAATTTAGGATCCGTTTGCCATATGCATCACTATCCGTGACCGGCGCGGAAAGTAACCCTTCGAATGTTTCCCCTCCCCGCACGGCTTTTCCCCAACATCGAAGCTCCGCAATCGGACACTGGTGGTCCTATTGTTTAATCCGCTCTACTAATTCATCCGGATGACGGGCAATAGATTGGGTTCGATCGTCAAATCCGATAATCCCCAATCGAAACGTTTCATTCTGTGTCAGCCATGATCGTTTTTCTTCCGAACCGCCTTCGAACAATTGGGCAAATATGTAATCAGGATAGTATGAATACACTCCCTGTATCGAATCACCGGAGTTCCGATCGCGTGCTAGGGAAAAATTTTGTGCATAATCCCGGAAATAGGCAAATGATTTGGGAAATCGGGATACTGCTGCGTTAAGAGTATGTTGCGTTTTTTTCGTTTGTTGCGATAAAGGAATTCTCTGGAGATCGGCAAGGATTTTTGTATCCATTGCGCATAGTTCCTGTGATTTTTGAATATTCGACTCATTCGTATCCCCCAACCCCTGGTGCGGAGGTAAGAGCATGCGGGTAAACACTCCTGCCTGATCAAGGTAGTGTTCTACGGTATTCAACACGCTCTTCCCAACCTCCTGCCACTCGGGCGATGGGTTGGAAAGCGCCGTGTATCCGGTCATAATACAGCGGGCCAGGGAAAAATGGTCAAACGCACTACAGGCGCTATCCGTTAAACCGTTTACTTTCCGAAGAGCCTCTTTTGGAGAAGAAACGAGGATGGGGTTTCCCGCCTCATTATTCCCAAAAAACATCTGGAATTGTTGTGGAATTTCCGGAGTCATATCGAATGATACAGTATATCACTATAGGACTATAAAAACAAGAATTTCGCCATCGCAGCAGAGTCCTCCTTGCACATTACAATTTTTTCAGGAAGTCTTTAGCGAAGGAGGTGTTTGCCTTGCCCCGCCGAAGCTTTAGCGGAGGAGGGCCTCGCCGTAGCGTTTAGCGAAGGAGGGCCTCTCCCCGTTTTCCGATGATTGTCATGGGACTGGCATGATCCCACAAAAACCTGAAGAGTATTTTTTGCTGCAGCGCAACATCGTGATTGGTGATTTCCACTGCAAACGCTTCCGTTTTATTCCACGTATACATCGCATACACATCGTTATACACGATCGATTCGCACACCACCGGCAGAAGTTTTTTATCGATATACCGGACCTTCCACCACTTCACACAGTCGGGAACATCGGTCCATGGCGCAATATGGGGAATCGTCGTCAACTGCCAGACCATAATCTTCCGGGCAACTAGCTCCCTGCGGTATTCTTCCGCAAACTCGTGATCCACAAACGCCGTCATATCTGTCGTTTTTTCGATAATATACAAATCCTTCTTTGCCTCAAGGGAATTCCAGGTTACATGTTTAAGCCCCGGCAACCCGGTATGGTACGTAATGGCGGCCCGGCCGGCATCGGATCCCGATGATGTAGAAAGTGCCGAACAGACAACCGGAAGGGAGTGTTTAATTGCCGCAAGTTCCGTTTCCCTATCGGCAACCAGCCGTTCCAACTGCCGCATGTCCGATGCCCGGAATACGATTCCCAGCGGCCCCACTTCCTGCCGAACCAATCCTGAGGCAATCAGCTTGTCCAAAATCCGATACACTCGGGTTCTGGGAACAGTAAGCGCTCGGCTGATGCCAAGTGCTGACTGCGGGTGTTTTCCCAGTAAATAGCGGTACATCCGCGTTTGGTCGGGTGAAATTCCAAGCCGGAGGAAGGTCTGCTCGATGATGTCTGATGAATCGGACACAGTACGGACAGCGTACCACAAACGAACTATACTTGGCACATATGAAAATGTTTTCCGGCCCGATGTTTATCCTGCTTTCCGCCCTTTGTTTCGGCAGTTACGGCATCTGGTCAAAACTGATGGCGAGCTCCATGAACGATTTTTTCCAAGGGTGGACGCGCTCCCTGTTCATTCTTGCACTACTGGCAATTCCGGCTTTCAAAACCCGTGCTATCACCCCATTTTCGGCTCGTGAGATGCCCTGGATGCTTGCTTATTCGGTTCCTGGGGCTCTTGTTATTCCGCTCTTCTTCTACGGTTTTACAGCCCTTCCGATCGGAATCGCCACGCTGTCGTTTTACGCCATGTTGACTATCACCGGCTATATCCTTGGTGCAACAGTATTTGCCGAACGCATGACGAAGCGCAAAATTGCTGCAATGGTTCTCGGATTGGTTGGTTTAATTTTGGTTGCCGGTGTACGCTACAGCCTTTCCCCGTCATCGCTTCTGCCGCTTCTTGCCTGCTGTATTGCCGGAATCTGCGGAGGGGTGGAAGTGGTCTTAACCAAAAAACTTTCCGGCACCCATTCCCCCATTCAACTCACCATGGTGCTCTATGTCATGGCACTGCTGCAATGCATTGTCTTTGAACTCATTGTGTACAACGGCACCATCACATTCCCGACAAATCCGGTCGCATGGATGGGAAATATTGCCCATGCGGTGGCTTCGGCAGCTGCATTTCTGCTGGTGGTATCCGGCTACAAACGGACCTCTGCCATGGTTGGCAGTATCATCGGGCTTATGGAAATCCCCTTCGGCATCCTGTTTGGACTGATCATCTTTCATGAACCAATCACCTGGTCTATCACGGTCGGCATGGTTTGTATCGCCACCGCTGCACTTTTGCCGGTCATCAACACACGCAAATGATATACTGGCACTATATGGAAATCTCACCGCGTCAAAAAGAACTTCTGGAATCCCAAGCGGTTGCAGTAGCAACAATCAATGCCGATGGTTCACCGAATCTGATCGCAGTTGCAGACGTACGCGTTGTTTCCCCCACCGAAATCCTCATCACTGACAACTTCATGCATACGACACCAAAAAACATTACCCGGGATCCCCGGATATGTTGTGCCGTATGGAGTTCGGACCGGAATGAAGGATGGAAAATTACCGGAACGGCAACATACCACGAAAGCGGCACAT
>CAZVTJ010000039.1:0-8291 GCA_964630015.1 uncultured Gammaproteobacteria bacterium | reverse complement strand
CTTCACCCTCTGTCGCTTGCTTTTCGATGGTCATGGAGGCCATCATTGCCTGGAGCGCATCGATGATTTCGGAAAGGTTATGTGGTGGGATTTTGGTTGCCATACCAACAGCAATACCCTCCGATCCCATGAGCAACAGGTTGGGAAGTTTTGCCGGCAGGTAAACCGGTTCGTCGATCGTTCCGTCAAAATTGGGAATAAAATCAACGGTTTCCTTTTCGATATCAAACAGCATTTCCGCCGAGATTGCCGAAAGCCGGCATTCGGTATACCGCATGGCAGCTGCGGGATCGCCGTCGATGGAGCCGAAGTTTCCCTGGCCATCAACCAGCTGGTACCGCATGGAAAAATCTTGCGCTAGCCGGACAATGGCTTCATAGACTGAAGAATCGCCGTGCGGATGGTATTTTCCCAGTACTTCCCCGACTACTTTGGCGCTTTTCGTGTAATGAGACGTATGCGACAGCCCCATTTGGTGCATGGCATACAGGATCCGTCTGTGAACCGGTTTCAGGCCGTCTTTTACATCGGGAAGCGCGCGCGCCACGATAACGGACATTGCATAATCCAGATAGGATTTCTGCATTTCTGATATGATTTCCGTTTGTATGACTTTTCCGATATTCACAACGATTCCTTTCATTTCCCATGCGCCCTACCCATCCGGCACACGGAATTGTTTATACGGTCCGCTTCCGACCAACAAAGACCGGTTTTTGGATTACTTCCCGATCATGCTTACCACAAGCGGAGCAATAAGGAGTGCAACAACCTGAACGATTTTCATCATCGGGTTGAGTGCGGGTCCTGCCGTATCTTTAAGCGGATCACCGACGGTATCTCCGACGACTGCCGCTTTATGCGTGTCGGATCCTTTTCCGCCGAAATTTCCGTCTTCGATGTACTTTTTCGAATTGTCCCATGCACCGCCTGCATTGCACATAAACAGTGCCAGCATCAGTCCGACAACTACGACGCCACCCAGGAACCCACCCAGCGCTTGCGCACCCAGCAGCCCTGCGGCAATCGGCATCAGGACAACGATGACAGCCGGAAGCACCAGTTCTCGTTGTGCCGCAGCCGTAACAATAGCAACTGCACGCGAGTAATCGGGAAGCGCTTTTCCGGTCATGATTCCCTTGATTTCCCTAAATTGCCGGCGGACTTCCTCGACAACTTCAAATGCGGCACGTCCAACCGATCCGATGAGCCGGGAGCTGAACAGGAACGGCATTGCACCGCCCAAAAGCAATCCGATGAATACTTTCGGGTTGGCAATATCAATTGATGTAAGCCCCGTTGCCTCAAAATAGGTAGCAAATAATGAGCTTGCCGCAACGGCAGCAGATCCGACCGCAAAGCCCTTGGTGAGTGCTTTGGTCGTATTGCCGACCGCGTCAAGATTTCCCGTGACGACTGGCGCTTTTCCCTTGAGTCCCGCCATTTCCACCATGCCCTGGGCATTGTCGGAAATAGGACCAAAGGTATCAAGTGCCATGATGATGCCGGTAGTTGCAAGCATTCCCATGCCGGCAAGCGAGATTCCGTAAAATCCCATCAGTGCATAGCCGGCGAATATTGCTGCGGCTACGACCAAAACGGACATGAAGGTCGATTCCATACCGTAGGCAAGACCGGAGATAAGATTTGTTCCGGCGCCTGTCCTGGATGCCGTTGCAATTCCCACGATCGGTTTTTCGCCCGGTCCGGTATAGTATTTCGTGATGACCAACAGTCCGACCATGGCAACGATACCAGCAATTGCCGCATAGCCGGCTTTTGGTTCGCCCAGCAGGTAATTTGCCAGGAACATGAATATGATAACTGCCGCGACTGCGGAAATGATAAACCCGCGGATGAGCGGATTTAGCGGATTTTCCGCATCGTTTTTCGCTTTAACGAAGAACGATCCCAAGATAGATGTCAGGATTGCGCCTGACCGTGCCAACAGCGGAAATACCACTCCCTTAATACCAAACATCGTGCCACCCAAAATCATGGCGGATACGATGGTTAATGCATAGGATTCAAACACATCCGCAGCCATTCCGGCACAATCGCCGACGTTATCGCCGACGTTATCGGCAATAGTTGCCGGGTTTCTGGGATCGTCTTCAGGAATCCCCTTTTCGACTTTCCCCACAAGGTCCGCACCGACATCAGCCGCTTTGGTAAATATACCGCCGCCTACCCGCATGAAGAGTGCGATAAGGGCTGCACCGAACCCGTACCCGACAAGTACTGTTGTTGCCTGTTTTGCAACCATGTCAGCACCTTGCGCAATGAAGGAAAAATAACTCCACATATAGATAATGGAAACTCCCAAAAGGCCTAAACCAACAACAAGCATTCCGTTGACGGTTCCTGCACCGAAGGCGATTTTGAGCGCCGGGTTGAGGCCAAGCGTTGCCGCGTGGGCTGTGCGGACATTTGCCCTGACGGCAATCCACATCCCGACATATCCGATGATTGCGGAGAATACCGCACCCAACAGGAACGTTGCGGCAATACCGGTGCCAAGGGTGAGGGCGATAATGACGGCAAGAACAAGCATAAACGGCACGACGACGGAAAATTGTTTGGCAAGGTATGCCATAGCACCGTCAGAAACCGCCTTGGCAATGGACTGGAGTTTTGTGTTGCCTGGATTGGCTGCGGTGACTTTCTTAATAAGAAACGCGCCATAAATAAGCGCAATAATTGCGGTAAGCGGAGCAGTAAAGAGTGCAATCAGTTGTAGATCCATACAAAATTTCCTTTCCGGGACATATCCCTGTCAATACTATTGTGGGCAGAAAATATGTTTTTTTGTTTGTTTTCCGTTCTCCTTTTAAAAAAGAATATTCCTATTATATATCCAGTGTTGCCGTTTTTGCGTTCGTTTGGATAAAGCGCTTCCGGGAGGAAACTTCCTCCCCCATCAGCATGGTAAATACCTGGTCTGCCTGGGCCGCGTCCGCCACGGAAACCTGCCGGAGAATCCGGTTTGCGGGATTCATGGTTGTTTCCCACAGTTGATCGGGGTTCATTTCACCAAGACCCTTATACCGTTGGATAGGAACCTGCCCGCGGATTGAACCGGCCTTTTCCTTTAAAATGGCATCCCGTTCGTCATCGGAATAGGCATAATAGACCTGTTTTGCAATCGTCAGTTTGTACAGTGGCGGTTGGGCAACATAGAGATTTCCCCGGTCAAGCACAATCGGCAGATGCCGGTAGAAAAACGTTAAAAGGAGCGTCATGATGTGTTCGCCATCCACATCGGCATCGGTCATGATAATGATGCGGTGATAGCGGAGTTTGTCAGGATTTAATGTGTCGGCAATGCCCATTCCCAGGGCGATAACCAGCGCCTTGAGTTCTTCATACTCGATGATCCGGTCAAGCCGGGCCCGTTCGGTATTGAGGATCTTTCCCCGAAGCGGCAGGATTGCCTGGAATTTTCTGTCCCTCCCCTGTTTTGCGCTCCCGCCTGCGGAATCGCCTTCGACGATGAACAGTTCCGACTGTGTCGCATCGCGGCTTTGGCAATCGGCAAGTTTTCCCGGGAGTGACGCGCCTTCCAGTGCGCCTTTTCTGATGATGGCATCTTTGGCCGCTTTTGCCGCAAGTCGCGCTTTTGCCGCAAGGTATACTTTTTCCAGAATCGCTTTTGCATCGGATGGATTTTCCTCGAAATAGGTATCGAGTCCTTCTTTAACCGCGGACTGGACAAACGGTTGGACATCGGCGTTGCCGAGTTTTCCTTTGGTTTGGCCTTCGAACTGGAGGATTTGGGAAGGCATTTTCATGTAGACGACGGCAGTGAGTCCTTCCCGGGAATCATCCCCGATTATGGAATCATCGCCGTTTTTGGATGCGCCGATCTTCTTGGCATAATCGTTAATGGCGCGCGTCAGCGACATCCGGAAGCCCGTCAGATGTGTTCCACCTTCGGGAGTCGGGATAACGTTGACGTAGCTTTCCACGGTTTCGGAAAAACTGTCGCTGTACTGGATGGCAACTTCAACATTCATTTCCCCGTCAGCGGATGTTTTTGTAATGTAAATCGGGGGATGGAGCGCTTCCTTGTTTCGGTTGAGTGCCTTTACGAGCGATACGATACCGCCTTCAAAATAATAATGTGCCTCTTCCCCACTCCGGTCATCTTTGAGATGGAAGGCGATCTTGGCAACCAGATATGCCCGGTCTCGGACCTGTTTCTTGATCGTTTCGAAGACAAAATCCGCTCCTTCGGTGAATATTTCCGTATCCGGGGTAAACGATGTGATCGTGCCGGTGTCCGTTGACTTGCCGGTTTTGATAACGTCAGAGGTCGGGATTCCGCGGGAGTATGTCTGCTGGTAAATATATCCGTCACGATGGACTTCAGCCGTCATTTTTGTGGAAAGTGCGTTCACGACGGATGCGCCTACCCCATGGAGTCCACCGGAAACCTTATATGCCTTGCCTTCAAATTTCCCTCCGGCATGAAGTTTGGTCATGACGATTTCCAGAGCCGGTCGGTTGTATTTTGCCACCTTATCAACGGGAATGCCCCGTCCGTCATCACGGACTGTGGCACTTCCATCTTTATTAACTGTTACCCAGACGTTTTTGGCAAAACCGGCCAGTGCTTCATCGATGGAGTTGTCGATAATTTCATTTAAACAATGATGGACACCGGCAAGTGATGTCGTGCCGATATACATAGCCGGCCGTTTGCGGACGGGTTCCAACCCCTCAAGGACGACGATCTGATCGGCTGTATAGGATGATTTTGGACTCATACAAATGTGTTTTCAAATAAAAATGAGCTGGTTTCCAAGCTCACTGACGCTATTGTACACAGTTTTCTTCCGGCTTGTCCAGCGGGTGGGATTTGGTCCGGATAACCAGTGTAGTAAGGACCGTTTTCCAGGAAACGTTTCTGTCAAATGCGGTTTGCATAAGCGGAAAAAGCACTGCAACGCGGGTATACAGACGGTTTTCCGGATGCGATTGGATATATACGGACAGGCTTTGGGATGCGGATGCAAACCAGGAGAGTGCATCATCCTTCGTCTGGATACGGGATTCCATTTCCCTGATGCATGTACCGATTGTGGTGGCGGGATTACACAGGGAATCAAGGAATGGATCTTCCGGAGGAGTGTTTTGCGTTTGACCCGTAGCGACAGGCACGAGTATGCAGCGGGAGACAATGGTATCAAGTAGCATTTGTGCCGAGGGGGTAAGAAGGATAAAAATGGTTGACCCCGGCGGTTCTTCGAGGTTTTTCAGAAGCGCATTCTGGGCTTCGGGGGTAAGCGTGTTTGCATTTTTAATCACCGCGGCTTTCGGGGCATTATTGGTCGACTGGATCCACAGTGACGCGGTCAGTCTTCTGATTTCCTCTATGCCGATGGATTGTTTCCCTTCGGCAACATCGAGGAGAAATCTTGATGATTGCCCTACTCCATGACGGATGCAGAGACCTGCCAATTTGGCGTCCTGTTCCCCGGTTGTTCCCCCCACAAGAAGATATGCATGCATAACCCTTGCATTATACAATCGTTTTTGCCCATAATGAAGGTATGTCGGTTACTGCCCAAGACATCGTTACTACCTGTGTAGAACTCGGGAAGATTACCCGCGATCAGGCGGATGAACTGCTTACCGAATCGCTCAAAACCGGGCAGGATATCGAATCGATCCTGACGGATCGGAGGCTGGTAACGCCGGAAGATCTTGTCCAGGTACGGGCAAAACTCCTTTCGACACCATTTATATCCCTCAAAACGACGGCAATTTCACCGGAAGTTTCCGCATTTGTTTCCGAACCAGTAGCCAGACGGTACCAAATCGTACCGTTTAAGTTTGACGAAGAGACTAATACGCTTTCCATCGCCATGGTTGATCCGCTTGATTTTCAAGCCATTGACTTCATGCAGCAGAAAACGGGAAAGAAAATTGCTCCGTATATGGCAATAAAACAGGATATCGAAGATGCGATGGTGAATCTCTATTCACAGAATATCGGTGAAGACGTCACTGCGGCACTCAAAGAAGCAAGTCCGACGGAAATAAAAACCTATGAAGCCGGACATTTAGGTGAAGTTATTCATGAGGCACCCATTGCCCAGATTGTTTCGGCAGTGTTGGAGCAGGCAATGAAGATCCGGGCATCAGACGTTCATATCGAGCCCCAGGAGGCCGATACAAGGGTAAGGTTCCGTGTTGATGGTATTTTGCAGGAACGACTTATATTACCCAGAAGACTTCACGATGCTGTCGTTTCCCGGATTAAAATTTTAGGGGATATGAAAATCGACGAGAAACGGATTCCGCAGGACGGCCGGTTCAATTTCAAAATGGGGGCAGAAGAAATTGATCTCCGTGTTTCTACCCTCCCCACGGTGAACGGAGAAAAGATCGTCATGCGGTTACTCAAGAAATCCGGCGGCGTTCCATCCCTTCCGGAACTTGGTCTTCATGGATTGGCACTGAAAAACCTGGAAAACAGCATCACACGGCCACACGGCGTTATTCTGGTTACCGGTCCTACCGGTTCCGGTAAAACGACGACGCTCTATTCCGTACTAACCAAGCTCAACAACACCCGCGTCAATATCATGACCCTTGAGGATCCGGTCGAGTACCAGATTTCCGGCGTCAACCAAGTACAGATTAATCCCGCTGCAGGACTCACATTTGCAACAGGTCTCCGGTCATTCCTCCGGCAGGATCCCAATATTATTCTGGTCGGTGAAATCCGGGACGGGGAAACAACGGAACTTGCCATCCAGGCAGCCCTCACCGGCCATTTGGTGTTTTCGACCCTTCACACAAATAATGCGTCGGGCGCAATCCCCCGGCTCATCGACCTGGGGGCGGAATCATTTTTGGTAGCATCGGCACTCAACGCCGTTGTCGGACAACGGATCGCACGGAAAGTATGTACCAAATGCCGTGTGGAATATGTGCCGGAAGAAGCGGTAATCGGTGATATCAGATCTGTGCTGGAAGGGCTGATTCCGGCAGACAAACAAATAAAACTGTATCATGGAAAAGGTGAGGTTGGGGGTGTGGCCTGCACAACCTGTGGAGGTTCCGGATATGTGGGAAGAATCGGTATTTTTGAGGTATTCCCCGTATCGGATGCAATCAGTAAATTGATTTTATCCCACGGAACGTCAGCTCAAATCGAAAAACAGGCAAAATTGGAAGGGATGATCACGATGAAACAGGATGGATATCTGAAGGCTCTCGATGGAATATCGACACTGGAAGAAGTATTGCGTGTTGCACAGGACTAGAAAGGATGATGGTATGACAATGCAGGAATTGTTTGCGGAAGCCGCCCGGACGGAGGCATCCGATATCCATATTATCGTTGGGTTCCCCCCTATGATCCGCGTTGCCGGAAAACTCCGCGCTGTTGCCAACACGTCCGTATTAAACGGTGATGAAACGGAAGAATTGGTATTAAGCGTCATGAATCCCCAACAGAAGGAAATCTTCATGGCGAATAAGGAAACCGATTTTTCCGTTGCTAGCGTATCAGGGCGATTCCGTGTAAACGTGTATTACCAGAAAGGATCCGTAGCGGGCGCATTTCGGCTCATTCCCAACAAAATCCGCGGTATTTCCGAACTTGGGCTTCCGGATACGATTAAGGAATTTACGAAGCTGCATCAGGGATTTGTCCTGGTCACCGGTCCCACGGGTCAGGGGAAATCAACGTCGCTTGCGGCTATGATCCAGTCCATTAATGAATCAAAAGCCCTTCATATCGTGACGATTGAAGATCCCATTGAGTATGTATACCCGACGGGACTTTCCATTGTTTCCCAGCGGGAAATGCATGAAGATAGTCTTTCCTGGTCGATTGCGCTCCGGAGTGTTCTTAGGGAGGATCCGGATGTCGTGCTGATTGGCGAAATGCGGGATTTTGAAACGATACAGGCAGCCATTACGATAGCCGAAACCGGTCATTTGGTGTTTGCGACCCTTCATACCAATTCCGCGGCACAGACGGTTGATCGTATTGTCGACGTATTCCCCGAGCACCAGCAGGCACAGATCCGGCTCCAGCTTTCCAATGTTCTGGAAGGAATTGTTGCACAACGGCTTATTCCTGCTCTTTCCGGCGGCCGGGTACCGGTGTGTGAAATCATGACAGGAACACCGGCAGTCAAATCCATCATTAGGGACGGAAAAACGCATCAGTTGGATAATACAATTTTAACTTCCGCGGAGTTTTCCATGATGACACTGGAAATGTCACTGGCAAATGCCGTACGGGACAATAAAATCAGCGTAGAAGTTGC
>CAZVTJ010000038.1:0-8459 GCA_964630015.1 uncultured Gammaproteobacteria bacterium | reverse complement strand
ACAAAAACAATTCCGCTATAAAAAGCTTATAGTTGGCCGATTGTACTGCAGGAACAGTGCATTGTCAATGATGTGGCTATCCGATAGGGTGTGTCAAAGGTCTTGGGAATACTGTGAAAAGTTCCCGTCGGTACTTGCCTTGTTACTTTCCACTTTCATCAAGAAGCGCCGCAACGGTGTTTCCAAGATCAACCGCATAGTTGGTTCCGCGGTCCCACGGGAAAATGCTGTCCATATTAGCAACGAATAGCCCATTGATGGGTGAGGCAAGAGGTGCAATGCAATTGGGATATCCCGGGGTATGGAGTGGTTGGGCGTTTGGAACCGTCCACACACGGGACGACAAGATGGAAGAGGCTTTGACGGAAGGATTAATTTTTTGGATAAACGGTAAAAACTCCAGCGTGAGTTGTTTGGCTGAGAGAGACAGGAAGCGATGTCCGGCAGGAAGGTAATTGCCAAGGTAGGTGATATGGCGGTTTCCGTAGTGGCGCGGCGAGATCATGGACGTATGGGAAACAAGTGCAAGGAAGGGAAATGACCGGTCGTTGATGTTAAGCCAATAGGTCGGCGTTATGATCGGTTCGGCGGTTTCCACCACTACCGTTTGGGCCCAGATATGGGAAACGGAAATCAGTTTTTTCCTATATTCCGCGGGAAAGGCAACGAGTTTTACTGCAACCGGCGACGGAACGGTCAAAAGAACCCTGTCAAAGCGGTATTGGTGTGTCTGGCGTGATTTTGGATTAACAGAGACCAGAAAACCCTTTGGAGAAGGTGTAATACCTGTGACAGTTGTGTTGGTCAGAACCGTTCCACCCGCTTTGATGATGGCATCCCGAAGGGTAGTGGTGATCGTGGTAAATCCACCGTCGGGGTACAGAAGTGAAGGCGTGCGTTTATGGATCCTTGCCCAGAGCCATGACGCGGCAATGGTATCTGCCATGTCGCCGAATTTTCCCACCATGAGCGGGTGCCAGATGGCATTCCAGCCGTTTTTTCCGCCAAGGGGCAAAAAGACATCGCGGGCAGTTTTATCCGTCAGGAATCCGTACCAGGGCACAAGCTTGCAGGCCGCAATCATTGCTCCGGTCCGGAGTCTGTCAAAGAGTGGTATTGGGGAAAATGCCAAAAGCCCACGGGCGCTATCAAGCGGATATGACTTCCCTAGGATATAGGTATCCGTATGGGGAGAGTATCGCCGGAGGGTATGGGAAATACCCAGGTCCCGGCAGAGGGAAATTATTGCCTTGTCGTTGGTAAAGAGATGGTGATAGGTTGTTTCCAGTGTCCAGGACCATTTCGGTTCCTTCCACCCATATGCCATGCCGCCGACAGTGTCCTCCCGCTCCAAAACAGTAACATTGTGTCCCAGACGGGAGAGACGGTATGCTGCCGTAAGTCCGGTAAATCCGCCGCCGATAATGCCGATATTCATGAGAGTTGTATTGTAGCAGGGTTTATTCGTTTGGACAGGATGATTCCCGGAATAAGGAGAGTTCCCCAATATGTATGCCAGATGGCAGCAATTGCGATATTTTGACTACTTAAGATATCGCCCGTTGTCGTTCCTACCCGAATCCAAAAGATTGGGGACGGAAGGGCAATGGCAAACAGAACCGCCGCAAGAGGCGGGGTGAAGCGGATTTCACCCGTAAGCAGTAATAGTATGGTCAGGGCGGGGGGGAGCAGATAACTGGCAGGAATCGAATTGGAGGAAAAGATAACGACGAGTATCATGCCGACGGCAAGAGAGACCGGGTAGGACAGACGCCGGGAGAGGATAATGATTCCGCCAAGCGCCAGGAAAAAAAGTGCACCAAAAAAGCCGAGCGGTAGCGGGAGGAATTTCCCGATGGACGTAATGGAGTAGGTGGTGGGTATCCAGGATAGGAAGGTGTGGGTTAGTGTATCGGTGTAAGACAAGCTGAATGGCGTAAAGAGAATTGCTCCGGTAAGGATAATCCAGGCGCCAAGAGCAGCAAGTGAGATTTTTCTCTGCTTTCCGAATAAGAGCATAAAGGGGAGGATGCAGTTGAGCGGTTCCAGGACCATCAGGAAAATCAGGAGAAAAAATACCGATTTATTATTCTTCCCGTTTTCGATCCTCAGAAGCAGTGCACCAGAAAGAATGATGCGGATGAGTTGAAATCCCGGGTTTTTCAGCTCTTCGTAGAGCGTAAGGTTTGCAAGGATATAGGCAAGAGCGGGAAGACGTATTCGGTTGCTGGGAAACAATTTCCAGACAATGATTCCGGTGATTCCTACCGTGCAGACGGAAAGAATGGTCATAAGCATCGGGAAAACCGAATCAGGGAGGATGGTAAGGGGGATACCCACAAGCGCAACAAGAACGGGGTGAACGGTTGAAAGTGCAAGCGAAGTATCTGACGAAGTGGGCGATGTGTTACCTAGAGTGGTTTCCGCTTGGCGTTTGAGTGCCTCCAGTCTGCCTGCAGGAGTTTTGGAGATCATGACGGCATCGAAGGTTCCCGAATAGGTGAGTGAGACGATGTACAGGACTACAGAGAGCGCAATAACCATGACACTGACAATTGTCCGCAGTGACGGAGGTTCGGGAAGTTTCGGTTGGGGCATTCGTCTTGTTTTCATGGTGAGTATTTTCTATACTAGGGCAGATTACCGGATTTATTCAACTTGCATACTCATGGGACATACGACGTTACCGTATCGTTTTTCTTCAATTCTTTCCCTTCTCCGTGTCCGGCAGTGGGTGAAAAACGTTGCAATTTTTGCCCCGCTTGTATTCGGCGGAGTCATTTTTTCACCACGGTATATAGAATTGTCTTTACTTGCCTTTCTTGCATTATCACTCATAAGTTCTTCTCATTACATCATGAACGATATTGTTGACGCACCGCTTGACCGGCTCCACCCGACAAAGAAAAACCGTCCGATTGCCAGCAGAATGATTACTATCCGTCAGGCGTGGGTTGCGTGGGGAATTTGTGTGCTGTTTGGTTCCCTTTTGAGCCTTCTTCTTGGGTGGACATTTTTTGTCGTCATTTTAGCCTATATGGCCCTTCATTATTTGCTTTTATTTGTTTTCCGATATCAACGGATTCTTGATATCATGGCGCTTTCGACCGGGTATGCGCTGCGTCTGGTTGCCGGCGAAATTGCAACAGGCATTCATGTATCGGTATGGCTGCTCCTCACCGCTTTTTGTCTTTCGCTTCTGTTTGCCATCGGAAAGCGGCGGTACGAGGCAATGGAGCTGGAAAGAAAGAAGAGTACGGGAGGGGAGCCGATGTATTCCTCAACCCTGCTGGATGCGTTCCTGGCCATGTTTGCCACCGCAACGTTTCTGTCCTATTCCTATTTTTCGTTTCTTACGACGTTTTCTAATGAATCGCTTGCATCAGCGGTGAGCGGGAACGGTGTGGCACTTTTTACCGGCAGGAAGTGGCTCATGGCAACGATTCCGTTCGTGCTATATGGACTCATGCGGTATCTGCAGCGGATGTATGTGGTGGAAAAACATGAATCATACCAATCACTTCTGTTTCGTGATAGGCCGCTTCTTTTTTCCGTGATCGGATGGGGGATAACGGTATTGGTAGTGATTTATGGAATAGGAAAATAGAACATATCATGAATAAAAAAACACGCACAAAAAAAATCCGGATCGGGTTGGATTTTGACGGTGTGGTTGCCTATAACCCGCTTCGGATTGTCCGAGGACCGATTACGTATGTGAAACGGCGTATTTTTGGAGCAAAGAAAACTAAATTCTACGTTCCAAAGCACCCCATCATGAAGGCGCTTTTTTGGATCCCGCACCAGTTCAGCTTTTTGCCCGAGCGTGGTATGGAGTATCTACGGGAATTGGTGGAATCAGGGGAGGTAGAGGCATATATTATTAGCGGCAGATACGGGTATTTGGATGACGAGCTTGTCCATTGGCTTACAAAACATGGATACCACGCGCTTTTTAAGGAAATTATCGTCAATCGGCAGGATGAGCAACCACATCTATTTAAGGAACGAAAATTGAAAACCCTGAAGCTTGATTATTTTATTGAAGATAATTTTGATATCGTGGAACATTTATCCGGACTACAGCAGGATTGTAAAATCCTTTGGATTTATAATATTTTGGATAAATATTCTTCATATACGAGAAAGTATCCCGATTTATTGACAGCCTTAACGTCAATACATCCATGAAAAGGCATATCCTTTATACGTTCCCCCGAATCATTCCGATGATTGTTTTTTTTGCCATCGGAATTTTTTTTCGGCTCTATCATTTTGATACGATTCCCTATGGCCTTCACCATGATGGCGCCCTTGAAGGATTGGAGGCGATCGAACTTTCACAATCTCCATTACCGTATCGTCCATATTCGAATCTGGGTTGGCAAGGGGAGAGTCTTTTCCGTTATTCTGCCGCTCTTCTGATCCATTTTTTTGGTCCGCATACGTGGGTTCTTAAATTCACATCAACACTGTGGTCGATTTTTACATTATTTTCCCTCTATTTTGCAGCAAGAATACTGTATGGTAAACGGACGGCACTTATTACTTTGCTGTTTTTTGCCTGTTCCGGTTGGTCAATCATTATGGGGAAAAGTGTATGGAGGGTTATTACATTCCCATTCTTTCTTTCCCTTCTTCTTGGTGTTTCCTATGCATTTTTCATGAAACCATCGAATGGTTTGGCCATACTCCTTGGTTTTATTACTGCCTGTACGATCAATACCTATAATTCCGCCCGCGTAACCCCACTTTTTTTACTCGGTATGGTCTACATATTCAGACATACGATATTTTTCGTCCATTTCCGTCACGTATGGAAAAAACTTGGAATTGTGTTTTGTGTGAGTGTTCTTTTTTTGCTGCCTCTTATCCGTTTTGCCCTCCGGAATCCCGATACGTTTCATTCACGCAGTTCATATCTATTTGTCGGAACCAAAATAGTCCAACAACGATCATTAACTCCATTATTTGATAATGGTATCCGAACTTTGGAGTTGTTTACCAAACAGGCACATGGAGATGATTTTTTTACTACACAACCACTATTGGAGTGGCCAAGCGCGATAGTGTTTCTCATCGGGTGCATTGTGTGTTTGGCGACTTTGCGGAAAAAATCTTCTCAAGTCTTATTGTTGGGTATGTTTGTGTATTTGCTTCCGGGGTTTCTGACGGAGCCCAACGGAAATCGCGCAATGGGAACAATGCCGTTTGTATATATAGTAATCGGAATTGGGGGAGCATGGTGTGTTCAGGTACTTTCAAAGATACGATTTCGTTTTCTTCAGTATGGTGTATATATGAGCGTTGTATTTGCGGTTTGTATTGTGTGTTGGCAAACATATTTTGGGCAACAGAAGCGGGATATTTTTGGTTTCTACCCGGAAACAAGTATTGTCGGAAATTACATGAAACCGAGGATTTACTCCACGGATTTTTACCTGACGGACAATTTTCCCAGGGATACCATAACATTTCTTACCTATCAAAAAGGGAATCCGTACACAAAGCGGTATGTATGGGTTGAACACGATACTGATTTTTTATCCGTTCAACGAAATCGGGCCAAACGACTAGTATTTATTGCGATGCCGGACAACCAGCATGAGGAAGCATTCCGTCTGTTGAGAAAGCAGTACCCAAATGCGCATGATGACATGCTGTAT
Source organism: uncultured Gammaproteobacteria bacterium (assembly GCA_964630015.1). GTDB lineage: Bacteria > Patescibacteriota > Microgenomatia > UBA10105 > UBA927 > CAZERT01. The sequence continues at coordinate 2,793 of CAZVTJ010000038.1, read as the reverse complement.
TTTGGGGAAGATGGTACAAAAAAACCGGCAGCACAACTCCTTATTATCGAGCCGGACGTCGGGACATATTCCGAATAAGAAAACAAGCAAAGGTACATAGGGTAAAGACACTATATATTGCAATGATGGACAGATGTTTATTTGGCAGGACTGAAGGGTCACCTGCAAGATGGAAAAGGATAATCGGTGGAGGGATTGTTATAGATGCAACCGTTATCCAAAATAATTTGGATCGCTCCACGCTATCCGTGACAATAACAAAAAATACCAGAAATGATGTAATCGCATAGTAATAATGATAGACACCGCTATAGAATATGAGCTGAAAAACAACCCACAACATCACAACGTTGAGTAAACGGGGTTTGTACTTTATTTGGTACAGTAGTAAACCAACGGCGCAAATATTCCGTATGCCATCAATATACGCAAGAGGAACCGGAAGAAGCCGCGAAAGGGCATACAGATTGTAATTTGGATAACTTCCGCTAATATTTGCCAGAATATTCCAAATAAAATACTTTCCCGGTTCCCAATATAATAAAGGAACCGTTACTGCTATATATACAAGTAAACCAATACCGACTGTTTTGAAATATTTTCCAAGCATAAGGGGGACAACAAACAGGAGGCCAATTGGTTTAACAAGGAGTGACATGAAGAACAATAATCCACCTATGCGGGTATCTCCTTTCTTATGGATTTGCGTAAAAAGAAAATAACACGCAGCAGTAAAAAGAAAGTGGAACTGTGCGTGTTGGATTTCATAATAATGATAGGAATTCAATAAAAAGAGTGAGCATGCACCGTACACCAAAGGATGCTTCCGGTATGTTGTGAGCATGTGCCATATGATGAGTATTGTGATAATGAGGTGAAGTATTGACCACACGAGGAATGCATAATCGGGTGACAGTAATTGTAAAGGAGTTCCAATAAGGAGGGTCAAAAGAGGATGGTAGACGTTATTGTTTACACCACAACAATTTGTATATGGTGCGACTCCTGGTGGAGGGATACCTTGTAATGAACCGCCATGCAGAAATGCAGCTGCGCCATTGGGTATCTGGAAAAAATCCTGTCCCTTTGTGACGTGTTCGAAAAAAATGTCAAACCAACCCGTTTGATATGCAGATATATACAGACAAATATGAAGTGCTACGGCGATGAAAAAGATTATTCTCCAGGGGACATTTCGATGTTTCATGAGGGATTTTTTTGAAAAATAATGACTTTCGGATGGTCATAGACGGTAAAACTTTCATCGGCGTAGTCATCGACAAATGAAATCCCCTCGAGCGGACACTCTTGGGATGGGCGGGCAAGTGCGCCATACCAGACAAACGGAGGGGTTATACAAACATGAATAAAGGGGATGGGGAGATTGGGACGGGCAGTAAATTCCTTGATTTTGGTAAATCCCAGGCTGCCGTCAAACAGTTTTTTGTAGTACTCGGTCGTGCGCGGGTACCGGTCGGATACCGCAGGGATGGATCCATAGAGTCTATTGCTGGAAAGGACAATATACTGCGCTGATTCCAGTTTTGCATCAATAGAATTCCATTTTTCTTCAGTATCGGGATCGTAGAGGGGAAGTTCAAGCTGGATAAACCGTCCGCACGGGTAATCGGGAAGACACAGGGGAAGCCCGTCATCCCAGTGTTCCGTTGTGGTAATTGAGCCTTGTGGAATAGTGGTGTTCATCCAAATGGATGCTTCAATTCTTGGATTCGTTTGTGAATAAATTCTGGAAAATGCGAACGCCCAAAGAAAGTGAAATACAAAACAAAGAATCAGGAGCGTTTTGGTGATTCTGTTCCACTTCCGCACGGATGAAAAACCCGTAAAAACAAGAATGGTTGTCAAGGGGAGAAGAATATAGAAATACCGGAGATATTTTGCAAATTCAAGCGATTGGTAAAAAAACATACCGGTTAACCACAAGAGGAGGGAAGCGTGGAGAAAGCGATTTTTTGGATGCCTCACAATATGGATCGTATATAAAAAAAGTCCGGCAAGAATAAGGAGTGATCCGGATATCCCAACTCCCCACAACAGGAGATTTTCAACAGGGAAACGAAGGGTTCCGGTGGCTAGGAACATTGTCGCCGGGGGGAAGTAGATATCCGTCGTATTTTTATAGGTATCCCAGCTGTATTCGAATTTTAATTGTTTCCAGTTGCTTATGACTTTTTGGTTTATTCCCTGTGGAATAAGACCCGATCCGGTAAAAAGCGTTGGGTATGCAAAGCGAATCGTTAGGAGTGCGGCAACGACACAGAGCACTCCTGCAATCCATGATGATAGCTTCCCGCGGGTTTGAAGGATTTTTTGGAGAAGAAAAACACCAAGAAGCGGCGCTAGAAGTGCCCCCTGGATTTTTGCGGCAACCGCGAGCCCAAACGATATTCCCATGAGAATCGGAAGAACGAGTGATGATGATTCTTTTTTTCGTGTCCATAGAAGTCCCAATATGATCGTTCCTATTGTGCTTACGACAAGTCCCTGATCGACGGTATAAAAATGGGAAAGTTGGATAGGGAGCACCAATAGTGAATAGAACAGCCCGGCAAGAAGGGAAATAATGGTTCGATTTTTTGATCCGGACTGGCCAGAGAGCATAAACGTACCTGCAATAACAAGGATGAGGATGATAATGTCAAATGTGCCTGCGACAATACGACCAATATGGGGCAAATCATTGTATGTATCGGCATTGGCAAGACCGGCGATAGCTTTTACGAAAAGAAGCGGCCAGGTTCCATAGACATAAAATCCATATCCAAGATTATG
>CAZVTJ010000037.1:0-8781 GCA_964630015.1 uncultured Gammaproteobacteria bacterium | reverse complement strand
TTTTGGTATTGGATTGTTTTTCAATAACTTGTGCAATTCCCCAACTGTCATACCCTCGGTATTCAAGCGTTTTTATCCCATTCAGTACAATATCTGCAGCACGATGATTGGTTCCAATATATCCGAAGATTCCGCACATAGAAAACTCCTTATGAGAACACTTACTAATTTATAAGACACAATGTGAAGAAGATTTCCTTCATACATCCTTTGGTTTTCCGTTACCGGAAGCTTTAAGATATATGCATCGATAGGGAAATACTATCGAGGGGTTTCCGCAGATGCTCCCCGTTTATCGGGGGTCCGATTCCCCCCGCTTTGACGGGGGGCCCCTTCCTCGTATCCCCATACCATGCGGTATAGGGCCACACGCTCGTTTTATTAATTTTCTTCTTCGTTTCCTCCTTTCACTTTGGTATTTTTGAGTATACCATAATATATAATTCATCCTGCCGAATTATCCACTGTAACTATGAAATCTCCGTATACCTATATCTCCGTCATGGGAACCATGGGGGTAGGGAAGTCAACGGCAACGAAACTGCTTGCGGACCATTTCGGATATACCCATATTACAGAAAACTTTTCCGATAACTTATTCCTTCCTCGTTTTTATAAGGATATGAAGCGCTGGGCATTCCATTCTCAAACGTTTTTTCTCATGGAAAAAATCACCCAAATGGTCGAAGTGAAAAAACTCCTACATACCAAAAATATTGTGCAGGATACCCCGATTTTGCAGGATGCATTTTCCTATGCTCAGGCTCACCATATACTGGGAAACATTGATGATGCGGAATGGGAACTGTATACAAAAATTTACCGGCAATTTGAGCCCCTGTTTCCAAAAATTACGCTTCTTGTGTATCTGGATGCGCCAATTTCAACGGTCATGGAACGAATAAAATCCAGGGGTCGTGGATATGAACAGGAAATACCTGTTACCTATGTCCGACTGCTCGATAACTTGAACAAAAAATTGCTTGCTTCCTACAAACGAAAGGTCATAACAATTCAAACAAAAAATCTGAATATTGTTTCATCCACAGATGCTCAGAAACGGTTTATTCAAAAAGTGGAAGCTGCCCTGAAGGGGAGCATGTAGAAATCTACTGCCCTTGCGCGGGGAAGTGAATATCTGATACAACGACTATCATGAAGATTTATTTTACCGCTCATGTCACCGGAAACGGTGAAACAAAACACTATAAAAAAATTCTTTCGACACTTGCCCGTCTTGGACATACGATTACTTCAGGACGGCAAATCATAACGCCATCACTACTGGAAAAAGACAAGGGAAAATCAGCGGAGGAAATTTTTGCTCGGGAAAAGGAACGGATAGATGCGTCAGACTGCGTGATTGCGGAAGTAACGACTCCATCATCGGGTGTTGGTGGGGAAATTGTGTATGCGCTCATGAAGGATAAGCCTGTACTTGCATTGTTTTATCACGACGCCGAAAATACGCTTTCCCCAATGATTGCGGGGAATCCTTCCGATCATCTGTTTTTGGAACATTATGAAACGGATAACATCGCAATTAAATTAAAAGAGTTTTTACGGGAAGTAAAATTTATTCAAAAACGCCGTGGAAAATTGATCGTCATCGACGGTGGTGACGGATCGGGAAAAGCAACACAAACGGAGTTGCTTTCCCAGTACCTAAAAAAACACGGAATGAAGGTAAAAGCAATGGATTTTCCACGGTATTACAGTTCGTTCCATGGTCGGATTGTCGGTCGGTTTCTGTCCGGCGAATTCGGGGAGCTGAATGCCGTTTCCCCATATTTGGCTGCGCTTGCCTATGCTCTGGACCGGGCAAGTGCAAAAGAGGAAATGGACCAGTGGCTTTCCCATGGTGGGGTGATTTTATCCAACCGCTATGCGACAAGTTCCATGGCACACCAGGCTGCAAAACTTCCAAAAGACAAGAGGGCAGCGTTTATCGAATGGCTGGATGAAATGGAATATAAAGTTCACAGGATTCCGCGTGAGGATATAGTCGTGTATCTCTATGTTCCCTGGAAAATCGGGTACGAATTGACGCTCAAAAAAGAAGCACGGAAATATGTTGGCGGAAAGCTGGATATCGCAGAGGCGGATATGGAGCATAGGGTCAAATCGGAAGAAATGTATCTTTCCCTTGCAAAAACACGCAAAAATTGGGTGAAGATCGATTGTGTGGATTCACATGGGAATATTCTTTCCAAAGAAGCTATCCATCAGGCGATCGTGAAAACGCTTACTACAAAAGGAATTATTTCATGAAAAAGGGGAAACTGACTGTGATCGCTGGTCCCATGTTTTCGGGAAAAACGGGAAAGCTGGTGGCAATGGTAGAAGTTTTTACCCGTATGGGACATACGGTTCTTACGGTAAAACCTGCTATAGATACCCGGTTTGGCGGGAAAGCGGAAATCCATTCCCATGATCATAAAACCAGTAATGCGCTTGTAGTAAACGGCGAGACGCCGGAGGAAATCATCGGAAAAATCCTGGAAACAAAGGCGGATAAGGTGATTTTTGACGAGGTGCAGTTCTTTGACGCGGAAAAGGTGAAAGCAGTAATTGCGGTGCTTCGGAAGAAACAGATTCATGTGATTGCCGCAGGGCTTCTCTATGACTATAAACGCCGACCGTTTGGGGTAACACCGGAACTCATGGGACTTGCGGATGAACGGTTGGAACTGTTTGCCGTGTGCCAAAAATGCGGTAGTTTAGCACGGCATACCGAGCGTCTAAGGGGTGGAAAAGGCCGGATTGTTGTCGGAGCGGCGGATATGTATATTGCCGCCTGCGAGCATTGCCATAAGATTCATTGAAATTCTTCTGGATTATTTTTTTGTTTTACCCTATAATAAAGGACTTCTTATGACACAACCTGAATTATCCAGTTATCGTTTTCTTGGTTTTGGGAGATTACTTTCCGAACCACCTGATTCTTCCATTGGGGATCCACACCGTGATACATCCTTTTCTGTTGTTAAAGGATTAACTGATGAACAGAGGTTGGAGCTTCAATTAAAGCGAAGACAAATTCTTACCGCGTTTGGCGTTTCTAATTTTTCTGATATATTCCCCACGTATGCAAAAAATCAGGGAAAAAAGGACGATATCAATAATCGCATTATTGATGTCTACGGTGGACTTTTTTCCTCGCAAGAATTATCCCATCGCGAAAAAACAGAACGGATTTCCCAAGCGCTAAGATACGCAGACACATTGATCCAGAGACTGGTTGGCGCCGAAGGCATCATCCCTGGTCATTTTCATTCAATCATTTCTCCGCTTAACGAAATTGGACTTATTGATAGGCCTGTGGATTTATTTCTGCTTGCTTTTTCCCCACAAGCAGGCAGAAGGATGAGGTATGAAGCCCGACGAAAACTTGTTCTTGCGGAGCTTGCCCTTTGTGTCATGGGGAAATCAGAGGGAAAGAATGGCGCTCGTTCGCTTGATAAATTTATACGGGTACTCAATAGACATGTTTGGCAAGGCGGGTCGGGACAAACTTTGCCAATTGAATTGATTAGCCGTCATGATCCGCAGACGTATGCGTGCGAGTCGATTCAATATCTACACCCTTTAGAATCCTATCCTTCTGGGTTTTCTGTTCAATTACCCCATGACCAAACAATGAGTGATCAAGAAGGAGTAAATCTTCGGCTATCTCCAAATGAACGGTATTCCCGATTTGAAGCAAGAGTGTGGAAAGACAGAAGGGGGGGAAACCATTGGGCATATCTTGAACATAGGGAAAAAGACCCAGTTTCTTCAATGTTAAAGTTGTTGCGAAAAAACACAACGGATCCTCATGCAGTTGATGATGATTTGGGTATCAAACTTACGTTTCCGTCAAAAGAGGAAGCGGTGATGTTTTTGGAAGAACTTCAGCAGGTGTTGCAACAGGAAGGGTTTGGGGTTTATGAGTCAAGCGATATGTACGATACGATTGACAATGATATTTCATTTCGTGTTAAAAATCATGGTTCAAGTAAAAACTTGGAGATAATGAAGTTGCATATTTCCTATGGTGGCGATCGTCTGGAATTACAGATCCACACTCCAAGAACGTATTTGGATTACCGCTATCATGCTGAAATTGGATGGGATATATATGCGGTTTCACGACTCTTTGAAAGTGGAGTAATTACCACATTATTTCCTGATGATATATACAATATTGAACTTCGTGATTATCTAGATTCAATTTTAGAGCAACGTAGAATAGCAGTTCGCCGTAGTGGGGCAGAGTTAATTCCTCTTGCACGAAGGAGAGGCGGAATGCTTCAGATTCCTTATACCTATGATTCGTTAAGAAAAGATATTACCCATTTAATTTCTGCTTTGACATTGGCTATGGGCAACGGTCAAACGTGGGATAGGGTTGTTCCGATGGACAACGACGCGCTTCTTGTTGCTCATCTGATCGCAGAACAGTTTCCTGATATAAAACTTCGGTATCAGGAGGATGAAATTGTTGAATTAGTTGAACAATTATCTGCGGAAGGAAAGAAAATATTATTAGTTACAGCAGTCGGATCGGGATGTTTCTTATTGCAGCAATTGAAAAACCCAAATATCACAACAGCTGCATTATTATATAAACCGAAGAATCCTGATAATACCTACAAACCGGATATCATTGGACGCAAGGAAAATCCCAATAATTGGATAACTTTTGCTTGGGGGAAATAACAGTTTTCCCCTTGTCTTTTTATATTTTGTATTTAATAAAACAAGATGATTTTTTAAGCGGCAGTATTAAAAAATATGTCTTGTAAAATAACCTATAGTATAATATACTGTAATGATGGCACCACTGGCAGAACTTTTTGAAGGGAATAAAATACACGTCCCATTTCGTAGGGCTCATGACTTGGTTTCAAGAAGCGAAAATGGATTTACTGATGTAACACCAATAGAACGGTTGAAGGCTCTGTATGGAGTTTTCGTTTCCAGTGCAGTTGGTTTATTGGAACAACATCCGCAAACAACAGCAATGGTCATGCGGGAGCGCGCAGGTTCATCTGTGTTACGGGAAATGGGAGTATTAGCGGATTTGGGAAAACGGATGGCTTACCTTGATCGTGGATACAGAGCTGCAAACGGAACGCAGTTACGGTTACTTGAACATATCGATAAAGATTCATATGGAGTTATGCATTTATCTTCGCGGGAAGATCCAAAACGTCATGACCATGGAGTGTCCCATACCCGGCGGGCAAAAGAACTCCAAACAATGTGCGCACTCATGCTTCCTAAATTACCGACACAAGACAGTCGGTTTATCGATGCATTGACGTTATTTCCAAAAAATCATGACGCCTATCAGCTCGATGTTGTTGAATGGAATGCGCATGAACCGGATAAATCAAAACATATGAAATCCAAGGAAGCCCATGACGAACTTGGTGGATTGATGCTTTTAGTTCAAATGAAACATTATGCCATGGAACGGCATATTTCTTTGCCACGTGCGCGTGAGAGGATTGCCCTCGCGGCAATTGTAACGATGGTTCACAGTCAACCCCAGGAAGCAATTACCCGTTTATCGGGAACACAAAAGGCTTTTTTTCGGGACAGTCAAGGAACAATTATTTCAAAATCGGATGATGAGGTATTGAGGATGTATGCTGACCATACGCTTGATCTTACTTCGCTTTCACCTGCACAATATTTTAAGATTTGTAAGTCACATGCCCCGAAAAAATCTTTCCCCATGGTGGAAGGAAGTTCACAGAATTTTTTGTTACATCCAGCGTTTCAGAAATTATTTCTTCAGGAACTGGAAGAAATTGCTCTTGACACAACGCCATTTTTTACGGACTTTTCCCAAGTTGAACGCGATTCGCTTATCCAAATTGCCGCTCCCGCCTTGTTTGGCGATCTTTTGGATATGGGATATCCGACAACGGAATCGCTGATACGAAAAATCAATGTGGAGATTGCCCGCACGAGGCCGTTTTTTTATTGTGATTCTTCAGGAAGCAGGGAAGAAAAAGTGAATAGCATTATCGATCGAATCTTCGGATCCGATGGCAATGTGTTGAAATCCGATTATGAACGGACCATGTGGGAACAGGTTTCCGTTGCTCTTATGCTTTCCGATAAACGGTTTGAAAATGGCCCCGTGATGACGGATATTTTAAAACAATATGTTTTGTTTGGTATTTTGGATACGGAACGAATCTTCAGGATGGCACAGTTTGGCGAACAATTACCGGAGTATATAAATAGAAATTATGAAAACAGAATTCGGGCTTTAGGAAGAAAAGCTTTAAAGCGGATTAAAGTACCAAAAAATCAAATAAAAGATATTGATGAAGAATCTAAGGCCATAATAGGGTATGATGCCGTATCACGGTATTTTTTAGATTCACTTGTTGGCTATAATATTGCTGAACATGAAGGGATTCATAGACGTCTAGAGGAAAGACTTCAGGCATTAAAGGTTGAATATGAGGAAACACAAAATATTATTCAGGATAAATTATCAAAGAGGAAGAAACAGGATGATGATTTAAAAGTATTTAATACGGTTTCCGATAACTTGTATTACAGGGTGGGATTGGAAATACTTGGTGTTTCACAAGAAGAGTTGGATGGAATGAAAAGAATCTATAAACGAATGAAACGACATAGACAACAATTTCAATTTCCGGATAGTCCTACGTATGATCATATTGGAAACCCACAGGATGCAAAAGTATTAGTTCGACCGGATCACGTAACGCATCCATCAAGATTTACTATGGTTCGATAAAGAGCGAATTTGATCCTTGACTCCACCATAAAATTGTCGTTTACTAGTAAAAAGCGCTCACGCTTTTTGAATAAAAAGGGGAGCGTTTTTGCGTATTTTGAAACATAAATGAATCGTCCTTTAACGTTGGAGTGAAGGATGAATGATATACGAAATGACGAATATACCACTCGGTATGAAATGTTCATCAGTGGATACACAACATTATTGTGTTGTAGTAAACATAACCCGCATTCTTGCGGGTTTTTTAGTGGAGGGATACATCAATGGGACAAGAAGGAAATCCAGTTGGAAGTAATATAATCTGTTCATTTTGTACGCCAAAGCGTCCTGATGGAAAACATTTTCAACTTGAACGCGTATTTGGATTACCGTATCCAATGGATCAAGTACCCATATTGGAGTCAGTCCATTTTATTGTAAAACCAGATATTTTACCTCTAGAGCCCAATGGTTTTCATGCCCTGATTATTCCCAAGCAATATAAAGACGGTGGACATCCATTGGCATTTGCCGAGCTGTCTTCATTTACAGATGAGGTTGGGCATTTGGTAAGTGATCTGGAAACACGGTGGCAAACACCAATTCTCTTGGCGGAACATGGCGCGAATAGCCCAGGAAGCAACCATCAATCTGTGTATCATGCCCATACGCATGGATTTGGAATTCCTGACGGAGTAGATGCTATGCAGTACATGAAGGATGAATTAAGGGGTCGTGGTATACCATTTCAAAAGTTAGACAACGTAGATCCAAGCACGCCGCACAATTTAAAGACAGCATATCAAGGTTATTCATATCTCTATGTACAATTTGGAAGAGAGGCAATAATCGCGCATGATCCGAAAGGTGTTTTTCCGTCACAGATAACTCAAGGCGCAATAAGTAGGTTATTTAATTGTGGAGAAACACTCAATTGGAAGCAGATTGGTCTTAAAGGGGAAAAAAATCCTTATAATGCAAAACTTGCCGTCCAGAGAACAGTGAATTTGTTAACTCGGTGCATATTTTAAGAAAGGAAAAGGTATGGAATGTCCATTTTGTGACCCAAAGCGTTTTGAGAGCGATATGATATTTACAACCGACCATTTTATTTTTTTTCATGACTATAAACCAATTGCCCCTGGCCATTCGTTGCTTATTCCTTCGTTTCATATCCGTGGAGAATCGGAAATTCCCAAGGAATACCGGGATGAATACTGGGAAGCAAATAAAAGGGCATTTGAATGGATTACAGAGCATTATTCGTACGACCCTCTGGTATTTATCAATCCACCACACCAGCAATCGGTTACACATTTGCATAAGCATTTTATTCCGGGTGTTTTTGGGGTGTTGGGTGTTGATGAGGCGCTCCGGAATTTTTTGAAAGACAAGGGTAACAATCATGATACTTCTTGTTGATTTTGGTTCACAAACTGCACACTTAATTGCCCGAAGGGTGCGTGATTTTTCTGTTTATTGTGAGATTATTCAGCCGGAGCATGCCGTTGATTCGATCCAGAAACTTCATCCTTCAGGAATTATCCTTTCCGGCGGACCATCAAGCGTGTATGAAGATGGTGCGCCAACGGTAGATCCGAAGATTTTTTCTTTGGGCATTCCCATTTTGGGTATTTGTTACGGATGGCAACTCACGGCAAAAGTATTGGGCGGTGATGTTCGGCAGGGGAACCGGGAATACGGACCAACAACCGTATCGATGGTTGGGAAATCATTGTTGTTTGACCAAATTTCCGATCAGTCGTTTACCGTGTGGATGAGCCATGGTGATCAGGTTGTCCGGGCACCTGTTGGTTTTGAAGTTACCGCATCTACTCCGGATGTGCCGCTGGCGGCCGTTGCAGATACAAAGCGAAAGATCTTTGGTTTTCAGTTTCACCCGGAAGTTGCCCACACCCATGATGGAATACGAATGCTTCGAAATTTCCTGGAGAAGATTTGTGGGGAAACGGTAACGGAACACGTCATCTTGGTGGAAAAAGTCATCGATGCGGTGAAACGTCGTACGG
>CAZVTJ010000036.1:0-9474 GCA_964630015.1 uncultured Gammaproteobacteria bacterium | reverse complement strand
ATTGTTGATCCCGGGACACAGTGTTTCCCTGGTTTAGCAAGGGCAAGCCATCCGTATTGTGTAGGACGCACCAGAAAAAGTTCTACACTTCGGGAAAATCCGGCTGGCGTAGTAAGAGTTCCGAACAACCGGGCCCTAAAAACTTTCGTGTTGTTGATAACGACAATATCGTTTGGCCCGATAAAGGATGGCAGATCGGCGACATGGCGGTGTTGGAGAATTCCTCCGTTCCGGGAAACGATCATGAGCTTTGCCTGTTCCGGAGGATCAATCGGGAATTGGGCAATACTTTGTGCCGGAAGGGAATAGTCATAATCGGAAATATCCGTTGCCATGGCAGGATTATATCAAACGGATGAAGGCCGGGGTTTGGGGAATACAAACCGTCTTGCACTAAAATCCATGATTTTTCCATCGGAAATAACGATACCTTCCCGGGTAAGCAGACGTATTTTTTCCTGAATGGATTTTCCCGTCACTTCTCCGCAGAATCCGCCGATTGTCCCATTTGATGAAACGACCCGGTGACAGGGTACTGTGGGGGCAAACGGATTACTGCGGAGTGCCTGTCCGACAGCCCGTGGACTGTTACATCCGATCGCACCGGCAAGATCTTTGTAGGTTGTAAGATACCCGCTGGGAACCATTTTCAATGTTTCATATACACGATGACAAAAAGGGCTGACGGATGATGTGTCCATATTGGGTGATTATACGACGAAGAACTGTTTCTTTCTTTTCTTTCGCTTCTTTTCCTTGCTATAATGGTACCCATGAAAACAGCACTTATCATCGGCGTTTCCTCTCAGGACGGATCATATTTGGCAGATTTATTGCTTGAAAAAGGGTATACCGTCGTCGGAACGATCCGTCGTTCAACTTCATATCGGAAAGAAAACATTGACCATCTTGCAGGAAAAATCCGCATTGAAGCGGCTGACCTGCTTGACGGGGAAAGCATTTCCCGGTTGGTACGGGAATGCAAACCCGATGAAGTGTATAACATTGCCGCTCAATCGGTTCCCGCAGACAGCTGGACACACCCCCTCTATACCGGTGAAATTACGGCGCTTGGTCCTGTACGCGTGATGGAAGCAGTGCTCCATAACGTCCCATCAGCCCGGTTCTATCAGGCAACAAGTCGGGAGATATTCGGGAACATCGAGGCAGATAGTGCGGATGAATCAACCCCGATTGACGCAAATAACCCTTATGGTATTGCCAAGGCGTATGCCCATATGATGACGCGCTGTTACCGGGAATCATACGGCATGTTTGCCTGCGGTGGAATATTGTTTAATCACGAAAGCCCACGCCGAAGTCTTCACTTTGTGACACGAAAAATTTCCGCAGCGGTTGCGTGCATAAAAAACAACGTAAAAAATCCACCGCTTGATGAGCTTGGAAGGCCGTTAGTTGACCAAAAAGGACAACTTCATCTTGGGAATCTGGATGCACAGAGGGATTGGGGATATGCAAAAGAGTATGTAGATGCCATGTGGCGAATGTTGCAGCAGAAAAAACCAGGGGATTACGTGATTGGCACGAACACATCCTATTCCATACGCGATGCGTGTGTTGCTGCGTTTTCTCACGTGGGACTGGATTGGGAAGAACATGTTGTTTCGGATGATAAACTCAAACGCCCGACAGAGATCAAGGCATTGAAGGGAAATTATGCAAAGGCAAAAAAAGATTTGGGATGGGAACCAAAAACTCAGATGAAAGAACTTATGGAGCTAATGGTTGATGAGGATTTGAAATTGTTTCGGTAATATCCATGCATACATTGATTTTATTACGGCACGGACAGAGTTTGTGGAATAAGGAAAACCGGTTTACCGGGTGGACGGATATTGACCTTACCGCCGATGGCAAACAACAAGCAAAAGAAGCGGCAGAACTTCTGATGGATCGAAACATCATGCCTGATATTGTCTTTTCTTCAATTCTTAAGCGAAGCATCCGAACAACATGGTTACTGCTGGATGCTATGGATAGGATGTGGGTTCCCGTTCATCTATCCTGGCGGCTGAATGAACGTCACTATGGCGCACTTCAGGGAATGAACAAGGCGGAAATGGCCATTAAATATGGGGAAGAACAGGTGCATAAATGGCGCCGGGGATATGCAGATACACCACCACGGTTATCACGGGAGCAATTTTTAAAGCAACTGGAGGATCCAGTATTTTCGAGTGTCCCAGAACCGGATCAGCCAAACGGTGAGTCACTTAAGGATACGATCAGCAGGACGCTTCCATTTTGGAACGCAACTATCGTTCCGGAAGTCAGGAACGGAAAAACTGCACTTATCAGCGGTCATCATAATAGCCTTCGCGCGCTCGTGAAGGTACTGGAAAATATTTCCGATGAGGAAATTTTGGACGTAAATATTCCAACAGGTATTCCGTTAGTCTATACCCTTGATGATGATTTTATCATCCGTAACAAGGAATTCCTTGGGGATCCCAAAAAAATAGCCCAAGCCATCGAGGATGTCGTTAATCAGGCTAAAGCACTCAAGTAAGGTGACTGCTGATTTTTTCAGTCTTTGCCGTTTTCTTTCTCTTCTTCGTATCTCTCCATACGATAAACTCTATAGATTGGAATGCGCTAATATTCCCAAAGATATGACGCATTGAAATTATCGTATGAGCACTGGGGGAATATAGTGTCTTTTTCCTTTTTTATAGGAATGGATTGTTTTGGAAAATCACGTATTGAAGGAATCCAGATGTTCCTAATATTACTGTATACAAATAGTATTCGATAAAAAGAAAATTATTTACCAAGAAGCCTTTATTGAAAGATTAAATACGATGATAATGGATAAATGAAAGACGTATGATTATCGTTATCAATATTCTGGAATATGCATGGTAAAAAATACTACAGGAGTTATCCGTTTGTTATAGTGAATACTATTTTTTTCTGATGGAATTCGTATATTTAGCGCTTGGAAATGGAGAGTGAAAATCATTGAGGGATTGAATGGGTACGGATAATACAGGCAGATGAAGATCGTTAGGAATTGGAGCTATTACGCCGAATGGACAAGAGCATCTACCAGTGGCTGGAAAGGTGTTGATGCAACTCCGGATACAGAATCACCGGCTCCGTAATACACAATAAGTTCTCCATTAATGACAACGTTACCACAAGCAAAGACGGTTCCGGGTCTTGCACCACTTGTTTCATAGGGCATTTCCGGTTCAAGGATCGGATAGGGAAGTTTACCGATAATAAGGGATGGATTTTCCAGATCAACGAGGATTGCGCCAAGTCGGTACATAAGATCGGTCTTGGAAATTCCGTGATAAATAATGACCCACCCCCGTTCCGTTTTGATGGGAGTTCCACCAAGACCGATTTTAAGATTATCCCATCCGAAAACCGATGGAGACATCATGATTTCCCCGCCGATATATGTTCCGTTGGAAAAAGAAAGATCGTCGATATAGTCGATCCACATATGGGGATTAAAGCGGTGAATGACTGCATATTTTCCCCGGATTTTTTCCGGAAAAATACAGTGGTCTTTATCATCCATACCCGGTGGAGACATCAGAACCGGTTTGGTAAAATTCCATCTTTTAGCAAGGAAATCATTGACTGCTATTGTTGTGAGCGCGCACCGAGGCGGGTTGTTTCCGTCATAGGCGCAGTAACACACATAATACGTATCACCGATTCTGGTAATCCGAGGATCTTCGGCACCGGAATTCCCAGGGTGATATTTTAATTCAAAAGGCTCTCTGGGTTTATAAATGGGGTAATCGAGCCGTTCATCCAAATGAAATCCATCCCGCGATGATGCATATCCCATGACAGACGTATCATCGTTTCCCATAGCACGATAGAGGATGTGGACTTTATTGTCGTCATATACGGCTGTTGGATTAAACGTGAGTTTTGTTTCCCAAGGATTGCCTTCAATAGGAAGGAGAATCGGATTTCCATCATACCGTTCCAGCCGGATATGTTCCGAGTGGTTTTCTTCCGGTGGGTATTCCATCACTTCCGTAAGACGATCAAGGGATACACTGGCAATACAAACGGTTGTATCTGCAGCACCATAATAAATATTCAGGGCGTTTCCCTCCGCTACTGCGCCGGTCGGGAATATGACACCAGGAACAATACCCTTAAGCTCATACGATTTTTCCGGAACCAAGAGCGGTTCTTTTGTCCGTCCAATAACTTTTTGCGGGTCTTTCAGGTCAAGGAGGGCTCCTTCAATGCCAAACACCCTATCACCTTTGACGTAATTATGGATATAGCAATAGATAATGACCCATCCTTGTTCTGTTTTTACCGGAGGCGCACCGATTTCGATATGATCGTCCATTGTCCGCTGAAGTGGTACAACATGATCATCAAGATGTGCATACCATTCCTTCCAATAGTGGGGAGACCAAATATCTTCTTCTTGTTCAAACGTTGCAATGCTGATTTTTGACGGCGGAAGGTCGGTGTGGGCTGTCAAAATTGCCGTAAATTTTCCGTTAATCTTTTCCGGGAATAGGGACATCGCCTTTGCATTAAATGGCGTGACAGGGTATTTGTGTTCTATATGGTCAAGATTTTTTGTTGTAGCAACGGCAACTTTTATCCCCTGAGCACCGAACGGGTACATGGAGAGAGCGGTATAAAAAATGTAGTAGGTATCGCCAATTTTGGTAATTCTTGGGTCTTCGCACCCAAACCGCTCCCAATCATATTCTGGTGTAATGAGCTGTTTTCGTGAATCAAACCGGATACCATCCGAACTATGGGCATATCCAACGGAAGAAATATTGATTTGTGCATTTGCCCATCGGGTTGGCGCAGCAAAAGCGCGGTACACCATATGATAGGACGTGTCGTTTTCTTTTAGTACACACCCGTTAAATGCACCTTCCTTTTCCCACTCATTTGCGGGGTCTTGTGTAAAGATTGGGTTGAGCTGGTGGCGCTTCACGACAATCATGGGTTAGCGGGTAGAAAGTTGTGCTGGCGTAAGATGCATGGTGCCGCCGCTTATAAGTTCGGACAGGAATTCGTTCATGTTTGCCCGCGCTGCACAGACAACCATGTCAGCGCCGCCATAATAGACAAACAAGTCATCGCCAACCTGCGTTGCACCGCATGGGTAGGCAACACCATATTTCATCCCTTCATTTTCGTAGATTGCGTTTGGTTCAAGGATTGGATTTCGTGACCTGTATAGAATTTTGGTTGGATCGGTAAGGTCTGCCAGCATTGCCCCCATTTTATATCGTGACGGATCCTGATCGCCGACAGAATGGTAAATTGTCAACCACCCATAGGGTGTTTTGATCGGTGGTGCTCCGGCTCCGATTTTTCTTGAATCCCAGCTTGTTCGGCGGGGCGGGATGATGGCATCACCTTTGTATTTGAGGAACTTCGTTTCGCCATCAAAATCAAGATCATCCAGGTAATCAACAAGCATATTCGGGTAGATTCGGTGATACATCACGTACTTTCCGTTTATTTTTTCCGGGAACAGGACACAATTTTTATCGATAACTCCGGGCGGAGAGATAAGTACCGGTTTTGCCCATGTCCATTTCTTTTCCAGGAAATCTTTTGTTTTAATGGATGTTAGGGCTACCCTCGGACCTGTCCAGCCATCGTAGGCGACATACGTCATATAGAGCGTGTCATCGATTTTGGTAAGACGTGGATCTTCAACGCCACCAGCGCCACCCCCGCCTGAAATGTAATTGCCGGCAGTCATACCATCAGGGATAGCAATCATGGACGGTGCATTACCCTCAAAGGGTTCTGTCGGAACATAGCATGGGTCGGGAAGCCGTTCATCAATGTGTGTACCATCACTGCTGCTGGCATACCCAAGCATAGACCGGTCATGGTCGCCGATTGCCCGGTAGACAAGATGGACTTTTCCGCCTTCATAGATGGCCGCTGGATTAAAGACAGCCTTTGATTCCCAAAAATGTTCGACAATCGGCTTTAAAATAGGGTTTTCCTTAATACGTTTTAAAAACAGGAAGGAAATATTTTTCCTGTCGGATAGAACTTTTTTAATTGGTGTATGAAGGATGGTAAAGACGGTATTTTCCGATCCCCAGAACGAAAGGAGTGAATCGCCGATTTCCGAAATACCGACAGGATGGACTGATTTTTCCGTCCAATGATCGGTCTGTTCCCAGATCGTGAATTTTGAGTTCCAGATGAGTTTTGTCGGGTCGGATGAGTCGACAAGCGCGGTATTGATGGCGTAATAATGGTTACCATGTTCGGTCCGTTTGACGTAGTAAAGGATGATAATACCGTCGGCAGTTTTTTTGACCGTTGCGACTTTTAAAAATGCGTTATCGAAATGATCGGGTGTTTTTGCGATAATCGGATTTTTTGCCGGAGCCCAGTGTTTGAGGTCTTTGGAAAAGGATACTTTAATGGATTTTTCGCCAGAGATTAATACATACTGGTCATTAACCTTCGTATCGGGAACGACCATTGCCGTTTCCGGACTTGCCAGAATTTTTCCGAGTTTTGTCCATGTTTTTAGATCATCCGATACCGCCAGACAGACATGTGCCTGCTGGTTGGGGTTGATGATATACGTGAGTGTGTAGCGGGAATCGATATGAGAGATACGGAAGTTGGAGCATTTTGTCAGGTCTTCTTCCCCAAAGGGGGTTTTGATGGCAAATCCTTCCCCGCTGGGAACGAATGTTACTCCGTCACTGCTTTTGTCTATCGTTGCCGTGGGTAAGCCATCGCGGAATTTCAGGACATATAAATAGACCGTTGAGCCGGTCGAATAACTTCCTAAGGGGATTATGCCATTTTTGATTTGGGGCAGCGGATGTGTCATTAGTATATGATTCCTTATATTAACCGAAAAATGAGCGCTCTAAAAACGCCGTATATTTATATTGGTGTACCAGGTAAAAAAATGCAAGCTGTAAAATAATATGGGACAGAATTTTGGCATATAATACCAAGTATGAATACCAAAAAGTTCACGATTCTCCACAGTAATGACATGCATGGTGATTTTTTGGCCGAAACGGGCACGGACAGACAACGGGCAATCGGCGGTTTGGCGCTTCTTTCCGGTTATATAAATAAGGTACGGAAAGAAGAACAGAATGTGTTGTATGTTATCTCCGGCGACATGGTGCAGGGGTCGCTGATCGACAGCGAATACAAGGGTATATCGACGATTGAAATCATGAATTATCTTGCCCCTGATGTCGTAACGCTGGGGAATCACGAATTCGATTACGGGCTTCCGCATCTTCTTTTCCTGGAAAAAATGGCGAATTTTCCAATCGTGAATGCAAATCTGTACATCAAGCAATTCCATAAACGCCTGATGCGGCCATTTGTCATTATTAAAAAAGATGGGTTTGATTTCCTGTTTACCGGCATTATTACGGATAAGGTGATCGATTCCATCAAGCTGGATTCACTGGTCGGAAGTTTTATTTCCCTGGAGGAAGCAACAGCGGAAGTGGGAAGAATCATCAATGTCTATAAGGATGATGATATCGATTGTACGGTACTGCTTACCCACATCGGGTTTGACAGCGACAAACAGCTGGCGGCAATGCTTGATCCTGCATGGGGGGTAGATTTGATTATCGGCGGTCATTCCCATACGGTTCTTGAAAAGCCGGAGGTGGTAAACGGTATTCCGATTGTCCAGGCGGGAACCAGCACCAATCAGATCGGAAGGATGGATATTGTTGTCGATGACGATACGAACGCAATTGTTTCCTACACCTGGCAGCTGGTTCCCATAACCAGCGATATTTGTATGCCGGATCGGGCACTGGAAACATTCATTGCATCATTTGCCGATCCGGTAAACCGGAAGTATGCCAGTGTGATTACGAAATTCACGGATGTCATGGCACATCCGAAGCGGGAAGAGGAGACACAACTTGGGGATTTTATTGCCGATATTTTTGCCGGTGTTGCCGCATGTGACGTGATGCTGGTGGGAAGCGGGTCGATCAGGAGCAAATCCCTGGGTCCGGTGGTAACACTGATGGATTTAAAAACCTGTTTTCCGTTTGATGATTGTGTCATCCGGTGCACGGTGAGCGGAAGACAGCTGCGGAAAATATTTTCCCACATCATGCGCAAAGATAACCGTACCGGAGAGGGTGAGTGTTATCAGGTAAACCACCATGTGAAGGCCATCTATGACGATCAAAACCAAAAACTTGTATCGCTTCTGATCCGTGGGGTGCCGGTTGTTGATGAGCTTTCCTACACGCTTGCGCTCCAGGGATATCACAAGGCAAATGCTTTAAAAAATTTGGGCATTGGGGAAGATGAACTCTGCGTGCATCATGCAGTCATTACGACATCCGCATATGATGTGCTGGAGGAATATCTCCGGAGTCATCAGCACAGTTGCCCCCCAACGATTGGCCGGCTTATCTACCTCACAAAGCCGTAAGGAAAAATTCGGGGATTGGCAAAAGGGTGCCAATGTGATTGGATAAACAATTATGATTGTTGAAGTCATTTTCGATGTCGAAACGAAACGGTTGTTTTCCGATATCCAAACGGATGATCCGGGTGATCTGGGGATCTCCGTGATGTCCGTGTATCGCAGGGTGTTAAACAGCGCCCATGAGGAAATAAGCGGTGAAATGGTAAGTTACTGGGATAAGGAAGCGGGGATAACACCCGATATTGCCCTATCGCTTCCCATATTTTCCGAAGCGGACCGGATTATCGGATTCAACAGTCTGCATTTTGATGTTCCGGCGCTGGTTCCATACCACGGGAAGACATTTGCCAAACTCAACCACTTTGACATCATGGATATCGTTAAAAACCGTCTCGGCAGGAAATTATCCCTGAACGCACTTGCTACGGAAACACTTGGCGCGACCAAAACCGATGTCGGGACAAATGCGGTGTTGTACTGGACAAAGCGAGACGGGCAAAGCCTGGAGAAGCTGCAAAAGTACTGTGAGGCGGATGTGTTCCTGACCCGTGACCTGTATGACTTCGGGATGAAGAATAACTATCTCCGGTATGTGGACAAATGGAACAACAAAACGATTGTTGAAGTTGATTTTTCCTATCCTGAAGCTCCAAAACCATCTCCCCAAATTTCACTGTTATAAACCTCTCCGTATGGTGGGGCGCAAATAGGGTATAATTCCTTCATCGAAACGGGAATGTATGGAAGCGCTCCTTTTTACCATCATCGCAAACGGACTCCTGAGTATCGGATCATATATTTTGCTGTCGCTGGTTCCGCTCTCGGATAAACATGTCGGGAAGGTGATTTTGTTTCTCATGTCGCTTTCCGGCGGAGTGCTGCTTGGAACCGCATTCATCCACCTGCTTCCGGAGGCAGCACGGTATTTAGCTCCGGACGTGTTGTTTCCGACTGTGCTGGTTTCGTTTCTTCTGTTTTATGTTATCGAAAAGCTGATCCATTGGCGGCATTGCCATGATATGGAGTGCAGG
>CAZVTJ010000035.1:0-9503 GCA_964630015.1 uncultured Gammaproteobacteria bacterium | reverse complement strand
AAAAATAGTATAGCCTGTTTTTTCGTTTGTATATATCCGGGTAAATTCTGTGTTCCAAAGAAACGTATTGGGTTGTAAATATTGCTCAGGGTGAGGTGAAAGTTCCGCAAAGTCAACATGGGCAAGGCGTGCCAATCTGCATGCCGTTTCCTTATTCTGTGCCCGCCACATGGCAAGATAGAGCTGTTCACGTGGTTGAGTAATATATCCGTATGACCAAGTGAAATACGGGTAGCCGAAATAAATGGGCCTTCCGGCAAGGGAAGCGGGATTGGTGAAAAATGTGCTGTTAAGGACAATGGCCTGGGGTGGAACAAGGCGCAGATACGCGGCAATGTCGGGATTGGTTTTTTGGGATTCAATGGTATATTTTCCATCGTTTATGATGGGGAAGAAGTCAATAATTCCCGACAGAGTAAGGAATACGCATACTATTCCCATGCTGATAAGTCCGCTTACGCGAAACACGATGGCAAGAATGCGTGCATGAATTCGTGAAGTGAGCCGACGAAGGGTTGTATGAAATCCAAACAGTATCCACCCGGTACCAAACGACCCCATCGCAAGATAAAAATTGAAAAATTTGTGGTTATTGATCATATCTGGGGAAAACCGGATGAGGTTGGGGATTACAAATAGAAGAAGTAGCGGGACAGACAACGCTTTTTTGGCTTTTGCCGGGGCAAAGAGAATGCCAAGGGGAATAAGGACAAGATGAAGTCCAAGGTTTTTCCACCAATAGGGGAAAAATATTCGGGGAGCAAGGGAATGGGCAAGATATCCCGGTTCCCATACGGGAAGACCGGATGGTGCGATGAAGGATAGATACAGCACTACCCAGGGGAGTGAAAGAACGCCAGTAAACAAACAGAGTAGTCTCTTTTTTGGATATACCGCAAAGATCCAAATGAACCACACAACAAGAATCAGTGCAGCTGCCTGATTCAGAAGTAATGACAATCCAACCAGAACGGAAAGGAACAGTGACATGCCGAATATTTTTTTGCGTGATATGTTATCCGGTAGGGTGAATACAAACCACAGTGCCCAGAGGATAATTCCGTAGGAAAGCGCCAGATGGCGTTGGTTGGTGAAGATGTTAAGGCTCCAAAATGCCGATATTTCCTGATTATCCCATGGCCCAAATGACGGAAACCGCGAGTTGGAGATGATGTCTGGGAGTGTCGATGTTCCAAGCGGGTGGGATGCAAAAAAGTTTACGAATGAGAGCGAACCATTCAGGAGCACAAAGATAATTGCCAGAATGCCAACCCGTCTATTCCCAAAGAGTAATTTTCCCAGAACATACAGTCCGGAAAGAAACAGGATCATTCCGAGAATGCTTGGAATATTGATCG
Source organism: uncultured Gammaproteobacteria bacterium (assembly GCA_964630015.1). Classification (GTDB taxonomy): domain Bacteria; phylum Patescibacteriota; class Microgenomatia; order UBA10105; family UBA927; genus CAZERT01. The sequence continues at coordinate 8,145 of CAZVTJ010000035.1, read as the reverse complement.
CCCAGTTGAGGGGAACGCCAAGGCGCTCCAATAGTCCTGAAAAGGCATAAAACAGGAAATGATAGCGTATTGTTTCCCCTGGAAACAGTGGGGAAACCGGCGGGAAGTTGCTGCCGAGGGAAAAAGAACGGACCAGGGGGATATGGGCGCCAAAATCACTCCAGGCTTTGGAAGCTACCGCGATTCCTCCATCCGGCGTCGCCGCAAGTGTTCCGGCCATCAGTATGACCGATATTGCGGTTATAAAAAGAAGGACACACCAATCACACCATGAACATTGGATACGGATCCGTTTCATACTCCTTCCTATTATATAGAGAGACTGTCCTTCATGCGGAAGAGGAAAATATACTACAATATGGTGATATGTGGGGGAATGATCTTTCAATGGTGTTTACCTGGTGGGGAACCGTGTTTTTGTTCGGTGCGGCTGCATATCCCTTGACACATAGGATTTTTCACCGATGGTATGACGGGGGATACGCGCTTTCCAAGGCCGTCGGATTTGCCCTCGTTCCATTCCTACTTTATTTTTTTGGCACATTCCGGATACTTCCCTTTACCACGGCATCGGTATTTGCCGCATTGGCACTGGTATTTTCCCTACCGGTTTTGTTTCTCCTTTGGCGAAACCGCACTATACACTCTCCAAAAAAAGTACGGGGAGTACCCATCCGCCCACCCATTCTCATTCTGATTTTTGAAGAGTTTCTGTTTCTTGCCTGTCTTGTATTTTGGGCGTGGATTAAGGCACATGAGCCGGCAATCCGCGGTCTTGAAAAATTCATGGATTACGGATTTATGCAGACCATTATCAATAGCCGGTATTTTCCCGTTCCTGATATGTGGTGGGCCGGCGGAACGATTAATTATTATTATTTTGGCCACCTAGTAACTGCTGTCTTAACAAAAGCTTCGGGACTTCCGCTGTCAGTAACATTTAACCTTATGCTAGCGACCCTGTTTTCCCTATGTTTTACGATGTCGTTCACAATTGGAAAAGAGTTGTTTCTACGAAACAGGACCGGGGAGAGCGATACAACGGGACTTATCAAAATAAGAGGGCGTGTTATATTTTTTGGATCAACAATTGTTGGTCTCATCACCGGATGGTTTGTTACGCTTGCCGGGAATATGCAGACGATTTATGCCTTTACGAAAGGGTATACCGGGGAAGATGTCGTGCCGTTTTGGACAGTATTGTGGAATCCTTCAGAATTTTTTTCCCGTGTATCGGAAGGAATGGCGCGGTATTGGTATGCCAATGCTACAAGGTTTATTCCATATACGATTCATGAATTCCCGTCATATTCGTTCGTGGTGTCCGATATTCACGGGCACGTGTTGTCTATCCCGTTTGCGCTTTTGGCGATTGCCCTGCTGATCGAATTATTTTCTTCCACTGAATCGGTCAAAATGTTTTCCGAACTTGGGGCGGGGGAACACGGAATTAGTGCGCTGTTTACCAATCCGATTACCAAAACGGTGCTGTTGTATGGATTTCTTGTTGCCGTGCTTCTTATGACGAATGCGTTTGATGGGCCGATTTATGCGCTTATATTTGCTATTCTTCTTGCCGGGCTCTATTGGTATCCGCGCCGAAAGAAACGCGATTGGTGGGTATATATTGAAACACTTGTTCCCCTTGGAATGATCGGTGTTGTTGCAGCATGTACGGCGCTTCCGTTCCTTATGCATTTTTCGTCGTTTGCAACAGGAATTGGTGTCAACTGTCCGCCATCGGGATTGGAGAATTCAACCTTCGGGCCGTTTGTGTTTGAAGGACTGGAAAAATGCCAGAAATCTCCTATCTGGATGATGTGGCTTTTATGGGGGTTTTTCTGGTTTTCAGGAGCAGCCTTGTTTATCCCATCGATTACCAAACGAATGGATGTGGGAGTACGCAGATTCTTAAAAATACTGTATCTGTATGGGATTGTCATGATTATTATTCCAGAATTTTTCTATGCGAAAGATATTTATCCGGCGCACTTCCGTAGTAATACGATGTTTAAGCTTGGATACCAGGCATTTATGATGTGGAGTATCGTATCCGTCCAAACGATGGCTTCCGTGATTGTAAACAGGAATAGGATGTCCAAGCATTCAGATCCAAATAGGAAAAAATCACGTGTTTGGTATTCCAGGATTGTTGTAATTTTTTCCTCCATCCCACCTCGATGGGTCCGTGGGGTCTACCTTGTCCTATTGGTTCCGCAGGTTGTTTTGGTTTCGATATTCCCGTTTTTTGCAATCCGGTCGTATTTTGGGGAGCTTAAAACCTATGTGGGACTTGATGGATTGGGGTGGTTTAAGAGCGAATATCCAGATGATTATGCTGCCATGGTGTGGCTTAGGGATAGTGTGGTGCCGCAATACCACTGGGACGGGAAAAATCCCGCCTACCAGCTGCCAAGTATTGTTGAAGCAGACGGGGAAAGTTATACAGACAATAACAGAATTTCCGCATTTGCCGGAGTGCCGACAATCGTAGGTTGGGCAGTTCATGAATGGTTATGGCGGGGATCCTATGATCTTATTGCCCCCCCTCGGGAAGATGTCCGACAAATCTATGAATCGGGAGATGTTGATACGATCAGAAGTATCGGGGCGAAGTATCATATCCGGTATATTGTGGTTGGACCGGCAGAACGGGAAAAATTCACCAACTTGCATGAAGATATTTTTGCACAAAATTTTACAATAGCACATAACACAGGACAAACGATTCTATACTCCTTATAATAAAAGGTGAAGGATCGGAAACGAACATGACACATAATCCATTCTTTCAATCCCATTTGTATAGTATTTCCCAACTTGATAAAGAAAAGATTGAACTGGTATATGCTTTAGAAAAAATCATTGTCTCACGCTTGCAAACCGGCACACTTAAGCCATTATTACAGGGAAAAATATTGTCAGCATTATTTTATGAACCTTCCAGCAGGACCTTTGCTTCATTTTTAAGCGCAATCCAATATTTTGGCGGAGGTTTTATTCCATTTCATGGCATGGAAGCATCATCGGTTACAAAGGGGGAATCGTTTGAAGATACCATTCGGACGTTTTCACATTTTTGTAATGCTATTGTGTTGCGTCATCCCGATAAAGGATCAAGCGAACATGCCTCACACATATCTTCCGTTCCGATTATAAATGCGGGAGACGGAGGGAATGAACATCCGACACAGGCAATTATGGAACTTTTTACCATACAATCCCATGTTCACGATTTGGCAAATGCAACCATTACTATCCTTGGTGATCTTGTGTATGGAAGGACGATTCATTCTTTGCTTGGTATCCTTTCTTTATTTCCGGGAATTACAGTCCATGTGGTATCTCCACAGGAATTACTATTGCCACGTGATAGAGTTTCCGCCCTGCGACATCATGGAATGAATCTTATAGAACACACAACAATAGATGATCGTATTTGGATGAGTGATGTTTTTTATGTGAATAGAATAAAAAAAGAAAAATTTAAAGATCAGAAAGACTATGAAAAAATTCGGAATTGGTTCCGCATAACACCAGATTCACTTAAGAAAATGAAACAAACCGCTATTGTTATGCATCCTTTACCCAGGGCAGATGAAATTGATACGAGTGTTGATACTGATCCCCGTGCTGTATATTTAACAGAGCAACTTGATCATATGGTAACGGTAAGAATGGCACTTCTTGCAATGATTTTACATCCTGATCCCATAGGCGCACTTCAAGAGTAATTTCAAAGAAACATATCATGACTGCGGATGTGGTTTCAGGATGGGGGGGAGCATTGTTTCCTTCCAGTATTCATCAAAATTGGATGTATGTTATTTTCCCTATAGGGTTGGGCTACCCCCTTTATTCATCGTATTATCGTATTGACATAGCAATACCAATTATGGTTAAATGACGTTGTAATCGTCTCCTCTGTTGTATAAACCCTTTCATTTCCTTTATTCATGGAACCGTCTGTATATCGATAAGCGCCCAGGGAGTCATAAGAGACGTACTCCGCCTTATTGAATGCAAAACGGAACTCCATAGTGTGTATGGCATATAAAGCCTCTACCAAACGGTCAACCAAAAAGACCGAAGAAAAACCATCTTCCTCCTCTGCGAAAAAAACAGAAGAAGACAGCGTATCCACCTTTTTGGCAGAACCGGTTATTGACAATCCGGTTCAGCCACGATCATCGGAGGCATCCATTGAGGATCTTATCGGCGGCCCGAAAAAAAGTAGTGCCGCTGTTACACCCGAGACATCCACGCCTGAAGTTCCCGCACAGGATACTGCGGGGGGAGACAATCCGCCTGAACTTTCATCAGAACCAGCTCTCCAACAACAAAACAGGTATCAACCACGGCCACGACCACAGATGATGCGTCAGGGTGGTATGCGCGGAGGGTATAGAAATTACAATTCCCGTGGTGGATATTCTGGAGGTGGATATGATCGTGGTGGCTATCGCCGGGACACCCGGGGAGGAAGTCCGATGGGGCAGATGGGCGGATACCGGAGGTTCCAGCGTGATTTTGTCTATACACCAACACCGACACCGGACGGAAAAGAGGAATTTACCGCCGATATTACCGTTCCGACGGAAACGGTCATCGGTATTTTGGACATGATGCCGGAAGGACACGGATTCCTGCGGCCAAAGTTTACACCATCGGACCGGGATGTCTATATTTCCCAGTCACAGATCCGCCGGTTTTTGCTCCGAAGCGGTGATCAGGTTCAGGGGCAAGCCAGGCAGCCAAAAGAGAATGAACGGTATTGGGGACTATTGAAAGTCGAAAAAATAAATGGTGTGGAAGCGGAAGGATTAACCAACCGTCCGAATTTTGAAGACCTCATCCCAATATATCCCAATACTCTTTTACGACTCGAAACGGATCAAACCCCATTATCAACGCGCATGATTGATTTGTTGTCTCCCATTGGATTTGGACAACGGGGGATTATCGTATCCCCACCAAAAGCAGGGAAGACAACGATTTTAAAGGAAATTGCAGCCGGCGTTACGGCAAATTATCCTGATGTTCATTTGATGGCAGCCCTTATCGGGGAACGGCCGGAAGAGGTAACGGATCTTACGCGGTCAATAAAGGGTGAAGTGTTGGCATCCAATTTTGACCAATCCCCCCCGGAGCAGGTCCGCGTTGCGGAAATTGCACTGGAACGGGCAAAGCGCTTGGTAGAGATGGGGAAGGACGTTGTAGTGCTTCTGGATTCCATTACCCGGCTTGCCCGGGCATACAATCTGGTTGTTAATCCTTCCGGACGTACGCTTTCGGGTGGATTTGATCCGGCAGCACTGTATCCGGCGAAAAAATTCCTTGGTGCCGCCCGGTGTGTTGAGGCAGCGGCAGGGTCGGAGAAAACAACCGGCGGGTCACTTACCGTTATCGGAACGGCACTTGTCGATACGGGGTCCCGGATGGATGATCTGATTTATGAGGAATTCAAGGGAACCGGCAACATGGAACTTCATTTATCCAGGAAGCTCCAGGAACGGCGTATTTTTCCGGCAATTGACATTCCGACGTCTGGCACTCGGCACGATGAACTGATGCTTGGGGAAGACGTGATGAAAAACGTGACGACCCTGCGGCACATGCTCGCGCTTCTTTCCGAAGATGAACAGTCGGCTATGATGATTGACCGGTTGTCCAAATCGAAAAGCAACGCGGAGTTTCTTGCAACCCTCAGCCAGGGGTAAATATCATACGGTTTTAGCCTCATATCCATAGTTGTTCTATCCTGTAGGAATAGTTGTTTTACTGCTGTGGAAGTAAAAACGCCATGGCATCACGGGCGTAGTTTTCCAGTGGATGTATTCTTCGCTATGCCCACAATGATATTTTTGAGCGTAAAATAGCACTTTCAAGAACGCTTTGCCAATCCGTATTCGGAATGATCCTGCAGGAAGAATTCTCCCGGAGAGAAGATTTATTGCGTCAGAACAAGATAATAAATGAATGATTATGGAGTGAGTAATGATTATTTCATGTTCCCCGTACCATTTTTGTATTCCATAAGCCTAGAAGTTTTGTTACACGGGGGAAAGGCGGAATCATTGGGTGAAAGTTATCTATAATTCAAAGAAAAACGGATGATAAACGGATAAGACATAACATGAAATATTGTATCCGGTTCGGGAATCCGTACACGGCTCATTCCCGAATGCAGGAATAGATTGTTTACTGTGACAAGCTAAACCAGAATATTGACGAAACATAGAAAGAGGGTATAAATCAAATCGGGAATAGTTCGGGTGGCAGAAGAACAATATTTATAGGTTTCTATCCCGAATATTATATTTTTGTATAATATTTCTTCATTTGCACTTCCGGGAGCACTTTGGTAGTCTTACGGAGTATATGAAACGATGGCTATTCCAGCTTCAGAGTGAGCTTGCCGAGTGGGGCAGCGGTTGGTGGTATTTTATCCAGCGTAATACCCATCACTTCGGTACCCGTTTTGAGGCAAGAAAAGACGTGCTTGTTGATGTGCTCATGGCGCGCCGCGGAAGCTACCAGAGGCCATTTCTTCATATTTCCATCATTGTTCTTTTAATTGCGGGCGTTTCCAGTGCGCCGCTTATCGCCAATGCCTATACAGTCTCTGCTGTTTCTACGGATTTTACCCCACCTTCGGCTGTGCTTACCTCGCTTGACGAAAATTCTTCGATTCAAACAGAAGTATCGGTGAAACCGCGTGATCAGGTGGTTACCTATTTAGTTGAAGACGGCGATACACTTGCCAATATCGCCCAAAAATTTGGCGTTACCATTGATACAATAAAGTGGGCAAATGATATAAAAAGTGATAGTTTGAGTATAGGACAAAAACTTAAAATTCCTCCTGTCAGTGGCATGGTCCATGTGGTAAAAGAGGGGGATACTATTTATTCGATTGCGAAAAAATATAAGACGGAAGCGCAAAATATTGTTAACTTTCCATTTAATGATTTTTCCAACCCGGAAACATTTGCGTTATCCATCGGGCAGACACTGATTGTTCCTGGTGGTGTTATGCCGGAGGCGCCTAAGGTTTATTATGCGACTCCGATCCAGTCAACCGTTACCGGAACGGGGCAATTCCTTTGGCCAACATCGGGCGTTATTACCCAATATCCATCCTGGTACCATAATGCGTTTGATATTGCCAATAATGCAGCTCCGGGGATTGCTGCAGCCGATTCCGGAACCGTTGTATTGGTTGAATATCTGAAGTGGGGATATGGCCAACATGTCATTATCGATCACGGAAACGGCATGCAGACACTCTATGGTCATATGCAGGCAATTTATGTAAGCCCCGGGGAAAAAGTATCCCGAGGCCAGATTATCGGGAGGATGGGATCCACCGGTCGGTCAACAGGAACGCATTTACATTTTGAAATCCGCAAGGGCGGTGTTGTCGTGAACCCCGCAGGATACTTCCGATAATTAGCAATATAATCTTTCTAACTGCTAGCAATTATTATAGATCGAGTGATTATTTTAGGTTCAATTTATTTCTTTGATGCGCAGTGCTTTGTATCTTCGTAAGACTGAAAGACTGGATTCCCGCTTTCGCGGGAATGACCCCCCTCGTCTTTCCTCCTTCGCAACCTCACGTCGTTAAAGCTTTGTGGGTTTAAAGCTAGAGGGTACACAACGCAACCTAACGTATCCGCTATTGAATTAGCATAGTTGGCCTGCCACACGAAGTTCTGACTGAATGGAGGAGCGAAGTGTGGACATGAGGGGAGTCCTCCTTCGTCCTTCGGTAAACTCAGGACTTCGGCGGATAAATCGAACCCCTGATGCAGCATCGCGTCAAATGCGACTGCCTTAGTTTGGTAGAAGTTCCGGGTGGTTTTTGTGGACCTGAGGGGAGTCGAACCCCTGATCTCCGCAATGCGAATGCGGCGCATTACCAACTGTGCTACAGGCCCGAGAAAACGATGTATTTAGTAGTTGGTAGTTAGGAGATAGGGGGAAGAAAGACATTGTTTCATTGTTCCATTGATCCATTGTTACAATTCTACTATTGTGTCGTTTTTCCCAATCTACTATCTACAAACTACTAGCTACTTTTTTTAGTGGACCTGACCGGATTCGAACCGGTGACCTTTGCTATGCCATAGCAACGCTCTA
>CAZVTJ010000034.1:0-9589 GCA_964630015.1 uncultured Gammaproteobacteria bacterium | reverse complement strand
TGGATGAGAGCGTCCTGTATATATGGATGTTCCAATGGGAAATGTAACGCTGCACCAAATGCAACAGCGACTCCTAAAGTGTGTAATGTTGTGTTACTTAATACCGGCGCTTGCGGAACTGGTGGTTGCTCCGACACAAAGGTACCCAAAACATATCGTACAGTATCATGTACGGAGCATACTGTATGTGAAGATTCGCCGTTGTGCGTTCCGGATGAGTGCAGTGGATCGGAACACCGGTGTATAGATAACAATTCAAAATCACAAAGTTGTTCCAATGGGCAGTGGGGAGCAACGGATACCTGTGCATATGGGTGTAATACTTCTACGAAACTATGCAATCCGGCACCAACCGCAACTTCACGACCCACAAACACGCCAATACCCACACAAAAAACACCAACATCAACTCCTCGAATAAAAGTTCCGACTTCAACACCAACCCGTACACCAACACAAAAGCCAACATCTACACCCACACCGCGGCCACCAACTCCAACACCGACAAAAAAAGTTAATATGGAGAGTGGGAAACTTGCTATTGGACAGGACTGTCAAAACAATATGGCAGCCATTAATTCCTGTTCGCTTTGTCCATCCCAACCGCCGGAACAAAAGCAAGACGGGGGGTGGAAGTGTCCGGGAGCAGCGCTTCCCACAATTCCGCTTGGTGGTATTCCAACACCAACAACACAAGTGACGATTAGAAGTCAGGGAAAAATTACTGTTCCCATCGGTGCTGATGATTCACCGAGATATCTTCCTCCAGGAACGAAATGTGGTACATTATTTGATTCATCCGGATGTAAAAAATGTCAATATGGGAATCGATGGTTTTTTCAGACCTGGTTTCGGGATTCAGGGAGGTATTGTAACTATTCCCTGACAGCTACTCCACGAACGCTTAGTGTAATAAAAAGTACATCAACTCCTTCCGTTTCCCCCACGAATACGCAACAAACTTGTACTGCCACAAGGGCACAATATACCAAATCAGAATGTGAACGCAGGGGTGGGGCATATACACCCTTTACGGCAACATTGGGGTGTTGTTCGTTTTCTACCACGTATTATCAACCACAGAAAAAACTCGATGGAAGTGGATCACTGTGTGTTTCTATTTTAGGATATTCTTTTATTCCTCCAAAAGGTGCATACTATACAAGAGATTTATGTGAAAAAGCGATAGCTCTTTCCGGAAAGCTAACAACACCTCCGATTTCCAGTTCTCCTACACCACCAAAAACCCCACAGCCAACAATTGTAGTCAATATTCCAAAATCGTCTGGAGAAATAGATAGGAAATGCGGGTCAATATGGGAATGGGTTATGCATGGGTGTGGAGTAAATATTTCCTGTGGCATAGATAAAAATAATTACTGGATCATTAATCGGGTAAATTGTGGAAAAGATGGGGGAACATGCCAAAACGGTATGTGCGTCTATCCTGCCGGAACCAAATTATTACCTACATCTGTGCCACCCCCCACACCACCCATTTGTGCAAACGGAAAGTCTTGTCCACCAGGATGGTATTGTAACGGAAAAGAATTTGGCAGCGGAACATCTTTTACCGGACGATATTGCACACAAAACGCTCCCACAGGAACCCCTTCACCAAAACCAACAACTTCACCAGCGGTGAATCCAAAAGCAACAAGCACACCCTCAATATCATCATCACTTACCACCACCATGGTACCAACTAGAGTGGCAGTTGCTCAAAATCCGATTACCACCCAATATCAACACCCATCACCAGTACCTTCGGATGCGCCTTTACCAACGTCCATGCCACTAGCCATCCAACCGGCACACACCATAAAACCAACGGCTACTTCAACACCAACACCAGTTTCGACGATGAATGGAGAGAGAGCTGATCTTAGAATGGGTATCCAAAATCCAGTTCCCACATGCTCCGCGAAATCATTTACCGAGACTGAATGTAGACATAGGGGTGGTTCATATTCCGGAACGTTTCCAAATGGATGTTGTGTATATTCCCCAAATAAATGGGATTACGTTAATACTCAGGAATGCAACCAATATACCAATGGTGGGCGATATAACACAAAAGCACAGTGTGAAATCGCTCTTCGGATTGCGCTGTGGACTCCTACGCCAACCCAAAGACCAACACCAAAACCAACCGCAAAACCACCCACACCAAATACAAATTCTGCGTATGCTTTCCCTATATTAAAACAAGGAGATACCTGTGAGGTTGACTACTCATCAAGAATTCAATGTTCCAGTTGTCCGGAAGGGTATAAAGCAAAATCAAATGCCTATACGGATTCCACGACAGGAAAACAACAATATTATTGTCTTGGCACCCCTCCGCCTAAAGATGGAAAATGTTCCCCGGCCGGTACCACGGGAAAATGCAGTGAGTTATATTGTTGTCCAGGGCTTACAAAAGTAGACGGATGGTATGGGTATTGTCAGTGTCGGGATCAAAAAGTGTGTACGCCGGGTGAAAAAAAATGTGAGAATCAATTTCTTTTAACATGCAAACCTGGTGGGGGTGGATGGGAACGAAGGAAATGTGAAAGTTGGTGTGATACGAATATAAACAAATGTGCTTCCGTTGTTGTAACAATTGCACCAACACCAGGAAAAACAGAAGTACGAAGAATTTGCGGGTCTGCTCTGGGTGTACTGGCGAATGGTGGGTGTGGGGAAAACGTTTCTTGTGGGGTGGATGAAGAGGGATACATAACGGCCAATAAGGTGAATTGTGCGGATAAAGGCGGAACCTGCCTGAATGGAAATTGTGTGTATCCTTCCGGTTCGCAAGGTGCAGCAGAATATGGAACGGTTCGGTATTCAATTATCAATAATACTTGTGTTCCTCGGGAAAATGGTATCTTTACTGATGAGGCAACCTGTTTGTTGAAATTGTATTTTGAAAAATCAAAAACTACTTCCGCACCACCAGCTCCGCCTGAAATCACAACACTTTGCTCATCGTGCAAGATGATACAAGATAAAAAAGAACAAAAGAAGTGTTTAAGTGCTTGTATTACTGAACTTCCAACACCAACACCATCAATCAAGATAGTAGATAGGGTTGAGTATGAAGGACCCTTAACCATTCCCACTCCCACACCATTCCAATTTAGATCAGATGAAGAAATTACTGCCATACAGAAACAGTATCTGGGTGATATAGGGAAGAAAGTGGCTTGTGGAACAAGTGGAACGATTACCACAGGACCAAATAGTCAAGTCTATGGGTGTGGTAGTGATGGGTTATGGAAAAACCTTTCTAAGGAAGGAGTGGGGCCTGAATATATTACGAAAGATAGACGGCAGGACTGGATGGTAGGGAGTAAAACATTTACCATTGCTCAATCCACATCAAATGCCGTATTGGAAGAGAAACGAATCGCGGATATGTATACACAGCTTGGGCAGCCTGTCCCAACACCCCTTCCGAATATCAGTTGCAAAAACAACGAGGGAACTATCCCCTCCGGAACGGTTGCGATGGGACCGAAAGGAACTAATGGGAATGAAATCTGGCAATGTGATATTGACGGACAGTGGAAAGAATGTCCAGGATGTATCCTTACCCGAATTCCCGATTATTTACAGACTAAAGATGGGTATTTAGCAAAAATTATCGGGAATAATCCGGCATTAACACAAGCATTTTCCCAGGCATATGATGCGTGCGTTCAAATGAAAACTACCAGCGATGCACAGTGCGTCATTTTGGCGTCAAATGCAGCACAACAATCAAAAATTACAAGAGTTGCTACCCAGTACTATCAGGCGCTAGCAACATGTCAGGAACAAAAACGACAGGTATGTACCGCTGCGGATACGATTTTGGCAAAAAGCGGTTTGACTGCGGTAGATCAACGAGCTGCATTCAATCAAGCAACATCAACGGTATTGATTAAGCGTGTTGAAAAAGCACAGGATGATTATGAAACAGCACTGTCTGAGTATGCAAATGCAACAACAAAAGCGGAAAAAGATCGGTTGCGCACAATTGCCGTTGATTCCTGTGTCGTCATTTCGGGAAAATCAAAACAAGAATGCGGTGTAATTGTTCAGGATGAATGTGAAGCAAGGGATGCATATTCATCGTACCAAACATTATTCAGTACATATTTTGACCCTAACAACAGTGTGCAAGAAAAAGAAGAGATTAAAAAACAGTTAGAAAATGCTTGTGTAATACTACAAGATCAGACTTTGGCTCAATGTAAAAAGTCCGTTCAGGATGACCTTGCTACCCAACAAAATGTACTTGATTTCAAAGAAGCAATTTCATTATATGGGTCAAATAATATTTTGGATGATGAACGGAGGGCATATTTTGAGCTGGCAAAAGATATTTGTGAAAAAGATGGAACAAGTCCGGTTGCATGTGAAGCAAAGACGCAAGATGCAATAAACAATCAAAAAAATTTTTATGATGCATTAAGCGCTTTTCTTAAGGCGGATGTTGATTCGGAGGTAGATCTTATTACACTCCGCAATAATTACGATACTGCCTGTGTAACATATGGTTTGGATGCAAAAACGTGTGCATCGTATTTGTCAGTTTCGAATTCAAGCTATCTCCAACAACAATCTTCTCTACTAAATATCGTATCACTTCAGGGGGAAGATTTAGATGCAAAATGCAAGGAATTCAGTTATCTCCATAAAGATTGTACTCCGGAAGAAGTGAATGCGTTTTTGCTCCGGGTGGTATCGATTATGCCACCGGAAGAAAGATGGTATTATGACGCTGCCGTTAAGGAAGCACAGGAAAAACTTATTCTTCCAAGTAAAGGGTATAAGGATTACTTAAATTCTCACCCAAATGCTTCCATAAATGAATTTTTGCAGTCACAGCAAGATTCGCTGGAAAGAATTTCAAAAAATTTAACAAATCTTGGTGTACTCGATCAAGACCCAAACAGCGAAAAAAATATTGAATTCATGGAAAAAGTCCGTACGGGACAAATTAATGTTGCCGGGATGGAAGCAGCGTATAAGGAGCAAAAAGACTTTTTTAAACACCCCGCAACCGCTACGACGTTATTCTTTAATGATATTACCAGTGGGACAATGCGACGCGGAAACGAACTTCTTAATCAGGGGACAGCAGAAGGTGATTGGGGAAAAATTATTCGTGGCGCCATAATGCAAGGATACGCACCTGCAAGTGCCGCCGTACTCATTGCCGCAATACCGGCAATTCCGGTTGCGGGAGCACTTCACGGAGGATATTTGGCAGCTACCGCTGGAACATCAATTATGTCCGGCGCAATGAGCGGAGCGTCGGTGCTTATGACCGCCGCAACAACAGGCGCAGGGGCTATGGCTTTTGGGTCTACTGCAGTGGGCATTGTGGGGACAACAATAGGAACGGCGCCTGTTGCTGAATATTGTGATGGTACCGCAGCAAATGCAAGTAAATGTGCCGAAGCCTCAGTAAATCTTGCCATTACAGCGGCATTTACGGGATATGGCGTATGGGCACAAAATCTTTCCCTTGTTCAAAATGTCGTAAACGGCACAAAGGGGATTACACTTTCACGGCAAGCGGATAACTTTGTGAAAACAATTGCACAAAATCAAGTTGCCGCAAATACACAGCGTGCGGTACAAATCGGGGAGCGAATTGTATCCGGAGGCAGCACTGTATGGTTTGGGTATAACACCGTAAAAGCATGCACACCACAAAAAACGGAATCTGGGGAAACCATCCCTGTTAACGGTCTTAATTGTGGTGTCAATGCTGCCATGACGCTGTTGGCAGGAGGGAGATTTGCTACAAGTTTCTCCAAGCCACCTGTGACGGCAGCAACTACTCAACCATCAAGAATTTCACAAAATATACTTACCCATAGTGACACAGGTATCCAAGGAGTTCAAACGCTTACCACCTGTTTGGCAGCAGCGGGTGGTCAAGGCGTAACGCAAGCAGATTGTGTGAATGCAGCGCTTGGTGCCTTAACCACCATGGGTGGATCACTGCAAAAAGCACCAACTATATCCGAAACTTCATTGGATCTTCAAACTGCACGAAGGAATTTGGAAAAATTTTATGTTATTCCAGCAGACGGCAACTATCGAAAAGCACAACTTTTGCCAGGTATGGACATTTCCCAACTTCATACCGCGGAAGCGGAGCTTCGAACCGCAATTTTTAACCATGCCGCATCCATGACGTTTGTAGAAAGCGGTTTGAAAATCAAGCTTCCAAAACCGGGTGATGCCACAAAGACAGAGAATTCATTGCGTGAAGCACAAGAGCTTCAACGATTGATTCTAGAAGCAGATAGAAAGAAAGTAACGAAAATTACCTTTAAGGGAAAGGAAATTGATGTTACCCAGGGACTGCGGGATACTGCGCTTCAGGGGGTGAGCGATTCATATAAATGGTATACGCGCGAACAACAATTATTAACGGAAAATCCCCGGACAACAACACAAAAGGTAACAGATGTAATTCGGGGAATATTTAAAATACCTGTTGCTGATGTTGCTGCGCTTACTGCAGCAAAACAGACACTACGAACAATTGCAAAGACTGCTGATTATACCTCTATTGAATATCAGGCAGCAGCACAGAGAGTTGAAATGCTGCAGGAAAATATTCTTATCCAAAACGGGAACACACGAGCACTTGTATTGCTTCAACAACAAAAACTTGATTTTGCCGCTTCACTGGAAGATCAAATTTCTGCACCATTCCCTCAGGAAGAGTTAACTGCACGTCAACTTGAAGCAGATTTGGCACGAATGGAACAGAAAAAGAGTATATACGGAGATGGACAAATCCGTTGGGATAGTGAGACACGACAGTATGTGGATATTCATGGGACACCATTATCTGCTGAAATGATTTCCGATTTGCAGACGCAATTTGGGTATGAATTGGTAAATGGGCAATTGCATAAAAATGGGAAAATCCAAACAGTTACAGAGATTCAACAACAAATCTCCGAGTTTTTACACACAACCATTCCAGAGACACAGAAAAAGGCACAAGCTGCAAGGTTACAGGCAGATGCAGTGAACCCCATAAAATTGGAACAGAAAGCGCTATCCTTGGAGTCCGATGCAACAGCGCTTGAAAAGATTCTTACAGATTATGGGGGAGACATTACCTGGAATGGAAAAGAATATATCGGCACCGATGGTCGGACAGTTTCCAAAGACATTATTGATGAAATTGTCCGGGTTTCGGGATTAAAGCGGAATGAAATTGGACGACTGTATAATCCGGAAAACGGGAGGCTTATTGGAGTCCGTGATGGGGTGGCGCTGGTGCGGACACGCGCACAACAAGCTCGTATTGATGCAGACTCCGTAAATCCAACACTCCTTCGAAGTGAGCTGGATACCCTTGAGGCAGAATTGGTCACAAAGAAACAAACAATCGATGAAGCCAATGCGGATATCGCACGGCTGGAGAAAGTCATTCAAGAACTGGAAGATGACCCTCGTGTGATTTCCGGTGCACAGAAAGAATGGGCGTTGCGAACGCCTGAAGAAAATGCCGCGCTTGATAGACTTACGAACGCACGGCAAGAATTGGCGACAGCCAATACAAAAAGGAACACGGTATCTCCTACAGAGATCCAAACGCTTCAAGCAAAAATTGATGTGCTAAAAATTAAACTCCAAAAAGCACAGTTTTTGTCTTATGCATATGGAACGAAAGATCCATTTGATGGACTCGATGCAAAGGCCATAGAGGAACGGCAAAAAGCATTCAAAACGAAAGTTCTGGGAATGTCGGATGAAGAGATTGTGGCAAATACAAAATTACTGAATCAGAGTCAGAGAGAATTAGATACATTACTAGCCGAATATGCAAAAGCCTCACCGGAACGCAAAATTCAGCTTGAAGCGCAGATTACGCAAACCATGCGAAAACTAGAATATTACCGTTCCGTGCATGATGCGAGCCGTATTCAGCAAGCATTGGTAGCCCGCCAGCAGCAACAGCCGATTGAGCGGATAAAACGGATAGTTCAAACAGCATCAATAGCAAGAAGCCGGTTAGGCGAACGGATCCTTGATCGAGTCTGGGGAACCCCTGAAGAACCAAAAGCATTAAACAGATTTTTTAGTCGATTTGCTAAAGAAGGTGCGGTTGCGGTGGCGGCAGATCGTGCCGTGATTGCACGCCGTTGGGGGAAAACGGAAATTCGGGGATTTGATGATGGAGTACGTATTACAAAGATAGTGGGTGATGGTGACATGGAGATCCCCGTCACAAAAACCGGAGCAATTACCCTTGACGATCTTTCATCGATGATTACCAAAGATGGCCAATATACGGTAACGATTGCAGGAAAGGAAGTAAAAATCGTTCGTGATAATGGGTTTTTCTATTTTGAACCAGGACAACACGTGCCATCCGGGGTTAAGACTTCTACCTTGGAAATTAAATCAGAGATATATGCACTTACCCTTGCCGATGGGGAGACAATCCACGTATTGAAAAGGGATGGAAAAACACCGGCAACCCGAACAGATGGCAGTGAATATCCGGTACTAATGAAAAAGGGTACTCCGGAGGAAACACTAGCGCAGTTTACTGATCTTCCGGAGGGAGAATACACGATAGAAATCATTTCCGGTTCAACATCTAAAAAGTTCCATATTGAATCGGATGGAAAAAGAATTTTTGCCCCCAATAGTGTGGATGATCGGCCGCAAACCATAGAGGGTGGGTTAGTAGCAACCCGTTTATATATAGATGAATCCCAATTTCCATCCGCGGCATCTAAAAAGATTATTCATCAGTTCACGGATGGAATTACCCGGTTTGAAACAGCGCGCGCAAATGAAAATTTTGTAGCAGCTCATACAGAGTGGGAAGCAAAACGTCAAAAAGCGCAACAAGATGGAACGGAATTTACCACACCCGAACCAAAACGGGAAGAATTTTCCTTTTCTCTTCGAGGTGCAGATCAAGGAGAGAAAAATCAATTGGCGTTTATTGCTGACGCAATACTCGGAAAGCCAGTCGGAATGCGGGGAAAACTGTATGAAGCTGTTACCGGAATAGGGAAGACGGATGTTATGATTCCTGAAATTGCAATCCTTAAAGCCGAAATTACCGGAAAGCCATCGGTTGTGATTGTAAATACTTCAACAGATGCAAATGCGCTTATGCGAACATTTACTATGAGATCTATACAAGACTCATTTGGTATTGACGCACTCCTGTATGACCCTGACCACCCTCCAACTGCTCAACAATTGAAAAAGGCAAAAGTTATTGTGGTCACAAAAGATGCCATTTTTGAATCCATTAAGGATACACCGGATGGAAGGGCCTTTATGCAAAAGGTAAAGGGTGCAACCCTGCTTGCTGATGAAGCCCAGCTTACCCTTCGGCTTGAAATTGATTATGTGATCAGCAAGGGACCCCAGGAGATCCTTGCACAAAATCCTGAGGGTATGCGACAGATTTCCGTATTTCAGGAGGTATGGGATCAAACGCCTGAGCTTCAGGCAATTCGACAGAGAATTGCTCAAGGGGGGGCTGATGGATTAAACCAGGCACGAACTCAGGCTGGTTTGGAACGAATTGACGGACGGGGAAAACTTCAAAATC